>JAXIPA010000200.1:0-4601 GCA_045403145.1 Nitrospirota bacterium | reverse complement strand
CCATGACCGCAAACACGACGATGACGGCCGTGTACGCAGCTCCGGGCAGCGTCCATTCGGGTCTTACCTGGACAGGCTATGCCATGTGCGCGAGCTGCCATGCCGACAAGGCGGGTGAAGTACAGGCATCAGCGCACTATAAATGGGAAGGGCCGGCAACCTCCATGGTGAACGGCGCCGCGACGCAGGGCAAGCTCAAGACCGCGGTGAACAGCTACTGCGGCAACATCATCGGAAACTGGGGCGGCTGCTCAACCTGTCACGTGGGCGTCGGAAAAAGGCCGGATGACACGACGCTTACCCAGCAGCAGCACCTCGAAAACATCGATTGCCTGATCTGCCATCAGAAGGACTATAAGAGAAAGAAAGACACCATCACGGGCCTTATGACGCCCGATACGGTCAACATGACGATCACCATGGACCAGGCGGTCCAGACCGTGCATAGGCCGGTGCGGCAGAACTGTACGCAGTGCCACGCAAAGGGCGGAGGAGGAGACAACTTCAAGAGAGGCGACCTCGCCGTTGCCCATGGGACGACCGCGGACAGGAACTTCGACGTTCACATGGCTTCGACTGCCACCGGCAATCTCGTATGCCAGAGCTGCCACGCCGTACAGCAGCACAAGATCGCCGGACGGGGCTCCGACCTCCGGGAAACCGACCTGAATGTGAAGGTAAGCTGCTCCACGACGACCTGCCACGCGACCAAGACCGCCTCGAGCGGGCACACGACGTCGGGTGTCTCCAAGCACGTAAACAGGGTTGCCTGCCAGACCTGCCATATCAAGACCTATGCGCGCAATGCCTCTGACACGGCGGCGACCGAAGCGACCGAGATGAGAAGGGACTGGAACGCGCCCGAGTGGAGCACCACGACCAACCGCTATGAGCCCACGGTTACCCTGCTCAATGACCAGAAGCCGTCGTACAAGTTCTGGAACGGAACGAGCTGGGGCTACAGCCTGAACGATCCCGCCGCGCTCGATCCGGCAACGGGCAAGTATCAGACCTCAAGGCCCGTCGGCACCGTCTCGGGCACGGACAGCAGCAAGCTCTATCCGTTCAAGTACAAAACCGCACACAGGCCATATGCGACCAACCTGGGCATCCTGATACCGCTTGAAACGAAGACCTACTTCGCGACAGGCGATCCCACGGCGTCGATCATGTCCGCACTGGGCCTGATGGGCTACAGCAACACCGAGCCCTTCTCCTGGGTGGACGATGATACGTATCAGCTCATCACCCACGAAGTGCCTCCGGCATCGGGTAATGCGCTGACCTGCACAAACTGCCATATTTCAGGCACAGCTACGCAGATAAACCTGCAGAGCCTCGGTTACGGCCTCAAGAAGCCGGTCTCGGATCTCTGCAACGACTGCCACAGCCTGCAATCGTACAGCAGCAGCTACAGCAATTTCACCTCGGTACACAGCAGGCACGTTGACTCCCTGCAGCGCAAGTGCTCAAATTGCCACAACTTCGACAGGCCTGAGCGCACGAACCTCAGGTAATACGCACAGTTCTCAATAAGGGCCCCGGGATGCCGGGGCCCTTCCTTATTTTACATGAGCTCATCTTCTGATATCACTGCTCAAATCCTCCCGTGGCCTTTCCCTCAAGCATTCCCGTTCAAAACACATTACAGCAATTCCTTGACTTATTATATTTAATAAGTTATTATAAGCAATAATGCGGCGGATAAAAGAGCATCGCGACATCGATAAGGTTTGCCGAAAGCTCCCTCCCGGTATCGTGAAAAAATACGAGCTTTGGAAAAACATCGTCTATCGACACGGGCCTGATAAACTCCGCGAATTTCCGGGGTTCCATGATGAGAAGCTTAAAGGCGATCGAGCTGATCAGCTCTCGTCACGCCTGAGTCTGCAATACCGGGTCATCTATGCCGTTGAAAAGGATATTGTCACAGTTCTTGTATTGGAGATAACTCCGCACAATTATTAGGAGGATGTATGAAGGTTCGCAGGCGAAGTGAATTTGTCCCGTCAAAGCCACATGCCGAATTAACAACGGGCGAGGTCATTCGGATGCTTCGGGATTTAAAAGGCTGGACCCAGGCAGAACTTGCCAAACACTCGGGCATCAGCGCCACGAATATTAGTCTTTTAGAAAATGATAGGGTGGAGATCGGCAAAAGACGCGCAGAACAACTCGCAAAGGCATTCGACGTCCACCCTGCCATCATCATGTTCCCCGAGTATGAGGCTAAAGAGATTCAAAAGGCCGCCTAAACAACGAGTGATGCTATAGCAATCTCACGTATTAACGTCCCTCATCTGCTCAGGCCCGAAGCTTTGCCGTCTCGGCGAAAAACCTCCAGGTAATTCGTGGATCACTAGCGGGCGAATCGAAATAGTATTGTATTGGGATGATAGAGGGCTGGGTATGGTGATTCAAACGACTGGTCGAAATATGCGAGAAACGCAGCGTATCGCCGAAATCCTCGAATCTCTTTATAACAACTAGAAAAACCTCCCGCAATTCGTACCTATTTACTTTGTACAAGCTATTTGTATCGCATCTTTTTTTCTCCATCACTACTCCGACAATCCAATACTCCAATTCCTTGTTTAGACGTAAACGGGGCGAATGCTGCTAACCCACTGGCCTCGCCGCGACGCCCCGCACACGCCGGGAAATAACCGGTTTCCAGGTCTACAGGAATTGCCATGGTATCGCCGTGATCGTATCCGTCAGTTTCTCGGGCAGCCTCCCCGTTGTCACGACATAGGCTTTTTTCACTTTTCCCTTATACGTCTCTATAAAGCTCGAAAGTCCGCGCAGGGCCGACAGCGTCACCCTGGCCCCGGCCTTGATCTCGATGGGAATTATGTCCTTGCCCGCGTCTATGACGCAATCCACTTCCGCGCCGCCTCCAGTCCGCCAGTAATAGACCTTGTAATCAAGGTTCCGCGCCCGTATCCTGCGGATGAGCGGGACCCTGAGCTGTTGGTATTTGGATTGACAACGCTATTTAACAGTGATACTATCAACCAATGATAGTATCCTTCCGCGACAAAGAGACGGAAGCGGTCTGGCAGGGACGCTTTTCAAAAAGAATTAAACTGCCGGCGGAGCTACATCACATTGCGCGAAGAAAGCTGAGAATGCTTGCCTCAGCGCCAACGATAGAAACGTTGCGTGAGCCGCCGAATAACCGGTTGGAGCAGCTTAAGGATGCCAGACGGGGACAATGGAGCATAAGAATTAACGACCAATGGCGCATATGCTTCAAGTGGGAAAGCGGCAACGCTCTTGAAGTTGAAATTGCGGATTACCATTGAAAAGGAGTTATCGTATGAGACGAATAGCAAATATCCATCCAGGCGAGGTGTTGAAGGAGGAATTTCTCGTTCCCATGAATATATCCGTGTACCGGCTGGCGCAGGAAACCGGACTATCACAAACACGCCTTGGGCAGATAATCACCGGCAAAAGAAGTATCACAGCCGAAACAGCATTGAAACTTGGACGGGCGTTTCGGGTTCCCGCGGAATTTTGGATGAATCTTCAAGCGCTTTATGATATAGAGGAAGCGGAGCGCACATTTAAAAAAGATATTCTACGCATTCATCCTATTGCGACCAACGCGGCATAGGTTGACGGAGCATCCTGGTGGTGCTATGGGGGTCCGGATGCTATGGGGGTCGTTTCTTTAACCTTGTCACGTTGCAACCTGCCTATCCGCGGCCGTGATATTTGCCTTTCATGTTCTTCTTCCTCAAAACATCTTGAATTCCTCTCTGCTTTGTGAAATAATGCCGTCACATGGATCTTATGCTGCTTCTCAAAGGTTTCTTCCTGGGCATCGTCGAGGGGATCACCGAGTTCATACCCGTCTCGTCCACGGGCCACCTCATCCTTGCCGGCGATCTTCTCGGTTTTGATGACGAACGGGCAAAGGTCTTCGAGGTGTTCATCCAGCTCGGGGCCATCCTGTCGGTCGTCTGGATTTACCGGGAAAAGATCTTCGGCGTGATAAAGGGGCTTCCGGGCCGCAAAGAGGACCGTGCCCTTGCGATGAACGTCATGATTGCTTTTCTCCCTGCGGCGTTTCTCGGCCTTCTCGCGCACAAGGCCATCAAGGCTTATCTTTTCAATCCAATCACCGTGGCGGGGGCGCTCATCGCGGGAGGGGTCGCGATCCTTCTGATTGAAAGGATGGACCACCACAGTCACGTGCGGGAGGTCGACGGCATCACGCTCAAACAGGCAGTCGGGACGGGAATCGCCCAGTGTCTCGCTCTGTTTCCCGGCGTGTCCCGTTCCGGGGCCACGATCATGGGTGGCTTGGTCATAGGGTTCGATAGAAAGGTCGCCGTCGAATTTTCCTTCTTTCTGGCGATCCCCACCATGTTCGCGGCGACCGGGTACGACCTTCTGAAGAACCTGGACGCGCTCTCTGCTGCGGATGTCCCGCTTTTTCTCGTCGGATTTATCACCGCGTTCTTCTCATCCCTGGTGGTCATCAGAGCGTTTCTCGGATATGTTTCAAAGCATGATTTTTCGGGGTTTGCCTATTACCGGATAGTCTTCGGCCTTCTCATTCTGGCCTTTTACCGGCACCAGGGATGGAC
>JAXIPA010000276.1:0-3679 GCA_045403145.1 Nitrospirota bacterium | reverse complement strand
AATGGAAATGCCGACAATCTTCGGTCGCTCCGCCAGGAGCTTGCGGATCGCATCAACCGGTACGTGGCCGATCACGACATAGCCACCGATGAATGAGGTATGACAGCCTTCCAGAGCGTCGGGCACGCCAGCCTTTTGGTTGATCGAGTGCAGATCGGGTACCGGTTTAACCTCTACCTTGAAACCCTGCTCCTCGAGATATTTCGCATAGGCCCCGCAGCAGGTGCATTGCAGATTCTTGTAGAGCGTGACAATCATCGGCGCGGCGAAAGCCTGGGTGGACGGGAGCACCGCCAGGAGCGCTGCCAGCAGCGCGGTGCTGCGTCGAAACTTGAGCATTGTATTGCGCATGTCGATTCTCCTTGTACGATGTGGTAACTCGTCAGCTGACATGGATCACGGCCATCATGCCGCTCTCCTGGTGATCGGCCACATGACAATGTAGCATCCAGTCGCCCGGATTGTCTGCGACAAAAGCGAGATCCGCAGTTTCATTGGGCTCCACCAACAAAGTGTCATGCCAGGTGCGTCGCGAGGGCGTGAACAACAAGATCCGGGTCATCCAGCGGCGCAGTGACGGCCTACGTGACGAGGAGTACCTGCGCCTCAAAGTCCTCACCTGCATGCTCGACCCGATATGAAATCAGGCCGAAATCACCCACTCGGAAAGGAGAAGCCCCACTTTTTAAAGCCCCTTACTTGCCTCATAAAATAGATAAGTATAATGAACCAGACTATTAATAGAAATCCGCCTCCAAACGGGATAAAAAACAGGCGCTCGGCCAGGCGGAAGGCGCCTGCCTTCCCATACAATGGCAATGTCAGGGCGATCGTCAGCCACCCAAAAGGATACAACAGCCCCAAACAGGTCAGACCCATCAGAACCTTTTTGGACCGGTCTGAAAGATTCATGTTGATCAGAATCAGGCATAAGACGAAGACCACCAAGGCCAGTCCATGGGAATGGAGATGGAAGGTGTGAACCCTGGCCAGGACCTCCGTTCCCACCTTTTCGAGGATCGCCCGATCAATATCTTCGACCCCGGTCAATCCATGAACATCCGCATGGGCCATGGCCTGCGTTCGGGCCAGATCCTTGATCGGCTGGGGATACCCTCCCAGCAATGTTCCCGCCACCTCGCCGAATCCAAACAACAGCAGACAGCTTAAGATCACCCACGGTGAAGGTAGTTTGAGCATCGTTCCTCCCGTTCTTTTTATTGCCGGGCGGCTTCAGCCACCAAGACGGTTCCGTCACTTCTGGTGCGAACCCGCAGGCATTGCGGGAGGCCGATCCAGATGAAAGGCGTCCACAATCCCGCTCACCAGCTCTTTTTGCAGGGCCACGAATTCCTCCGGCTGCCCATCCTCCAGCCGGTACAGCATCCTGTCCAGCATGCGATCCAGGCGCTGTGCCTCAACCTGATTCTTTTCAGCAAGTGTTGGCTCCAGAAAATAGGAGAAATAGTTTCTCCCTAACCAGAAGATGGTCTGCTGGGTCTGAGGGCTGGCTGATGCCTTGCCAACGGAGGCTTGAAGGACCGTAAATTTTTCCAGCATCAGAAGAAAAGCCAGTTCCTGAGTCACCTTTTCAAGAACAGGGACGTTGCTTTTCGTCAAGGCTTCATCTAATGATGTCCCGAGTCGGGTCCCGAACCGCTGATCCACTTGGCGAGCCGTGTTTTTCAGGCCAACCCCCTGCATTACATCCCCATCCCCATGTCATGAGAAAAATCCTCATACACCATCCGAATCACCTGGACGGCCTCCTGGTGTTTTCCATGTTCAATCTGGTCCAGGGCCTGTTTCATATGGATCATGAGGGGCGTCACCTCGCCCACGATCTCGTGGGCGCGGGCTATATTGCCATACCCGAATAGGAAAACGAGAGACGCCCATCCCAGCAAAATCGAAAATCTGACGGTATCCTTCTTCATGGGGTTCCTCCATAGGCCTCTGCTCAGAACAGCTTCGTAAGACCGAGCTTCACACCGATGTCTGGCGAGTCGCCATTGAGGCCAAAGGGCACCGCCAGCTTAATGGCCAGATTCTGGAGTGCAAAAAATGTTTCGGTCTGAATGACCACAATCACTTCAGGCGCGATGGTCAGTTGGGTGTTTCCTGAAACCTCGGTACGGCCGTTCAGCTCGGCCAGCACCATCAACCGGTCCGGGATGGCCCTGAACATCGGCGCCACATTGTAAAACCAGGTCGTATGATTGACCACCTCATCCGTTCCACTTGTGACATCAAGTTCTCTCCCCGTCACATGCTCATAGGCCCCATTGAGATGGACCACGAATCGCGGATGCAGGTTCTTTGAAAAGATCAGTTCCCCCTTGATCCCGTGTTCATTCCCTTTCAGTCCGATTGAAGGCGAGTAGGCCACCTCGAAGGCCGCATCCGGCAGAAGCTCGGTCTCATCCAGGAAGCGGTGTTTGACTCCCACCCCGATCTCTTCAATCCCGCTTTCTCTCGGAGAGCCAGTGCTCTCCTCACGGAGCAGGATCTCACCTTCCAGATTGAGCTGTGTCCTTTCCCCAAGGCCGATTTCGAATTCGATCGGTAAAAGGTGGGTGGTCTTCGTTGTGCCGTTCTCCTCCCTTGAATACTCATAAATGACCTGTCCGAACATCCGGCCGCGGGGAGGGGTGGCGGCAATCTCGGTGCCGAGCGGTTCTAGAATATGGGCCGCCAAGACATCGCCTGGTAGAACAATGAATAACAACAAGAGATAAGATGCGAGTACGATGGCCTTCATGGAGTCCTCCTCTCTGGGAACAGTCGCTCCCATTTATCCACTTCCCCTTGGCAGTATTCACCCCCGATGTTCATGCTTCTCTTCTACTCGAAGCACGAGCCTTTTCGGGTGAAGCCTTTTCAGGAGAAGGAAATAGGGGGGGGACGGATATGAAAGGACAAAATGGAAAGATTGTTAAAGAAGCGTTCTATGGAGATAGGAATTGTCTCAAAGGAAGGATGAACGTTTTGGCTGAGGTTCTGGTCTTCTGAATCGGCAAACGTCGAAGCAGCGCACATCCAGGTACAGATAAAGGAGGCGTGCTGCGCCGCATGGTTGGCGGTGTGTCCATGTCCCAGGGTATGTCCTCCTGCCTCGATCATCATGAAGCTTGATACGAAGAGAGAGAACAGGGTCAAAAGGAGGGCTGTTGACTTAATCAGTGTTCTCGATTTCATCATAGAAATGTTCGTTTCTACTTCCCTTACACCGCCTGCGAACTCATCTGGACTCCAGGCTGACAATTGGGTATATATACTGCGACGCGATCTTGCCCTAAAACGGAAATCCCGGGTAAAGCTTGACCGGATGAAACCCGCCGATGCCGGACTGCGTGCCGTGACCGACTCGTGGATGGGCACCTATCAAAAGGTTATCGAGTCTGGTGGATTCATTAGCCAGGCTTTGCGCCGCATCGATCCAAATCCTCGTCTGGCAATCTTGATCGAATATGGAGTGTTGACGGGTGAGCAGCAGGTGGTCACTGCCCTCCGCACGAGTTTTGAGCGAGCCGCCGCCGCAACGGAGTGATCTCATCCCATGTGGGCTCTCTCGGTCATCTCCGTTCTGTTCCTGACCGTCGGATCGGTTGGGGAAGGATGGGCTGAAGATCCTTGGGCGCAATCGTCAGGAGAGGTCTCGTACCGATGGCGTCTTCAG
>JAXIPA010000185.1:0-6641 GCA_045403145.1 Nitrospirota bacterium | reverse complement strand
GACCGATCCTGGGTCATTCTGGGCGGCGGGAAGTTCGAGAAAGATGAGAGCGGAAAAACCCTCAGGCTCAGCGATAATTCCCTGGCCTACGGGAAGTTTGCAAAGCAGGGCTTGCGGGAGGCGCTCAGCGCCTTTCCGGATTTCAACGGTTTTACGGTGCTGATCGAATAGCTCGCGATCGTCAGGACCGCGGTAAGAAGGGTGAGTGCAGGACCCGCAGGGCATTGCCCGGGGATTTCGTTCGCAGACTGCCGCAAGGGTAGGATCTGAACAGGTTACGAGGTCACGCCGCTTTGAGGCGCCTGGAAAGAAATTGAATCCCTGCACGGCAGGCCGTACCATCAAGTGCCCTGCTCCACACGAGCACGCCGTTTGTGTACTCTCCTCTTCCATCCTTCATGATGACGTAACCCGGCTCAAGGGTGCAGTCAGCCGTGATCCCCAATCCTCCCGGGCCGATATCTGTTGCATCGGCTACGATGTCCAGACTCTCTTCTTTTTCAAAGGGGATGATTGTCAAGACAAGTTTCTCTTGCTGTTCATAGGGCTTGCGGGCATGTTGCCTCTGATTCATCATAGATTTTTTCCTCTCTTCGAAAGCGCTAAACAACCTGCGGACAATAGCAAATGAAGACTTCTATCTTCACTTATTGCAATTATATCACTATGGAGGCGCCCCCTTGTGTGCCAAGCTTATACAACCAAAGTCAGCCATAAGATATAATCACAGCAGCAGCGGCACCACCTCACGACTGTCAGAGTATGCTGATCCAGACCTTCACCGCGGTGGCGAAGATGATCGCCGCGAGCAGCCATTTGAGCAGACGGGTATCGGTCTTTTTCCCCACGATGCTGCCCAGCCGCGCCGTAGGGACCGCGCCGAGCAAAAGCGGCGCGGCCATGAGATAAGGCACCTGGCCGGTCGCCACCTTCCCGATCAGTCCCGCCGAGGAGGAGAAGAGCCCGATAGCGAGCGTGCTTCCCAGTGCGACCCGCAGCGGGATCTTCAGCATATAAAGGAGCGCGGGGATAAGGATGAATGCACCGCCCTGCCCGACCAAACCTATGGAAAAGCCGAGCACGACGCCGATGGCGATGGCAACGGACTTGCGGTACTCCACCTTGTCTTCGGTCAGATCGTCCTGAAGATAACTCCGGGGGATAAGCATCATCGCCGCTGCGATAAAGGCCAGCGTTCCGAAGACCATGAGCAACGTCCCGTCAGGGACCATTTTCGATGCGAAGGCGCCGATGAGCGAAGACAGGAACAGCGAGAGGCCGAGCGTAATAACGAGGGATTTGTTCACGAGCGCGTTCTTGTGATAATAAAGCAGCGCCGTGAGGGCGGAAAAAAACCCCTGGACCATCGTCAGGCCGGTGACGCTCTTTACGTCGATCCCGCCGAGACCCAGAAGCGGCGGAACGTAGAGCAGCAGGGGAAACATGACGATGCCTCCGCCGATCCCGAGCAGCCCGGAAAGGAACCCCACGGACGCCCCGATCAGGGCCAGAAACACAAACCACGCCGCATCCATCATTTCTCCACGAAGATCCGTTTATCGCCTTTTTCAGCCCCTGCGAGTACGTCGCCGATATGCGCAGCCGTGATATGCTCCTTTTCAAGCGCCGCGACGAGCCGGTCCTTCCGCTCCTTCGGCACGAAAATCAGGAGGCCGCCCGATGTCTGCGCGTCGTTCATCAGTACCCGTTCGGTCGCGGAAACGTCACCCGCCCATTCGACATGGGGATCGTAGCTTTTCTGATTGGCCCTCGTGCCGCCCGGCACCATGCCCATCTCTGCGATCTTCACCGCCTCCCCGAAAACGGGGACCGCGTGGGCGTGGAGCCTCGCGCCGCATTTGCTCGCCGTAAGCACCTCGTTCAGGTGGCCGATGAGACCGAAGCCGGTGACGTCCGTGGCGGTGCTGACGCCGATTTCAAGCATGATCTCTGCTGCCCGTTTATTGAGCGCTGCCATGGACTTCGTGAAGGCTTCCGCCGTCTCCGCGCTGCACCGTCCGGCCCGCAGCCCCGTCGAGATCACGCCCGTCCCAATCGGCTTGGTGAGGATCAGGGCGTCGCCTGGTCTGGCTTTTGTATTATCGAGTATTTTAGCGGGATGGACGTTGCCCAGAACTGCGTACCCGAACTTCGGTTCCTTGTCCTTGACGGTATGGCCGCCAATGATTGCCACGCCCGCCTCGGCCATCTTGTCGATACCGCCCTGCATTATCCGTTTGTTGATGTCGTAGAAATCGGCCCCCGCCGGGAGCGCGGCGAGGTTCAGGGCGACCAAAGGTTTTCCGCCCATGGCATAAACGTCCGAGAGCGAGTTGGCAGCGGAGATTGCGCCGAACCAGTAGGGGTCGTCCACGATCGGGGTGAAGAAGTCGGCCGTCAGGACCATGGCGATGTCGTCGGTGATGCGGTAGACTCCGGCGTCATCGGCATTGGATAAACCCACCAGCACGTTCGGATCGGTGATTTTCGGAAATTGTCCCAGGACCTGGGACAGTTCAGCGGGGCTGAATTTCGACGCTCAACCGGCGCAGCTTGAAAGTTGTGTGAGCTTGATTTCCAAAGCCAAAGACCCTCCCTTTCATCGTTTAGCAAAAATCCAGCCATACTTTACGACAGAAAGGGGTTGATAGTCAACGAGGAAGTCCAAGACTCATCAAAATTCATATCTCACTTGTCCATAAACATTATCATCCTTTGCGAACTGCCCGAACTGACTCGATAGCTTGCCGCCGCCGAAAACATTCCCTCCTATCGCAACCCAGATGGAGTCCGTAAGGTTATACTTCACCTCGGGATTCAGCAGGTAATCGCCGTCCGACAATCCATAAAAGGCGAAAAAGGAAAGCCTCAGGGTCTGATGAATCATAAATTGCGTAAGCCGCAGGGAAGCAAGCTGATGGAGCCGTTTCTCCGGTGGGAAACCGGGAGGGAGATTTTGCACGTAGGCGGAATAGTCGGACATGTATTCCCCGTAATACTGGAGCCCGACAGTAAAATCCTCCCAGAGCTGTCTTTGATAACCGATCAAATACCTTGTTTGCGAATTGGGTATCATCGGGTCCGTTCCATTCTTGTCCTGGCGCGAATCGTAATAGCCGGACTCAAGGCTCAACACGCCGTCCAATGCCCTACCCTGAATGCTCGCGCCATATACGGAAAGCTCCGGGTAGAACAAGGTGAGCCTGGTTGGCGCCGCAGGGTTGTCCGGCAAGAACGATGGTTGTCGTGAGAACCCATGATAGTAATAAAGCGAGGTATCGAATCCGGCCACATCACGGTATATGCGCAATGCTGTCTCTGCTTTTCTTGAGTCCCTGTAAGGATCCTGCACTTCTCTGTTTGTGATGCCGGCCATTGGGTCGAACATCCGGAATCTTTTCGGGTCAGGATAGTTGTTTGGCTCGAAATAAGGGATGGCGATGAACTCAAACGACAGGAATCCCGGATACAGGCCGATCTTTGCGCCGTCAACGCCCTTTTTCAGATATTCCATGGGTCTGCCGGAGAAGAACGCCTCGAAGTCCTTGGGGAACACGTCGTTGATGAACAGCAGGTCCCCGACCCCCCAGGTTACGACCTGACGACCGACGCGCGCGTCCCACTTCTCGGCAGTGTAGTCGGCATAACCTTCCCGCAATTCAAGGATGGAATGCTTGTCGATATTATCGTGAAAGGCGTCGCCTTTGATCAACAGGCGGAACGGATCAGCAACAGACTCAAGTTTCAATTGCGCCCGCTCTTCCGACCATTTGAAATCCTTTCCGTCAGGATTATCTCCGGCTGTATTCAGCGAATAATTACCCTGCACGAAACCGTGCAGGGAAGTGTCAACGGCAAACAAAGGAGACGGGAGACAGAGGGCGGACACGAGACAAACAAGAAAAGCAAGTTTGACCTCTGACTTCTGCCTGCACCCGTGTTTACGAGTGCGCAGCGCGAGTACAGGGTGTCTTCCGGCCTCTGTCTTCTGCGTTCTCCTCATTCAATCCACCTCTTCGGCGGCTGTTTGAGGTAACGCTCGGTAAAGAGGCTGTCCTCAATACCGACATTGTAATCCACCTTCAGGAACGTCACCTCGGTCATATGTCCGCTCAACAGATTTTTCATTAATCTCTTGGTGATCGTGGGGTGACCCTTCACGTCCTTGATTTCCTCGGCGCTGAAGACCCTGTACACCTCGCCCTTCTTGTCGTAATACTCCTCCTTGATAGGCAAAAAGGCATCTTTGTCGATCCATGACAGCTTGTGGCTGTATTCCATCTCCGCTGCCTTGGGCGTGCTCTTGATTATCATGCATTCACGGGTCCCGATCTTTTCCTCCTTCACGACGGCATGAGTATCATCTTCCAGGTTCCTCCCGGAAATATCTTCGTACGTAAAATCGGAGCCGACGAAACTCGAACGTTTGTCCTGAGCCGCGATTCTTCTGACCATGTTGATGGCGGGGACGAAGAGCCACCGGTCGGCGTCCTTGCCGGGATACTTATAGACCATGAACGTCATGTTCCGCACGTCGGCTGGTTGAAAGAAATACATAAAGTACTTCTGTTCGCCGCCGGGTGCGCCGTAATTCTTCCTGATCATCATCATCTCGCGCACCCGCTCCTGGCCGCCTTTGCTGACGAGCTTCATCATGACCCTGGCCTTGAAGTCAGAACCGGGGTATAAGAAAGACGTTTGAGACTTCTTCATTATCTCGTCGGCCGTAAGGGCAAAGGCCCCGGTCGAAAACAGCAGGGACATCACTATCATTGCCAAAAATACTGAATTCTTCCTCATCGCTCTCCTCCTTTGAATAACCAGCCCTGCGTCAACGTAATGAGGGCCGGAAGATATAGTATCGTCATTAACGCGCTCAAAAGCATCATGCTCACGATAAACGCGCCGACGGTGATGTACGGCGTGAGCGGCGCGAAGAGCATGACCGCGAAAGCGGCGGCAAACAGGATCGCGTTCCGCATGATGCCCTTGCCAGGCCGCGCCGCAGTCCAGAGAAGAGCGTCAGATAGCGACTCACCCGGCGTCTCTTTCATCCGCTGCCTCAGTCTGCTCACAAAATGAATGGCGAAGTCAACGGCCATGCCGAGCGAGAGGCAGCTCATGACCGAGATAGGCATATCGAAGTCCTTCCCGATGAAACCGACGACGCCGTAAATGAGAAGGATCGTGAACAGGAGCGGGATATAGCCGACCATCGCCCATTTGATGGAGCGGAAGTCGTATGCAAGGATCGCGAACACGACGATCAGGGCCAGGGTCAGGCCTTTCACCATGTCCCAGAGGACCTCATGGTTCCAGACCAGGTTGAAATAAGCGATCCCCGCAGGCTTGAACTCCATGGGCGTCAGGTTTTCCTTTCGGTACTCATTGACCGCCGCAATGACCGATTCCATGGCCTTGGCGTCCCATGTCTTGAGCTGCACCCAGATATTGGCCTTGCGGAAAGGATAGTCCGCGACATTGTCAAGGTCGGACGGTTTCGCCGACATGGCGAAGAGGAACAGGTACTGTCCGATCATCTCTTTGTTCTCGGGAACAGCGGCATACTTCGGATCGTCGTTATGAAGCACGCGGTTGATCCTCTTCACATAATCCACCACTGAAGTCGTCTTGCCCACGACCGGAAGTTTTTCCAGGCGTCGCTGAAGTCCTTCTATATAGCGCATGGCCTCAGGCGTCTTTATATAATCATCTTTATCGGAGATCGCCACGATGTAGCCAAGCGACGTCCCGCCGAGTGCCTTGTTCATGACCGTATCGGCGACGCGAACGTCGCTGTCCTTCTTGAACCACTCCACGAGATTATTATTCACGACTGTTTTGGATATGCCGATAATGGCCGCGATAACGAGAACAACGCCGACGAGAACGGTCGTCAGGGGTTTATGAATGCCGACGCCCGCGAGCTTCTTCAGCAGCGACGACATCCAGCCCGCGCTGATGTCTTCAGACCTCGCTATCTTTTCGATTTTTTCCTCTTTCACAAAAGTGAACATGGCGGGAATGAAACTGAAGCTCAAAACCCGGAGAGCGATCGTTCCGAATGCGACAAGTCCGCCGAAGACCTTGACAGGGATGATGTTCATGAACAACAACACGCCGAAACCTGCGGCCGTTGCCAAGGCGGTATTGCGAACGGGCCGGCTAACCGCATTCATGGTCGCGATGATCGCTGCCCGCTTGTCTTTCTTTTCCCGGAACCGGAAGTAGAACTCGTTAAAGATGTGCATGCTGTCCGTTGCGATGGCCATGAGGAACACGGGCGCCATGGAACTCATGATGTGGATCGGGAAGCCCAGGCCGATCAGGAGTCCCATGCTCCAGACGATGCTGATCATGGCATCCATCATGAGCGTGATCGAGAGAAACAGGTCCTTGAACATCAGGAATCTGACCAGCAGCATGACCATCCCGGCTATGGGCGCGAACACGGCCATGAGCTTGAACATATCCGCGCCGAAAGTGTCACGCGCTACGGGGTCTCCGGCAACGTAGTATTTTTCGTCGCCCTTCTCTTTCTTCACGATCTCCCTGATTTTATCGGCGATCTCTTTCCCGTTTCCTCCCTTTTCGAGCGGGACATAGATCGCCGTGGTCTTGCCGTCCTTTGAGATGATACG
>JAXIPA010000207.1:0-7321 GCA_045403145.1 Nitrospirota bacterium | reverse complement strand
CCGCGCGCATGGTCGATGTGTCGGCCAAGGAGGACACGGCACGCGAGGCTGTGGCGGAGGGACGGGTCACCATGCTGCCCGAAACGCTTTCTCTCATCCTCGACCGCAAGGTATCGAAAGGCGACGTGTTCGGCGTTGCCCGGATCGCGGGCATCATGGCCGCCAAGAAAACAGCGGATATCATCCCCCTCTGTCATCCCCTTCCCCTCTCCTCCGTTGAGATAGAATTCGAGCCGGACCGCCCGGGCTCGTCCGTGCTTATTCGTTCAATAGTCAGAACGACGGGAAAGACCGGGGTGGAGATGGAGGCTTTGACCGCCGTGTCGGTCGCCGCCCTCACGATCTACGACATGTGCAAGTCCGCTGATCGCGCCATGACCATTTCCGACATCCGTCTGATGAAAAAATCCGGCGGCAAGAGCGGGACCTTCGAACGCAAAACAGGCCAACCATGAGTGTATTAATCGGGAAAGAAATCGTGAAGGCTTTAAAAAACAAGTCGATCGCCATCGACCCGCTCGACAAATCGCAGATCGGACCCGGTTCGATCGATCTTACGCTCGGCAACGATTTCCGGACCTTCAAAAAACGGTCGAAAATCTACCACGTAAAAAACGACTCCCATTTCCAGGACATAACCAGAGACGTTCATGTTAAAGACGGCGGGTACATCGTCATTAAACCGGGCGAGATGATCCTGGGAATCACAAAGGAAAAAATCACGCTTGCCGATAACATCTCCGGCCGGCTTGAAGGGAGAAGCAGGTTTGCCCGTTTCGGACTGGCTGTTCACGTCACAGCCGGCTTCATGCACCCGGGAATATCCAATCATCAGGCTTTGGAGATCGTGAATTTGGGACATGCCCCGCTGGCCTTATATCCCGGCACCAGGGTTTGCCAATTTGTATTTGAAAAATGCGACGGTCACGCCAGGTATCAGGGGAGATTCGTCAAGCAGGTCAAACCATAGCCTCGATCAGCAAAGAGTTCGCCGGCCGGGCACAAATCGGGACTGTGCAGGGTAACGGCACTCGCCAACCACCGGCGCGTCCTTTGCTTCAGAATCCATAGTCCGCCACCAAGTCGTCTCTGCACTTGAAAAAATGAAATCGGAGCAGTATCATACTGTAGTCTGAAAAGGCTTTTTTGGGGAAGGCGTATGAAAGAAGCTTTGCAGGAAGAAGAGAAAAGAATGCGGCTGCTGCGGTTCGTTGTGGACCTCAATCAGGCGGTGCTCATGCAGCAGGCCGACCTGACGATGCGTGAAGCGTTCGAGATCATTAAAAATACCAGGCAGGCGGCCTTGAACCTTTTTCCGGACAAGGAGAGCGTCTTCGACCTCATCTATGCGCCGCGGTTTCGAAGAATCATCCGGGAGCGGTTTGTGATCCCCGGCGGAGCGGTGAACCCGAGCTGAGACAATTGATAGAAACCGACTCTACGGGATCGTTCTTTCCTTCTGCTCCACCACGCTCGATGTATCCGTTTTACTCCCCCTTTCGCACCAGTTCATAGACAGTCACTTCCGGAGGCGCGAGAAACCGGATAGGCGGACCCCAGGTGCCCGTGCCGCGGCTCACGTGCAGGAGCGAGCCCTTGCCCAGGTCGTAGTCGCCGGCGATCATCGGGAAGGTAAGCTGTGTCAGAAGCGTGAAAGGAAAGATCTGGCCTTTATGCGTGTGACCGGACATCTGCAGGTCGAAGAGCCCGATGGTCGCCCGCTCGATCCGCGGCTGATGCTTGAGGAAAATCGTGAAACGGTCGCGGGGGAGCTTCCCAAGGAGCTCTTGCTCGGGTATTGCCTTCGTCAGGTGGAGCTGTATGGCCGTAAGGTCATCCACACCCGCGATCGTGATCGGCCCCACGGCCTTTGCTTCGTTCTGCAGGACCGTGAACCCGGCCTCCGTCGTAAAGTCGAGAGCTTTCCCGATCCCCGCATAGTACTCATGGTTGCCGGTGATCGCGTATTTTCCGAACCGCGGATGCACGTCGCGCAGCATCCCGGCAAGGCCGGTCAGGTGGTTGATCTGGGCGTCCACAAGGTCGCCGGTACTGACGAGGATATCGGGCTTTGCCGCCTCGACGATGCCGATGATCCGTTCAAGCCTGCGCTTCCGGACAATGAGGCCGAGATGCACGTCGGAGATCTGAACGATGGTGAGCCGGTCGACTCCGGCGGGCAGTTTTCCGGTCTCTATCCTGACCCGCTCTGTCCTGATGCCGAGGGCCTCGAAGTACCCATAGAAGCTGATGATGACCGCAATGCTGAGGCACGCAAGAAAAGACGTTCGGCTGGAGAGGAGGAGCGAAGAGAAATCGGAGCGGGTCAGCCAGCCCGTCAGTCGAACTGCAAGACCAACGAGATCAAGAATAACAGCTCCGCTGAAGAAAAGCAGCAGGACCGCCATCCAGGTATAGGCAACGTATGCCAGGGACCGCGCGGCGCGCTCGAACTCCTGCAGTTCGAGACTGCGGACCAGGAATAGGGAAAAGACCATCAGGAGCATGAACAGGGCGAGGGCGATGCCGGGCCCGGCGCCAAACTTGAAAGCGCTCCGTGCCCGCAGGAAGACATAGACATGCGCACCGCCGTAGACGGCGAATACGAAAAGAAAGAAACGGCTCATCTGCCGAAGCTCACGCCCAGGCCCTCGGCGATCTTCACGAGCTCGCCCTCGGCATCTACGAGCTTGAGCTGGCTGATGGCCTTCTCGAGCGGCACCGAGGTGATGACCGGCGGCTGATAGGATACCATCTCCCCGAACTTCCTCCGGGCGATGAGCTCTACCGCATGGGCCCCGTAGCGCGTGGCCAGAAGCCGGTCATAGGGACAGGGACTTCCTCCCCGCTGCAAATGGCCGAGCACCGTCACGCGGGTCTCGAAACTGGTGCGCTTGCTGATCTCGTTCGCGACGATCTCACCCATGCCGCCGAGCCTGAGCACGTACCCGTCGGAAGCCTTCTCGCGCACGGACATTTCGCCCCCCGCGGGCTTGGCGCCCTCGGCCACGACCACGATGCTCGATTTGCTCCCCGCCTTTTTCCGCTCCAACAGTTTCTCCGTAACCTTCTCCATGCTGAAGGGGATCTCGGGTATCAGAATGACGTCGGCGCTCCCTGCCATGCCGGCCTCGAGCGCGATCCAGCCGGCGTACCTTCCCATCACTTCGAGTATGATCACCCGCTGGTGGCTCTCCGCCGTGGTATGGAGCTTGTCAAGCGCCTCGGTCGCGGTGTCAACCGCGGTCTGGAAGCCGAACGTCACATGGGTCGCCATGAGGTCGTTGTCGATGGTCTTGGGCACGCCGATAACGGGAACTCCGAGCTTGTGGATCCCCTGCCCGATCTTGAGCGAGCCGTCGCCGCCGATGACGACAAGCACGTCGAGCCCCAGCTCGCTGATGTTGTTCAAAACCACGGAGGACATGTCCTCCACGATCTCCCTGCCGTTGACGATCGTTTTGTGGGCGAAGGGGTTGCCGCGGTTCGTGGTCCCGAGGATGGTCCCTCCGACAAAAAGGATGCCGCGCGTGTTCCAGGAGGTCAGCTGACGGGTCTTGGTGGGGGTGAGCAGTCCCTCGAACCCGTCGATGATGCCGGTCACCTCCCAGCCGTGCTTGAAGATCGCCGTCTTGGTCACCGCCCTGATGACCGCATTGAGGCCGGGGGCGTCGCCCCCGCCTGACAGAACTCCGATTCGCATGAAAACCTCCGTTCAGGAAAAATGCATTAAACCGCAGAGGACGCGGAGAACGCAGAGATAACATTGAGGTTGTCACTGCGAGCGACCGAAGGGAGCGTGGCAATCTGTTTTGGCTTGCGAGATTGTTTCGTCGCTTCGCTCCGCGCAATGACAATACTACCTAATTTTGATGAACTCGTAAAAAGTCGGAGAGAGCCGCTACGGCGTCATTCCGGCTTGTCCGGAACCCTTCCTTTTCAGTGCGTTATGCGGCACTACGATTCCCGACAAGCGGGAATGACGACTTTTTACGAAACCATCAATTTTGAATCCTCTGCGCACTCTGCGATCTCTGCGGTGAAAAATCAAATCCCCAGCAGCTTTGCCCCGCTGTCGCGGGCGATTGCCGTCACTGCATCACGAGAGAGGCCGGCCTGTTCAAAATACATCAACTCTGCCTCGTAGGCTTCCGTATGGCGGGCATCGGGCAGGACGCAGTCCGTGCCGACGGCAAGGGAGACGCCAAGGGTATGCGCATGCAGGATCATTTGCTGGTGAGACCGTATCAGTCCGGCAACGAAGGTTCTTGCCTCCGAGGAGGCCGCGCCTCTTTCCGCGGCCAAAGCGAGTGCTCCGACCGTAGGCGTCCAGAATGTTCCGTGTTTCGCCATCGCCTCGAGCGCCCGCGCGGTCATGAAGAATCCATGCTCGACGGAGCGGACGCCTGCCTCGGCGGAAGCGATGATCGCCTCTTCGCCGTTCGCGTGGGCCATGACACCGAGTCCGCGTCGCGCGGCCTCGTCCACGATGAAAGCGAGCTCGTCCCCGGAAAAACCCCCGGCCGTTATTTTCCCGGGCTCCCGGAGACTCACCAGCCCCGAGGCCATGACTTTTATTATACCAGCACCGGCCTCTGCCAGCCTGTGAATCTCCGCAGATATCTCGTCGCGGCCGGCCACCGGCACGCCGAATGGCGACCCGTAGCCGCCCTTCTTATAAAGCGCCCAGCGGGCGCTCACGACAACCGGTTGCGTTCCCGGGAGTGGCGGAATTTCGCGCCCAACAGCGACGTTCCCGCGAACACCGGCATCACGGACGGCGATGATGCCTGCCGCGGCGAGCGAGGCAAGCCCTCCGGGGCTTTTGATATGCACGTGGGCGTCGATGAGTCCGGGGAAGGTTTTTGGAGGGTCCCGGTCCATGGCTCAGGGCACGCGGCCGATCAGCCCATTGTCCCGAAAGCTGAAATGGCAGCCGTCGCCGATAATGATGTGGTCGAGCACCTGAATGCCGAGCACCTCGCCTGCCTGGACCAGCCGCCGGGTCAGGAGGATGTCCTCCTGGCTCGGCTTGATGTCGCCGCTCGGATGATTGTGGATGAAGATGACCGCCGCGGCCGACTCGCGGATCGCGGCCTTGAAGGTTTCGCGGGGGTGGACGAGAGAGGCGGTAAGGCTGCCCACGGAAACTTCCTCATCTTTGATGATTTTAAGCGCCTTGTTTTTCGTATCAAGCAGGACGCAATGGAAAACTTCCTTTTTCAGTCCCTTCATTGTCTGCTTAAAGTGATTGATGACATCCTGGCTGGAACAGAATGCTTCCGGCGCTTCATGCACTTTGGACGGCATTTTATACCAGCGCTTGCCGAGTTCGATCGCGGCCTTGATCTCCGCAACCTTAGCGGGTCCAATGCCTTTGATGCCGTTCTTTCCGCAGATTTCCCTGATGCCTGCCTGGGCAATTCCTTCGAGGTTCTTGAACTTATCGAGCAGTTCCATGCCCAGGTCTACCGCGGAACGCCCGCCTCTTCCGTTCCGAACTATGATTGCGAGAAGCTGAGCATCGGAAAGGGAACCGACGCCGTATTTCAACAGCCGCTCCCGCGGACGTTCATCTTCCGGCCATTCCTTGACGCTTTTTCTTCGATCCATCGGCATTGGCGCCCCTATACATTGTTCCGTGAAATGGGACTACGCATCGCGCACCTTCGGATCAGGGACCAACCTTGATCTTGCGGTGACACTGGCGGCAGACGTCTTCCGGACGCTTCACTTTCTCGGGGACCTGCTGGCCAGGCTTGGCGACATGAGGGTTATGACAGCTGATACAGGATAGATCCTTGCCCGGGTGAAGGGGATCTTTCTTGCCTTTCACGGGATGCGTGTCGCCGGGACTGACCCGTCTCATCACGTGTTTGCCCGATTCCTGTTCTTCATGGCAAGCTTCGCAATGCCCCTCCACCAGCTGCGTCAAAACGAAGGCGCTGTCAGACCCGTGCGCATTGTGGCAAACCAGGCACTGTCCTTCAGCCGCGCTCGCATGGACGTTCTTCTTCGCCATCGCGTTCCTGTCGTGGCATGAGAAACAGAGGTCCGGAACCGGCGAGAGGAGGAGCTTCGGAAAGGCGCTCACGTGAGGATTGTGGCAGGAGCCGCACATGCCGCCTGCAACGGGCTCGTGCGGGGATTTTTTTTCGAAGGCGCCCTTGTCATGACATCCGAAGCACAGGTCGGGCACGGCAACCGTGAGCTTCGGCGCCGGTTTTTCGCCGGCATGCAGGCCCACGTGGCAGGAGCTGCAGCCCATAGTAAGCGCAGGATGAACGACCTTGGCGGTCTTGAAGTCCGTGTGGCACTCAAGGCAAGCCTGGTCCTGCGCCTGCGCAGTGACGCCGGTCAGAAGAAAAAGAAAAAATAGCGCCGTTTTGAGCAGCCGTATTTCCATACCCAGGATTGTAGCGGAGAACCGCGATGAATTCAATGAAAAAACAGGGGCACTTTTCGCACTATTTGATGGTTTCGCAAAAAAGTCGAAAAAAACCTTATTTCAGTCATTCCGGCTTGTCCGGAATCGTTTCTTTTCAAGAATGCTATATGGCAATATGATTCCCGACACCCTGCACTACGCTTCGCTCGTAACCGCTGGGCGCAGGCAAACGGGAGTGACGACTTTTTACAGGATTGTCATTATTTAAACGAGGCCGCAATGAGTCCCGCGCCGACTTTGTGATTGACTTTTCATCCTACCGATACTATCATCATGAACAGATGGGGGGACATTCCTTGGACCATAACCGCAGAATCAGCAGTTGTCATCTCATGTGCTTTCTCCCGGTTCTCATCCTCTTTTTCTCCCTTCCGTTTCCTTCGCTTGCCGCTGATCAAAGTTCCTCTTCATCAAAACAATCTTCCGATCCTTCCTACACCGTAAACGGATACGTTTCCACGAGGTATATCTACCGCACCGCGGAGCTCCCCGATCAGCGGATAACCGATCAGGACGCGTTCGGAGACCTTCGATTCGACGTATCCTCGCCGAAGGAACGCTCCGCGGAATTCCATTTTTTCGGCACGGCCCGCTCCGACCTGGACGGCAGCCAGGGATCCAGCACCTTCCATCCCTTCGAGGACGTAGCCGACACGCACCGCTCCCGCACAAGCGGATACCTCTATGAGGCCCACCTGGATCTCAATGATCCCCTGGCGAAGGTGACCCAGGTCCGGCTCGGACGGCAGGCGGGGACGCGGGATGAGCCCGTATTTTTCGACGGCATTGCCGTTGATGCGGGAGGCGAGAAACTGAACCTTACCCTCTATGGCGGGGCCGCAGTCCATTTCTACGAGATCGACAACCGCTGGG
>JAXIPA010000134.1:0-8630 GCA_045403145.1 Nitrospirota bacterium | reverse complement strand
GCAATCATCACCGACCAGACAAAGCGGATCTCCGTCTTCACCATCGTTGCCAGAAGGGCCGCGACGGGCAAACGAACGAACCACATGCCGGCAATGGTCGCAAACATGATAAAGCCCGTGTCCCCCGCCCCGCGGAGCGAGCCCGCGACGACCATGGTGACCGCGAGCGGTACCTGCGCAAAAGCGACGATCTTCATATAGAGGATGCCGTATTTGATCACCTCCGGGTCGCTCGTGAAGGCGCGCAGCAGGCCATAGGGGAAGAAAAAAAAGACCAGACCCATGGCGGCCATCAGAAGGACCGCCAGCCGGTTTGCCTCGTACGCGGAGATCCGGGCATGCTCCGGCTTTCCCGCGCCCAGGTTTTGGCCGACCATGGTTGCCGCCGCCACGGCGATGCCGTAACCAGGCATGAAGGAGAAGGCCTCGATGGCCAGTCCGACCTGGTGCGCCGCGTACACGGCGGTGCCGTAAAGCAGGATCACTTTTGCAAAAACCAGGGAGCCCGCGTTCTGAAGCAGGCGATCGATGAAGATCGGATATCCGAGCTTGTACATCATGCCCGTAAGCTTCGGATCAAGTTTTTTGTGAATGATGATATAGCGCCTGCGCAGGGAGCGGATGAACAGGAACGCCGCGCCCATGGACTCCGACACCGCGATCGCGATGGCCGCGCCTTGAACGCCGAGTTTCGGGAAACCGAGGTGTCCGTAAATGAGCGGATAGGCAACGATCACATGAAGGATATTCACGATCAGGGTCGCATACAGGGGGGTCCTGGTGTCCCCTGTCCCGTGCATAATGCCGGCGAGCACGTTGATCGAGATCGTAAAGAAAATGAAGGTAAAAATGATGCCGGTATAATCCGACAGGATATTCCGCACTTCAGCCGGGGCGCCGAGCAGCGAAGCGATGTTGTTCCCGAACGAAAGCCCCAGGACCATGATAAACGCCGCGGCAACGACGGCAAGCAGCATTGCCTGGTATGCCGCTTTCGCGGCCTCCTCCCTCCTCTCCGCACCCCACAACTGCGACACCAGCACCGTAACGCCGACGTTGATGCCCCAGGACACGCTCATGACGACGAAAATCATGATCTGCGCTATGCCGACGGCGGCGATGGCTGACGCGCCGAGACCGCCGACGAGGAAGATGTCCACGATCCCGACCGATCTCTGGAGAAGACTCGAAAGAACTACCGGAAGGGCAAGGGCGAAGACCTGTTTGCGGATGGATTGTTGCATGAGGGTTGAAGTTTCCTCCCCTTCAAGGGGAGGATTAAGGTGGGGATGGGTCTCGTGGGACCTGCCATTAACCCATCCTCACCCCGTCCCTCTCCTTGAAGGAGAGGGGGTTACGGTTGAAGGCTGCACTATTCAGTTTTCCGGACCTTCGTGTCTGAGTAGTGAAATGATGCTCTTCAGCAGATCCTCGGTAACTGCTCTCCCTGGAGCATGTCGATGATGCGGTTTCCGCCTATGGCTGTTTCGAGCAAAACCATGCCTTGCGGAGAGTCTGCGATTTCACCGATAATTGCCGCATAACGGCCGTGCTCGTGCCTTCTCATTGCCGCCAGGATGGAATCAACGGCGGATGCTTCGACGACAGTGATCAGTATCCCCTCGTTCGCGACATAGAGAGGATCGAGTCCAAGAAGGCCGCACGCGCCCTTAACGCCCGGCGGTATGGGCAGGGCCTGTTCTTTTATTCGGACACAGAGGCCCGACTCCAGCGCAGCTTCCTTGAGCGTGGTCGCAAGTCCGCCCCTCGTCGGGTCGCGCATGAAGCGGATCCCGCTCGAGGCTGCGTACATCGCGCTGACGAGTCCATTCAGCGCCCGCGTGTCGCTCGCGACCGGCGGATCAAAGGTAAGGCCGTTTCGTTCGGACATAACCGCCACTCCGTGGCTGCCGAGCTCTCCGCTGATGATGATTTTGTCCCCGCTTTTTATCGCAGCCGCTGATATCTCCCGGCCGTCGGGCAGCGCGCCGATGCCGGAGGTATTGATAAAGATCCCGTCCGCCTTGCCCTTGTTCACCACCTTCGTATCTCCCGCGACGATCTTCACGCCCGCTTTTGCGGCGGCGGCGGACATGGATGAGATAATGGTCTTTAGATCAGAGAACAAAAAGCCCTCTTCGATCACGAAGCCGGCTGTAAGATACAATGGTTCCGCTCCTGCAACCGCCAGGTCGTTCACGGTCCCGTTGACCGCAAGTTCTCCGATATTGCCGCCGGGAAAGAACAACGGCGTGACCACGTAGGAATCCGTGGTATAGGCAAGCCGTTTAGACGGGACGTTGATAACGGCCGAATCGCCGGCCCCCTCGATGCCGAAGGCCGGGCCGAAATGCGTCCGGATCAGCTCATGCATGAGCTTGCCGCCGCTACCGTGGCCGAGAAGAATTCTATCCAAGGTATGCTCCGTTATGAGTGGTTGCCATACTTAAAATACGCGGCGCAGCTCCCCTCGGTGCTGACCATGCAGGGTCCGACGGGGTTGTCGGGGGTGCATCCCGTGCCGAAGAGAGCGCACTCAGTCGGGATCTTCACCCCACGAAGAATGTCGCCGCAGGAACAGAGTTCCGGTTCCGCTCCATCAGAGAGCGGGGGATTAAACTTTCTGTTCGCATCGAAGGCGGCATACTGCTCCCTCAGCTTGAGCCCGCTTCCCGGAATGACGCCGATCCCGCGCCAGTACGCGTCCGCGGGTTCGAAATAGCGGTCGAGCAGCGCCACAGCCCGGGGATTACCCTCCTCGCGGACGACGTTCCTGTACTGGATCTCCACGGCTGATCGATTCTGTGCGATCTGCCGTGCGATCATGAGAATGCCCTCGATGATTTCCTTAGCCTCGAAGCCCGTGATTACCGCTGGTTTCTTATATTTTGCCGCGACGAACTCGTAAGGTCTCTTCCCGATTATTGTGCTGACATGGCCCGGCAGGAGGAACCCGTCCACCTGCACATCAGCGGAGTCGAGCAGGGCCTTCAGTGCCGGCGGCACCAGTTTGAACGCGGCATATACGGAAATATTCCTGATGCCTGCCTGTTCCGCCTGGGCAATGCTTGCGGCGATAAGCGGCGAGGTGGTCTCGAAACCGGTCCCGAAAAAGACGATCTCCCGCGTTGGCTCTTTTTGAGCGAGCGTCAGGGCGTCAAGCGGCGAATAAAGCACCCTCACGTCGGCCCCTTCGGACCTCGCTTCGAGAAGAGATTCCTTGCCGCCCGGAACGCGCATCATGTCGCCAAAGGTCGTCATGATGACCCTGGGCGTTTTTGCGATCGTTATAGCGGCGTCCACGTCCCGCACCGAGGTCACGCACACGGGGCATCCCGGCCCGCTCAGGAGGGTGATATCTTTCGGGATCACGTCGCGGATTCCGTGCCTGAAAATCTCGACCGTGTGGGTCCCGCAGACCTCCATGAGCTTGAGCGGCCTGTTGAGGCTCCTGATGAGTTCATGCAGTTCTTCGAGCATTGACTTCATAAAGCGACCTCTTGGATCATGACTCATTGATTACGGAACATCTGCCTTTTGACGTCATTCCGGCTTGTCCGGAATCGTCTTTGCCAAAAGAATGCAAATCAACTACGATTCCCGACAAGCGGGAATGACAGCTTAAGACTAAGTAAGCCTCAACCCTTCTTCAGTCTTTCCCTGACCAGGTACGCCTGGCCGAGTGAAATGCCCGCATCGTTACAGGGTACTTTACCGTTCGCATACACCTTCATGCCTTCCCGGGACAGCGTCTCTACCGTCCGTTTCATAAGATAGAGGTTCTGAAAGGTTCCCCCGCTGAGGGCCACATCCACGATGCCGAACTGCTCGCTCATCCTTCGGACCATCGTCTGGATCACTGTTGATACCGTGTTATGAAATTTCGTTGAAATTATTTCCCGGGATACGCCTTTCCCGAGGTCCCGCATGATCCCGGTGATTGTCGCGGAAAAATCTATCACCGTATGGCTGTTTTCCCGCATCAACTCAACGACATACTGGTCATCGATCCCCTCGCGGGTCAGCGCCTCTAAGGCCATTGCCGCCTCGCCCTCGAAGGTGTTGCAATCACAGACCCCGATCAGCGATGAGACGGCGTCGAACAGCCTGCCGGCCCCTGACGACAGAGGAGAAAAATCACGGGACCGGGAGACAATCATCACCTGCTCGATGGTCTCTTTGCCGTATTTCCGGATTAATCCAGCCTGCTCCAGAAGGTCCCAGGCTTTCTCTCCTGCAGCGTCGATGAGATAACTCACGGCAATCTTCCACGGCTCGCGAATGGCGGCCTCTCCACCGGGAAGCGGGATATATTTAAATTGTCCTGCCCTCTCAAATCCGTCAATATCCACTATCAGGAATTCTGCTCCCCAAAGGTTTCCGTCTGTTCCATACCCCGTGCCGTCAAAGGCTATACCGATGACCGGTCCCTTCAGACCATGTTCCGCCATGACAGACCCGATGTGCGCGTAGTGGTGCTGGACGCCGAACAACTGGATTGCGGATTTCGGATTTCGGATTTCGGTTTTAACGTCTTCTATTCCGCATTCCGCATTCCGCATTCCACACTCGATTGCCCATTTCGCCGAAAGATATCCCGGATGCAGATCATGGACGATGGCGACCGGTTCAGCCCGGTATACGGTTTTCAGGTTCTCCAGGCTCTCTTCGAAAAACTGCAACGTCTCATAGTTCTCCATGTCTCCGATGTGCTGGCTCGGGATGGCGAACTGCCCTTTCGTCAGCGTAAAAGTATTCTTGAGATCAGCCCCGCAGCCGAGGACTTCGGGGCCTTCGTCATGCAGCATGATCGGATCAGGCGCGTAACCCCGGGAGCGACGGAGGAAAGAAATTGCGGATTGCGGATTGCAGATTGCGGATGTTTGAACCTGTCGATTCTTATCATCGTCTTTTATTCCGAAATCCGAAATCCGAAATCCGAAATCGATAGTCCGAAGGACTGTGTCATCCACGCGCATGAAGATATCACGATCATGCAGCAAAAAACCATCGACGATGGCGGAAAGTTTCCTGACAGCCTCATCATTATCCCTTACGATGGGCTCTTCGGACAGATTGCCGCTCGTCATGACCAGCGCCTTGAAATGCGGGTCAGGGACAGCGGTTTCATCGCCAAGCGGGTGATGAAACAGGAGAACGTGCAGCGGCGTATAGGGAAGCATGACTCCCAGAAAGTTGTTGTTGGGCGAAACGGCATCTGACAGACACTGCCCGGTCTTCTTTCGCAGCAGTACAACGGGACGTCGTTTCGAGAGGAGCAGCGTTTGTTCATCCCCGGAAACTCCGCAGAAAAGCTCCGCAAGCTCAACTGAGGGGACCATCACCGCAAAGGGCTTATTGCTTTTTCTCTTTCTCTCCCGCAGTCTTCTGGCCGCGTCATCATTTTCGGCGTCGCAGGCGATATGGAACCCGCCAAGGCCTTTGACAGCGACAATGCCGCCGTGCTTGAGTAACGTGATCGCTTCCTGTATCGCTTCACCATTCCGCAATCCGCAAGGAGCCTGTCCTCGAATGTCTCTATCGGGGACATTCCGCAATCGAAACTCAACCTGCGGTCCGCATGCCGCGCACGCGTTCGGTTGGGCGTGGAACCGCCTGTCCCGGGGATTTGCGTACTCACGGAGGCAGTCAGGACACAGGGTGAATGCGGCCATGGTGGTGTTCGGCCTGTCGTACGGAATTGATGTGGTGAGGGAGAACCGCGGTCCGCAGTTGGTGCAATTAATGAAGGGATAAAGAAACCGTCGGTCGGTCGGGTCGAGCATTTCCCGTTTGCAGTCATCGCAGACGGAAACATCGGGTGAGATGAGGGTGAACGGGAGATTGCCGGTCTGGTCTATGCTTGCATGAATGGCAAAATCCCGATACCCGTGAAGGGGAAGCGGGGTTACGGAAACATCGGTGATGCGTGACAGCGGGGGCGCATCGCTGCGGACCTTTTCGATAAATTCATTCAGGCGTGTCCCTTCGACATCGATGAAAACGCCTATGCTCGCATTGGTAACGTAGCCCTTCAACCCGAGAGCTTCGGCGAGGTTGAAGACAAACGGCCGAAAGCCGACTCCCTGCACGATGCCCTTGACTACGATTTGAGCCCGCGTAGCCATGTAGCCCATGCATCGATCCCGGCGCCGGTGGCGCAGGAGACCTCGAATATCTTCAATTTCGGATTGAGAGCCAGCGAATCGTTCCGGACCTTGTTCATGTCCGTGTTCATATATGGCAGGAGGTCGATCTTGTTCAGGACCAGGGCAGAGGACTCGCAAAACATAAGCGGATACTTGAGCGGTTTGTCATGACCTTCCGCGATTGAGAGGACCATCATTTTCGCGTCCTCGCCGACCTTGAATTCTGCCGGGCAGACGAGGTTCCCCACGTTTTCGATGATAAGCAGGTCCAGTTCGCCGAGCGGCATCTCGTCCAGCACTTCGCTGATCATGTTCGCGTCGAGGTGGCACGCGCCGCCGGTGTTGATCTGCACCACAGGCACGTCAAGGGCGCCGATGCGTTCGGCGTCGTCCGAGCCCACGATGTCCCCTTCGATCACGCCGACCCTCAGGCGCGGTTTCAGGGCCTGAATCGTGCGCTCCAGCAAAGTCGTTTTGCCTGCGCCGGGCGCGCCCATCAGGTTCACAACGTAGACCCCGGCCTCCTTGAATCGCTTTCTGTTCTCCTCCGCGATCCGGTCGTTCGCCTCAAGGATGCGGGTGACGACTTTGACCTTCATAAAATCCTTTCCTTATATCTTGTCATTCCCGAAGGTTTAATCGGGAATCCGGTTTTAAAACGAGCGAGTTATACCATATCCCCGATAGAAGCTTTCGGGGATGACAGAAGTAAATTACAGACTTCTTTTCGTCAGTTGAGCTCCATATCCGCAATCTCCATCTCGCGGCCGCGGCTGATCTCGAAGGACGTGGACCCGCAGAGCGGGCACTCAAACACATACTGAGCCTCGGGGACGTCGAAGTCCCTGTTGCAGGCGCGGCAGGCGCCTCCGACGGGGACGATCTCGAAGGTCAACACGGCGTTTTTCGCAACAGTGTTCTCCTTGATCGCATCAAAGGCGAACTGGAGCGATTCCTGCATGACGCCGGTCGCCTTGCCGAGCCTGACCTGGATCGCTTCAACGACCTTGCACTTCTGCTCGTTGCACTGTTCGGTTGCAATATCAAGTATGCTCTGGGCAATGGAAAATTCGTGCATGACCTCACCCGACTGGACGGCCTCCGCCTGGATCGATTGAATGGCGAACCCGGCATGGACCAGGACATAATCGCCGATGTTCGGCGGCTCGGGCAGCAGCGTGATGCTCACGTCCTTCCGGGCGCCGAACACGTCGATCGTGGCCACGTCCTGTGTTATGGAGATGATCTTTGAAGGGATTGCAAGACACATGGTACATTCCACTCGCGCAGTTTGGAGACGGTCTTTTCCACGAGGGTGTCTACTTTATCCCACATCTCCCGCGTCATGTCAAGGCCGAGTTCAATGGTCTTTGGCTGAATGCCGATGATGCAAATTTCCTCCGGCAGGGTATCTGCAAGCCTCACAATTGACAGCACGTCCATGAGCCCAAGATGATGGAGAGAGGCCTTTTCGCTGAACCTGGCCGGGATCTCGTCGTTCACCAGTTGGCCGATAAACCCCGGCTCGCGGTCGAAATTGACCGCGTCCACGATCAGGACCTTTTTGCGGCCTTCAATGACAGGCATCAGGTCGAGTCCACACGTCCCTCCGTCCACGACTTCGACCGTCTCGGGAACGCTGTAGCGTTCGAGAAACCGGTTGATGGTATGGACTCCGATGCCTTCATCCCGCATCAGGATATTTCCCAGCCCGATTACGGTTATGGTAGGTTGTATGATATTCATAGTGTTCTTCGGCCTCGGGGGCATAAAAAGAGCCCTCGGCGTCCACAGCTGTCCACCACCGCTGTGGTCTCAGAGGGCTCCGCAATTTGACGGTTCACTTACGGCGCGTACTTAGACGACTTTGACCTTTACGATTTCCCGCCCTTTGGCGTCCACCATATGGATGGCGCAGGCAAGGCACGGGTCGAAGGAATGGATTGTCCTGATGACTTCGAGCGGCCTGTCCGGGTCCGCCACCGGGTTCCCGACGAGAGAGGCTTCATACGGAAGCTTCGCGTCGTCCTGGTTGCGGGGTCCGGCGTTCCATGTCGAGGGAACAACAGCCTGATAGTTCTTGATCTTGCCGTCTTTGATGACGACCCAATGAGACAGCGTGCCCCGCGGCGCCTCGTGGAAGCCGAATCCCCGGACCTCGCCTTTCGGGAACACGGGCGGGTTGAAGGTCTTCATGTCGCCTTTGCCGAGGTTGTTCACGAGCAGCTGCCACTGATTTTCGATCGTATCATAGAGGACCGCGCAGCGGATGGCGCGCGCCGCGTGCCTCCCGATGGTCGAGTGCAGCGCGTTGATGCCGACGGGGGCCCCGGCAAGTTTGCTCACCGTCGCGAGGGTGGCATCGGCATATTTCCTGGTCGGCGCATGACCCGCCACATACATGCCGAGAACGTTCGCCAGCGGGCCCACCTGGGCGGGCTTGCCGTTGAAGGTCGGCGACTTGACCCACGAATATTTGCC
>JAXIPA010000234.1:0-2624 GCA_045403145.1 Nitrospirota bacterium | reverse complement strand
CCTCTGTTGTTCTGGGATAACCTGCGTACATGTCGCCCCACATGATCTCTATCGTTCCCGGCCCTGAATGGCCGCAGGTATTGTAGTCAGAGTCGTACGACAGGTCGGTCAGCGTGACGGTCCATCCGTAAGCGATAACCGTGAAGTCCGAGACGGGAGCGGTGTTTCCGGATTGGGGAGTGATGGAAATGATTCTGGTCCCCATATGCAGGTTTACGTCCCTCGCCGTGACGGTAACCTGGTATGTCGCGCTAGAGGGGAACACATGGGTGGGATTCTGGACGGTTGATGTCGTGCCATCGCCGAAATCCCAGAAGTACGTGTACGGCGGGGTCCCGTTATATGCGCTGACGTTTTGAAACACTATCTCATAACACGATGGGCCCGGCACCCATGAGGCATTTATGCCGAGAGGGATTACGCCCCACGTTCTATCTCCGGTCATTCCCTTTGCAGTGTGACAACTAACATTGCTGCAAGTGCCTCCTCCGGCATCATACTGGTACGTGAATGAGGGAACAACGTTGGTAATCCCGCCTGCTGTAAAACTTTTTGTCGTATTGGGAACCAGGTCGTATATTCCATTGTCATGTTTTGATGCGTCCTTTATGGTTGCTCCGTCATCCGTCGTCGCGAAATGACACGCATCACAAGTGAATAGCTGATGAATAATATGTGAGTTGGATTTCGGCTGGTCCGTGTTATACGCGGGCGGATAGCCATGACACGAATTGCACGCGAGTGGCACGCTGGTCGTGTTCCACGCCGGAGAGGTATTACTTGGTATCGGTCTTGGGTCATTCAGCGGGGGCAGACCCGTCGCACTCACATTTGCCGTGCCCCCGGTGCCGTTGCTGTGGCAGTAAGTATTGGCGCAATTCCCTGTCGCATTCAGCCATTGTGCCAGCGGGTTTGTTACGTCAAAATATACAAGAGGCACGCCGGAACTGGATGAGTCGAGCGTGCCGTTCATATGTGACGGATAGCCCGTATAGCCGAAGTGACATTTCAGACAGGTAATCTGATAATTAGCATAATGGATCTGGTGTTTTCCGGTCGCTTTTGACGCATCGATATTCACCGGATCATATGACCCCGCATGACAGGTGGTGCAATCGGGCAGATTCGATCCGGCTCCATACCACTCCGGAGCCTGAGGACCATGACAGGCCAGAGAGGAGCAACCCCCTGTTTGCAGTCCCGTATCATTGATCCATGCGCCCGTCGGATTGGCTGCATCGAAAGACACGAGATGGGACGCGGGGTCAACCGTGTCCTTTGTCCCGTTCATATGGGTGGCCTGACTGGTGTAATTTAGATGGCACTTCAGACAACCGATGCTGCGGTTGTTTACATGCAAAACATGTTTGCCCGCTGTGCCTGAGCCGTTCGTGGATGATGGATCGAGCGGGCCGTTATGACACGTGGTGCAATCTGGGAGGCTTGACCCGGCGCCATACCAGTCAGGGGTCTGAGGACCATGACAGGCCAGAGAGGTGCAACTTCCGGTTTGAGGGCCCATATCGTTGATCCAGCGTCCATTTGGATTCGTTGAATCAAAGGAGATGAGCACAGTTGAGGGATTTCCCGTGTCGAGACTTCCATTCATATGCGTTAATTGGTCTCTATAGTTATAATGGCATTTGAGACAGCCGATACCCTTGTTGGTGACATGCAGAACATGTTTGCCGGCCGTTCCGGCGCCATTCGTTGTCAAAGGATCCAGAGAGGTGTCTTTTTGGGCGGAATGACAGAGAAGACAATCTGAAGAGGTGCTGAAATGGGTTTGGCCCTGAGAAGAGATGGAATCCTTGCCAGTGTCGGAACCGCACCCGGCACTGATTATCAGGATAATCAGAAAAAGGTATGCAACAGTATAATTACGTATCTTGCTTATTTGCATTGTTAATTATAGCAATATTTCATCTTCTTCGTCAATCATCGAGATGCTTTTAATGTTGCCCCGCCAACATCCCGCCCCGACTTTGTGATTGACATTTCATCCTGCCGATACTATCATCAGCGTGAACGGATGGGGGGATATTCCTTGGATCATAGCCGCAGCATCAGCAGCCGCAATCTCAAGCGCACCCTCTTGGTTCTCGTCGTCTTTTTTTCCCTCCCGTTTCTTTCGCTTGCCGCCGATCAAAGTTCCTCTTCATCAAAACAATCTTCCGATCCTTCCTACACCGTAAACGGATACGTTTCCACGAGGTATGTCTATCGCACCGCGGAGCTTCCCGATCAACGGGTAACCGATCAGGACGCGTTCGGAGACCTCCGGTTCGACGTCTCCTCGCCGCAGGAACGCTCCGCGGAATTCCATTTTTTCGGCACGGCCCGCTCGGACCTGGACGGCAGCCAGGAGCCCAGCACCTTCCACCCCTTCGAGGATGTCGCCGACACTCACCGGTCCCGCTCCAGCGGATATATCTATGAGGCGCACCTGGATTTCAATGATCCTCTTGCGAAGGTGACCCAGCTCCGGCTCGGACGGCAGGCGGGGACGCGGGATGAGCCCGTATTTTTCGACGGCATTGCCGTTGATGCGGGAGGCGAGAAACTGAACCTTACCCTCTATGGCGGGGCCGCAGTCCATTTCTACGAGATCGACAACCGCTGGG
>JAXIPA010000013.1:0-2829 GCA_045403145.1 Nitrospirota bacterium | reverse complement strand
CGTGGCTGTTTCTCCCCTTGTATCCATTGCCCTATCTCCTGCTGATCCCACTATCGCCAGCGGCACCGCGATCGGGTTTACGGCGACGGCTACCCTCCTGAACGGATCAGTGCAGGATCTGACTTCTTTCATGACTTGGACTTCATCGAATGCGGCGGTGGCGAACGTGACCAGCGGGGGGATTGCAAATGCGTTTCCCTCGGTCAGGGGTTCCACCACAATTACGGCATCATTCGGGGGTGTTTCGGGAACGACCGTGCTCACCTCTGCCGCTGTAACGTCCCTAACCATCACTCCGCTTACCGCGACCATTTCGCTTGGGACCACGCAGCAATACACTGCCACGGGCGTGCTGGCCGGCGGGTTTACGCAGGACCTCACCTCATCGGTATTATGGAGTTCGTCGACTCCAACGGTTGCGGCCATCGGCTCCGGGTCTGCGTCCCCGGGGCGCGCCGTATCGGCGAGCCCGGGGAGTACCGTCATCACGGCGTCTTTCTTCGACGTCATCACTATTGTCTCGAACGCGGTCGCATTGACCGTTCAGCCGGCAACCCTGGTTTCCCTCTCCGTAACGCCCGTCAGCTCGAGCATCGCAGTGGGGAGCGCTCAGCAATTCACCGCTACGGGGACCTTCTCGGACGGCACTACGCAGGACCTGACTGCGGCGGCAACCTGGACATCGTCCAATTCGCAGGTCCTGTCCGTGAGCAACGCCGCAGAAACGAAAGGCCTGGCCAGCGCTCTTGCCTTGGGGACCGCCACCGTTTCGGCGAGTTTCTCGGGTGTCACGTCCAATTCCGTCACAGTGTCCGTAACCACGTCGGCGCTGGTGTCGATCAGCGTATCGCCGGCCAACCAAACGGTCTCCGTCACAGCGGGAGGCGTACAGTTCACGGCCACGGGGACCTTTTCCGACGGCACTACGCAGAACGTGACAAGTTCGGTGACGTGGAGTTCGTCGAGCGGCCTTGCGTTGATCTCCAATGCGGCCGGTTCCAAAGGCCAGGCCACTATATCGGGGGCCGGCACCGTGACAATCACCGCCACATTCGGAAGTATCTCAGGGGGGACCAATCTGACAATAACGCCCTTTTAGCGACGGTTTTTCTGTTGCTACACGCACTGTTTCATTAATGCAGTGACGTGCTGTATGTTGATAGTTGTCATCCCCGAGTCAAAAAACTCTCCGGCGGAGCAATTTCCTCTCGCGCTGTCTGCCGCTCTGTGATACAATTCCCCGCCAACTCATTATGAATGACGCAGAAATGAAAGATATGCTCATCACCTACATGGGCAAGGGCTTTCTCGACAACATCATTGCGATGTTCAGGCAGGACGCGTCGCTCTACCGCTTCATCGCCGACATGCTCGGCGATGACAAAATCCGGGTGCGGCTCGGCGCCACGGCGCTTGTCGAGGAACTGGCGAACGGGCATCAGGTAGAGCTTCGGGCCGCGCTCCCGGGGATCATCGAGCTCCTGAAACACGAGAACCCCACCATCCGGGGAGACGCGGCCTCGGTGCTCGGAATTATCAAGGACCAGGGAGCCAGGGAAGCGCTGCGGGCATGTCTCAGAGACGTTCATCCCGGGGTCCGGGAGGCAGTGAGGGACGCGCTGGCGGAGCTCGGCGGCTGAAAATAAAAAGGCGTGCTCATGTTGAGCACGCCTTGAGTGTTTTGGAGAAGCGATTACTACCAGCCGATGTTCAGGCTTACGAGCTGTCGTTTGTCCCTGTCCTGGCCCGCAAAGGCACCGAGTTGTTCGGTGTACATCGCATAGGAGAGGTTGAGGAAGAGAAGCCGGAGATCGGCGCCCAGCGTGGGCGAGCCTTCATACATGCCGGCCCGCAGGGCCATTTCGACGGGCCAGATATCGAAGAGCTGGAGTTCGGCGCCGTACCGGAGCCGCTTTTCCATGTCCTTGTCCTGTTTATAATTGTTCAGGACGTCGATATAGTCCACGCCCACGATCAGCGACCGGGACCAGGAGATCGAAGGATTGATGGCGAACCCCGTGTTGACGCTCATGGGGATCGAGCCCGCCCGGCCGAAATGGAGACCTCCGATGTTCAGGACCGACGCGCCGAACGAGGGCCTGAACGCTGAATCCTGCGCGAACTTCCAGAGCACGCCCGCGTCCGCGCCGACCGCATCGCCGCTCGTCCTCAGTTCGTCCATGATGAAGTCGTCGAGCGTATCCTCCTTTTCCACAAGCTCCCTCGCGGTAAAATTGTGGATCAGCGATTCCCGGTGAAGAACCTTGAGCGATATGCCGGCAAAGATATTATCCGTCACGCCGAAACTCACTCCCCCGATTCCGCCGTAAAGCGCATCGGCGTTCACTTCGAGAAGGCCGTCCGCGCCGAAGCCCTGGTGCGCCACGGCGTCAACCCGTACGCTTCCGATGCCTCCGATTCCGAAGGCGAACCGGTCATAGCTCTTGCCAAGGGAAGGGAAAACGGCGAGACGCGCGTGCAGGTTGCTTCCCCGGTATTTCGCCAGGATGTCGTTGACCGCCCGCAGTTGGTCGTCGTCCTCGTCTCCGTCCCCGTTGAGGTCTCCCGTATCAATGGCGTCCGTCATATCGTCCACAAAATTCATGGTGTTTTTTCCGTATTCAGCGCTGATGTTCAACGGAACGAGGAGAGGAAAGCCGTTGACTTCCCATCCCTTGTCCTTGGGGATGTTGATCAGGCCGGCGGGGTTGTAGAACAGCGAATCGACCCGTCCGCCGACGGCGGTGTAAGCGCCGCCCATGCCCATGGCCCGCGTTGATTTGAAGATATACGGGTATTCCCGCGACGTCGGCTGTTGCGCCAGGACAA
>JAXIPA010000281.1:0-10860 GCA_045403145.1 Nitrospirota bacterium | reverse complement strand
TGCAAAGAATATAGATTCAAAGAAGAAGATTTTGAGAGGTCGCAGATGGGGAGGGAGCTGAGAAAGAGTTTAATGTGTTGTAATTCAAGAATTTCTCTGCGTCCTCCGCGTCCTCTGCGGTGAAAGTTTTGACATTACGCTCGTTAACCAAAGGAGGAACACATGGAATGCCCGCTACTCTCATGCAGCCGGTCGGAACCCTGCAGGTCCACCAGCGATCTGTTCGCACACACGCTGTTCTCGTCGGATAAGTATTGCAAGGGCGCCTGGTTTACTCTCTGCCCGAGGTACCGCCATCAGCAAATTCAATGTATCGTAGTTGCCGGCGCCTCAGCGGCCTCAATTGCTTGCGGGGAAGTACACAAAGTTTGAAATGCGGAAATGCGGAATTGAGAATCCTGCGTACGTTGTAATCTCGTCTTATGGAAGAAAATGGGACAGGTCTTGAAATATAAGAAAAACTGACTTTTCAAGACCCGGCCCCAAATATACTCTACTACGATTCTCTCCCGAATATGAATCCCACCGCCCTGCTCTTGATCTTATGCCGCTTCCACACACGAACAGGTTCTCAGCCGACTTCATGGCTGAACGTAAACAACCGAAGCTACAGCGGCGAATGCGGGAGGTGCCTTACATATGATTATCAGGTCTTTAACGTTTGACTGTGCTCTTTTTCTCTGATAATCTCATTGCATGATCTTCTTCTCGTGCTGTGTTGCCCGCATGATGAAGGAGCAAATTCCTATCAGCAACGCCGGGTACAGGGGGAGGGACGATGGAACGAACGGACAGCACAGGCAGCGAGGCACTCCTCGACTGCATAGTCATCGGGGCGGGCCCGGGGGGCCTGCAGGCCTGCATCCACCTCGGCCGGTACAACTTCCGCGTCATGCTGTTCCACAGTCCCGGCGGGCGGACCTACCACGCGAAACACCTTGAGAACTACCTCGGCCTTCGTGTCGTCTCAGGTCCGGACCTCCTGGAAACAGGCCTCGCCCAGGCGGCGAGCTTCGGCGTTGCTGTCGAGAACGCCAAAGTGGAGCGCGTCAAGGTCCGGGAGGGGCACTTCGAGGTGCAGGCCGCGGGGAAGACTTACCGCTCCCGTTTCGTCATCGCCGCCTCAGGGGCCCGGGAGACCCTCGCCCCTTTCAAGAACCTCCTGCGCTTCTTCGGCGCCTCCTACTTCACCTGCATGATCTGCGACGGCTCTCGCACCACCAACAAGAAGCTGCTCGTCATCGACCGCACTATCAACGGGGTGCGCATGAGCGTCGGCATGAAGCGGCTGTTCACCAGCGACGTGACCTTCCTCGCCCACGGCTTCTCCCTGGCGCCGGCGTACACTGCGCTCCTCGAGGAGGAGGGGATCGGCCTGGTCGAGGGTCGGCCGGAAGAGCTGCTCGGCGAGAAGACCCTCGAAGGGGTGCGGCTCAGCGACGGCCGCGTCATCCCCTGCGAGGTCATCCTGGGGTGGGGAGGGATCTCTCTCAATGACGAGTACCTCGAAGGCCTCCCCCTGGAGCGCGACGCCGAGGGATTCAAGATCATGACGAGGAGTGCGGGCGAGTCCAGCATCCCCGGCCTCTTCGTCCTGGGCGCTCTCCGCCAGGGCCACTCCCAGGCGATCATCTCCGCGGGCCAGGGCGCCGAGGCGGCGATCGAGATCAGCACGAGGATCGTCGAGCTGTAGGAAGAAGACATTTGGGACGGCAGCGGGTCATACTTGAACCTTAGAACCCATGGAGTCACCCGTTTAACAGGCAGTTGAAAAACTCTTCGTTTACCCTTCGGCAGTGCTTCGACTAACTCAGCAGAGCGCTCAGGGCGAACGGGAGCATTGAAGTGAAATGTAAGGCTGGAACATTCGAGGATGAATCCATGGCTGACGAGCCAAAAAAAGCCGGTCCTGATTCCAAACCTTCAAATACGGGTCATGCCGAATCCCGGCGGGAACAACGGCATCCGGTCCCCTCGGTATATCAGCGATATATTCACTTGAAGGTAAAAATAGACGATGACCTCGTTCCCGTCATTCTTCATAACTTCAGCGGCAGCGGCGTTCTCTTTGAAAGCAGCGTCCCATTCGAAAGAGAGGCTTCTGCCAGCTGTGTCATTTCGATACCCCGGTCGCTTTCAAGGGAAATCGCCTTCGATATTCGAGTGATACATTGTACGAAAAAAAACAACGCCTTCTTTGTCGGGGCGGCTATTGAGAAGGCTGCCGATGCAACATGGTTTAATGTTTTTAGAGAAGTCCACGATTTTATCATGCAGCGGCAAGGCGAGGTATATTGAGAAATGCGGATTTCAGAGTTCAAAGTTCAGAGTTCAAGGTTCAGGGTTCGGATTCGAGGGCAAATAGCGAAACTTCATAGGCGGCCTTGGAGCAGTGCCAGGTGATCACGGAGAAGAGAGGCGACGAGGACCATGGACGACTTTAAGCTGGAAGGCAAGGAATTTATCGAGCTCGATAATCTGTTGAAAGTGACGGGACTGTGCGGTAGCGGCGGTTCGGCAAAGACCGTGATCGCGGAAGGCCGTGTCACGGTTGACGGTCATGTGGAATTGCGCAGACGATGCAAGCTCCGCACGGGGCAAGTAGTGGAATTCGAAGGTCATGCGGTCGTTGTCAAATGATCAGCAGAGGCAACGGGGGCGGGTTTGAGATGTTGGGGACTTTGGTGACATCCTAAGCCGGACAAGCCGCTTATTCAGTCCATTTTGAGAAGAATTTAGTTCCTCAGTTACTATGCTTTCCTTGGATCACAACAATGTTGAGCCTCTTCTCAACCGGAGCTGCTGCCATGGCAACCAGGAGCATCATTGATATTCACTGCCACGTTGCCGGCATCGGCGCGGGTGAAAGCGGCTGCTTCGTCTCGGAGCGTCTCCGTCGCAGCTGGAAGTATCGGGTATATCTCAAGGCGTTCGGCGTCACTGAAAAAGAGCTTCTGCGGGAAGGAGACGGTCTGATTCTGAAACGGCTTTCCGGGGCACTTGCGAAATCCCGCTCTGTTGCGCAGGCGGTGGTCCTGGCCATGGACGGCGTTGTGGGACCGGACGGGGAACTGGACAGGGCAAAAACCGAGATCTATATTCCGAACGGGTTTGTTGCGATGTCGGCCCGACTGTACCCGAATCTCCTTTTCGGGGCCGGCATCAATCCCTATCGCCGGGACGCCTTGAAGCGCCTGGACAAAGCCGCCGCTGACGGGGCCGTGCTGGTCAAATGGCTCCCTTCTATTCAAAACATCGATCCCTCGGACGAACGGCTGATTCCGTTTTACCTGAGGCTCAAGGCTTTGGGACTGCCGCTCCTTGTGCATACCGGCACGGAAAGTTCGTTTACCAGAACGAGGGATGAACTGGGAGACCCGGAACGGCTGCGGCTTCCCCTCAGCCTGGGAGTGACGGTCATAGCCGCTCATGCAGCGTGCAATGGGCGCAATCACGGCGAGCAGAATTACGAACGCTTTCTCCGTTTGTGCCGGGAATATCCCAACCTGTATGCCGACATATCGGCACTCACGCAGATCAACCGGCTCGGGTGCCTGCAGCGGGTATTGAAGCAGGGGGAGCTGTCCGGCCGTCTCCTCTACGGCAGCGATATGCCGCTGATCAACACCGGCATCGTCTCGGCGCTTGCCTTTCCCTTCCGGCTTTCTCCCGGGCAAATGATCGCTATAACCCGTATTGAAAATTCCTGGGACCGTGATGTGGCTCTTAAGGCGGCGCTCGGGGTGCAGAATGATATTTTGTTAAATTCCGGAAAACTGTTGAACAGACAGGCAATGTCTGATAGGTTCGAAGAAACGCGCCCGGCCCCCAACTGAGGGGCTTTGCGTCGAAAGGGAATTTTCATCTCTTGCGTGCACAGGTTCGATGAAATATGGCGCATGACACCGGGAGGCAACTCATGAAGCGCAGGTTCATTCGATGGATTCTCAGCAGCGTGCTTCAGGTCCTGTTCCGGGTCCGGATCGAAGGGCTTACGGAGAAGGTGGATGCTTCGCGTTTGATGATCATCGCCAACCACGAGTCTTTTCTCGATGGACTCCTGCTCGGGCTCTTTCTGCCGTTTAATCCCGTCTTTGTGGTGCATACCGGGGTAACCCGAAGTCTGTTCTTTCGGATGATCTTGAGCCAGGTGGACTATCTCACCGTGGACCCCACAAACCCCCTGGGCTTGAAAACGGTGATAAGACTGATCGAAGAAGGCCGGCCGGTCGTGATTTTCCCCGAGGGCAGGATTACGGTGACCGGTTCACTGATGAAAGTCTACGACGGCCCCGCCTTTGTCGCCGCGAAGACGGGCGCCACTATTCTTCCGGTGCGCCTGGACGGACCTTCACGTTCCTTCTTCAGCCGTATTTCCGGCAAGTATCCCCGACGCCTGTTTCCCCGCGTCACGATTTCCGTACAGCCGCTTACCTCCATTGCCATGCCCGAGGGGCCCACAGCCAAGCTTCGCCGGCGCAAGGCTGGAGAGGCCATGCGACGCATCATGCAAAAGATGCTCTTTGACTCCCGGCCGAAGCAAACCCTCTATTCGGGTCTTCTGGATACGATGTCGATTTACGGACGCCGCCGCCGGGTGGTCGAAGACCTGAAGCAAATTGAATACTCCTATGGAGAGCTCCTTAAGATGACCCTGGCCCTGGGACGGCTCACGGCAAAACACAGCGCGCCGGGCGAATGCATCGGGATATTGATGCCCAATCTCGCCGCCACGGTCTGCATGCTGATCGGCGCGGGCGCTTTGGGGCGGATCCCCGCCATGATAAATTACAAGGCAGGCGTCGGAGGAATGCAGGACGCCTGCACTGCCGCAGGAATCAGGACCCTGTTCGCTTCACGGGCATTCTTACAGCAGGCAAAACTTGAAGACGATGTGTCCGCGATCAAGGGAGTCAACGTTATTTATCTGGAAGACCTTCAGCCGCAGCTCGGGCTTGGTGATAAACTATGGATCCTCAGGGGCATGCTGTTCCCCGGAACGATCGAGAAACGCGCCGATCCGGCGAAGCCCGCAGTGGTGCTTTTCACGTCCGGTTCGGAAGGAAAGCCGAAAGGGGTTGTGTTGTCCCACCGGGCCTTGCTGTCCAACATCGCGCAGATCCGCTCCGTTATCGATTTTTCGAGTGAAGACAAGGTGCTCAACGCCCTGCCCATCTTCCATTCCTTCGGGCTGACGGGCGGCGCCCTTTTGCCGATCATGACCGGAATGAAGCTGTTCCTCTACCCGACCCCTTTGCACTACCGGATCATCCCGGAAATTGCCTATGACCGCAGTTGCAGCGTTCTTTTCGGGACCAACACCTTTCTGGCGAATTACGCGAAATTCGCGCATCCCTACGATTTTTTCCGGCTGCGTTACGTTGTCGCGGGCGCGGAAAAGCTTTCCGAAGCCGTCCGCGGCCTCTGGTTTGAAAAGTTCGGCATACGCATTCTCGAAGGTTACGGGGCGACCGAAACGGCCCCGGTGCTGTCCGTCAACACGCCCATGGCCTACAAAACGGGAACGGTCGGGCAGTTCCTCCCGGGGATAGAATACCGCATACTGCCGGTCCCGGGAGTCGATACGGGCGGGATGCTTTATGTTCGCGGACCGAATGTGATGTCGGGTTATTTCCGGTTCGATGCACCGGGGATCTTGAAGCCGCCGGCATCGGTCGCGGGGGAAGGCTGGTATGAAACCGGAGACGTGGTTTCGATCGACGATGACGGGTTCGTGTCGATCGTCGGCCGCGTCAAGCGGTTCGCCAAGGTTGCGGGGGAAATGGTATCCCTTGAGGTGGTTGAGCAGGTGGCGATACTGGCCGCGCCTGCGGCGCAAAACGCCGCCTCCACCCAGGCCGACGGCGCAAGGGGAGAGGCCATTGTGCTTTTCACGACCGATCCCCTCGTCAACCGGGAGGCGCTGGTTGAAGCCGCCAGGAAGCTCGGCGTCCCCGAGATCATGGTCCCGCGGAAGATAATCCGGGTCGATTCGCTGCCGCTCCTCGGCACCGGCAAGGTCGACTATGTCAGCCTGAAGCGCCTGGCTGAGGCGTCATGATGAAAATGCGGAATTCGGATTGCGGAGTGAAAATCGTAGAAATTAGACCGGTTCAATCCTCCATTGCCTTTCGCGGCATGGCTCGGAGCTCCTGGTATGAATAAAAAGTGGAACATCCTTTTTTGCGATCCGTTCATGAAACCCTGTCCGGTTTCCGAGTTCCTCGACACCTGCAGGCCCGAGCACCAGGTGAAGGTGCTGCACTTCCTCGAACTGCTCGAAGAAATGGGTCCGACGCTGCCGCGCCCCTATGCCGACCTGCTGGAGGACGGCATACACGAGCTGCGCGTCAGGCTGTCCGGGGACCAGATGCGGCTGCTGTATTTCTTTTGTTTCGAGACCTACATCGTTGTTTACCGGGCGCTGCGAAAGAGCACCAGTAAAGTCCCCGATGAATACATCCGCGAGACGAGGCGCTACCGGGAAATATTCCTGGACCGCATGGACCCCGACGCTCTCAGGAGGTTTACCGATGTGGAGCTTTAGGGCTTACCTGAAGGCCAAATGCGCTGATCCGGAGTTCCTTGATCAGTATCGCGAACAGTGCACCCTATGCCCGAAGACGGTGATGATCATCAGCACGATAAGGGAGCGGGGACTTACGAACGAGGACGTGGCGCGAAGGTCGGGAGTGGAACTTGAACATCTGGAGCTGCTCGAATCAGCGGACCGATGTATCTTCGATGACGTGCAGAAGTTGGGCCGCTGCCTGAACCTTACCCTGTCCGGCGAATGCAGGAAAAAGAACAAACCCTAACCCGGACAAGCCGGAAAAGCTATTAGCCACAGAGATCACAGAGAACACAGAGGGTAATAAAAAGGAAATAGAATTTTAAACCAGGTTTAAAAGCTTTTCTCTGTGCTCTCTGTGCCCTCTGTGGCAAAATATTCTTGCCGTTTTGAGAAGAATTTTGATTCTTTAGTTACTAACGCGGCCTTCGGCCGCGAGCGATGATATTGAAACCACACGTTTCTACTCAAGACCCCACCTTGATTCTTTTGCCCATTGGACCAGCTCGCCGGCCGGCAGGGGCTTACTCATGAAGTATCCCTGGGCGAGGTCGCACCCGTGGGACTTCAGCATGTCCCATATCTTTTGAGTTTCCACTCCTTCCGCGGTGACTTTCAACCCCAGGTTGCGCGCCAATTCGATCATCGAGCGCACGATCGTCTCGTCGTTTGCGTTCGTGTCCATGTCCTGGACGAACGACTTATCGATCTTCAGCTCGGCCACGGGCAGTTTCTGCAGGTGTGAGAGCGAAGAATATCCCGTCCCGAAGTCATCAACGGAAAGCAGAACGCCGGTGGAATCGAGGCGGATGATATTTTCCAGCGTGCGCTCCGGATAAGCCATAATTGCGCTTTCCGTGACCTCAAGGGTAATCTGCCCGGGCGGCACCCGGTTGGCATCCAGAACGGACGTCACCTGCTCCGGGAGTTGCAGGTCGAATATCATTCTCGCAGAGAGGTTGAGCGCCATGCGAAGGTTGAGCCCGCTCTCATTCAGCCGTGCGCACTGCTGTATTGCCGCCTTGAGCGTCCAATACGTCAGCGGCCTGACCAGGCCTGTTTGTTCCAGGAGAGGCATGAACTCATCGGGCTGCATGAAACCAAGCCGGGGATGTTTCCACCGGACAAGGGCCTCCATGCCGGCTATACGTCCCGTTTCAAAGCTTACTTTGGGTTGATAATACAACACCATTTCTTCCTGCTCGATGGCATGCCGCAGTTCCCCGAGGAGAGTCAGTTGGCGAAGTCTCTGTTGGTCCGATTCGGGCTCGTACACCGAAAAACCGCGCGTGGAGGTCTTGGCGAGATGCATCGTCGTTTCCGCGTGCCTCAGGAGAGTATCCGCGTCATCTCCGTGGGCGGGATGCAGCGCGATACCGAAACTCGCTTCGATCTGGATCGGGGTGCCGGCGACCGAAACCGGCGTTTCGAGCAGCGTTACTGTTTTTTGCACGTGGGCCACGGCGTCATCGACCCCGTTTTTCGCCTGCAGAAGCACGGCAAATTCATCTCCGCCTATGCGCGCCACAACGGCCGAAGCCGGGGATGAACTGCTGAGAAGGGACCCCACTTTTTGCAGAATAACGTCCCCCGTCGCATGGCCGAGGGCCGCATTCACATCCCTCAGGCGGCGGATGTCCATCGCAATCAGCGCAAGGGGGCCGTTTCCCGAGCGGGCCTCGGAGACAGCCTTATCCAGGCGCGTGTGCAGATATGCCCGGTTCGGCAGGCCGGTCAGGGTGTCGTGGTATGCCTGGAATTTGATCAGTTCTTCCCGCTGCGCAATCGCCCCGATCATGTGGTTGAATGCCGAGGACAGGCGGCCCAGTTCATCCTGCCGGCCGATTGGCACGGCGCGCATATAATCACCCTGCTCGATACTGCGGGCGCTTTCCGCGAGCATGCGCACGGGTTTCGTTACCGTTCCGGAAACGAGCACACCGCCGAAGAGCGTGATGAACAGCCCGATGATGAAAAGCGCAGCGAGTATTTTTTGGAGGCGGTACAGCGGCCACAGGGCTTTGTCCATGGCGCGCTGCAGAAAAACTTTCACGGACGAATCGCCCTGTCTGTCGAGCTCCAGGGAAAGAATTTCATACTTGACGCCCCCCATGTCCGCTGCGGAGATGCTTTCAGGGTCCCAGGTCGCCGAATGCACAGCCGCGGCGAAAACCCCTCGCAGCCCCTCGGGCAAGGTAGACCCGAAAATGACCGGGGTCTCATTCGGGCGTTCTCTCACCAGCGTAACATCCAGGGTATTGAGCGTTTGCAGCTCCCGGGCCAGGGAATCATCGATGATGAAGCCCATGCATATCCATGCAACGGGCACCGGCGCGAGCAGGGGAACGATCACGACCTGATAGAGGCGGTCTTCGAGAAACACAATTGCGGACGCCTCTCCCGACTTCTCCGCGGTCCCGATCAGCCAGGACAGGGGAAACGTCCCGGGCGCCGCGCCCGGATGCAGCGTGTCCGCGATGAGGACGTTGTCAAGGGAAACGAGCTGCATGACGTCTGCCTTTATACGTCCCGCGTGATTGTGCATCGCGGAAAGGAGGGTGGGCTTGTCTCCGTCTCCGAATGCGATCTTGAATCCGAAATCCCCGGAAAGGGTCCGGGCGGCAAGCGTAAGGCGCTCGGTGCGGACTTTCATGAGACGGTCGAAGACCCTTCCGCCGGCCAGCAGCTCGTTTTTGATCTGCGCATGGGCATTCTGGGTGACGACCGTGTTGACGGCGAGGAACGCAAGCATGTAGACGAGGACGAACAATCCGAGAAAGAAGAAGAGAAGGCGTCCCTGAAAACTCCGGAAGCTCGGCATCAGCGGTATCTCCCTCCTTCTGACGCCGGCGCACGGGGCGGCCTCCATTCCGGCTTCAGCGTTATCCGGAACGAGAGCTCAACATCGCCGTCGGCCCCCTCCCGCGGGGCCGCTGCTATGTGCTGTCCCGTAGACTCCGGGGCGCCTTGCATGAGCGGGTGCCACACGCGCACTTCATACGTTCTCGGGGGGAGATTGCGTATTTCTGCCTTTCCTTCTCCGCCGGTTTTGGCGAAAAAGGGGGTCTCCATGACGTAGATGTAGGCGATCATCCAGTCATGAATATTGCAGCCGAGCACGACGGCCCCCGGCCGGTCGAACAGGACGGGCGCGGGAGGCATCCTCTTATAGAGCGGTAATTGGAATTTTTTTGCCGGAGAGATCGAATAGACCTGGTGCCTCAGGTCGTCATGATTCGGGAAATAAACGGTGGTGCCCGTCTGAATCGGGAGAACATAGGGGACGAACTCCCGGTCCTGCTGGTCCATGACCGCTTCGAGGGGTTTTTGGGGCAGCGGCGTCTCTTTGTCCAGGATTGTCGCATAGAGGACCGCATCCTTGACCGGATTCCCTGCATCGTCCTGCACGGTTGCGCTGATGTTCATCGCGAAGGCGTTGCCGGCGCAGAGGACTATGAGATATGCCGAAAGAACCATTCTATGGAACAGTGAGGAAATCATTTTCCCCTCTCGTGGCCTGATCATGAATCCCGCGATTTGCAATTCTCCGGCTCATCCGGAGGGGCTCCACTCAGTAGGAGTAGACGGCACCCGCCTTATAGACGTTATCCGGGTAGTGCCTCTCGTTTCCGAATATATCGACGAAGTCGGCGCTGATATCAACGGACCAGTGGTTTGTGAGGGCCTTCCGTGTGCCGAGAGACAGGATCTCCGCGGTGGCCCGCAGCTGGAACGCCCCCATCGGCTGCTCGAAGGTGTTCACGACGACGGCCCGGGGAATAAAGGGGGCCGCTCCCGCAAAAGGCAGGTTCACGATATAAATGCCGCTGCCCAGAGCATAGCCGACCCACACCTGGACCGACTCCGTGAGAAGATAAGCGACCTTCGCCGAAACAACGCTGTTTCTCGTGTCGAAACGCGAATCCCGGGCCCTGCCCGATTCATATGCATATCCGAGCTCTGCAAAGATCCTTTCGTGAAGCCGCTTTCCCGATAAAAGCCCCGTGCGGGCGAGATCTTCATCCCTGAAATCCTCGCGAAAATCGATGCGCGCCCCTGATCCGAAAACCTTGATCCACGGCGCATACGAACCAAGGCCCCATTTATATTTCAGGGAAGCTGTCAGGCCGGCTTCGAGCTGGTCCAGTCCGCTGAACCGGGCGAATCCGCTGTATTTCAGATCAGCAGAGACGGCGAGCCCGGTTGAATCGGCAAGCTGGGCGTAATGCCCGAACGAGACAACGGGCATCAGGGCGACATCGCTCTTACGGTCCTGCCCGGCAATAGCG
>JAXIPA010000077.1:0-15782 GCA_045403145.1 Nitrospirota bacterium | reverse complement strand
TGTCGTCGTTCAGGTATCGTCAAAGCGCCAGCGCAGGCGTATGAATGTTTTATTTCTTTTGGATAGGAAAAACTGCCTGATTCATCGATATAAATAAACATATAAAATTAACCAGTGTTTGATGGGACGGAAATCGCCCCGTTATTTCCAAAAATTCGTTGTTGGCGAGTTTAGCAAGATTAATGCCTAACGTCCACCAATGAGATCCGGGCAACTTTGAAACGGCTAATGAATTTGCAGTCTCACCCCATTTCGGCAACAGGGGGAACCGAAAAAAGCGGGACGAATATGGCAAGATTTTAGGCTTATTCAATTTTTGTGTCAAACGAAATAATGACTATTACCGGTCCTGACGGGTTTCTATGAATGATGAAGTCGTAAAAAGACGTCACTCCCGCTTGCCTGCACCCAGCGCTTACGAGTGCATAGCGCGAGTGCAGGGCGTCGGGAGTCGTAGTGCTTTGCATCATACTGAAAAGAAACGATTCCGGACACCCTGCACTACACTTCGCTCGTAACCGCTGGGTGCAGGCAAGCCGGAATGACACCGTAGAGGCTGTATCCGACTTTTTACGATTTCATCATGAATAGTAACCTCAGCAAGTACGGAGTGAAATGATTATTGCCTCGAAGGGCGAAAAACTCCAACACTTCGGGAAGAAGTCTATGCAGCCGGCGTGGATTAGCTTTGCTTCTTTTCCCCGTCACTCCCGTGCGCTGATTTAAGCGGATGCTCCGGAAGAGAGAGCACCAGGAAAAAGGCGAGTGATAGAACGATCGAGCCCATGAGAAAGGTCGTGCTGATGGCGTGCCGGTAGGCCCCGATGACAAGCTCGCGCTGGGCTGAAGGAAGCCCGGCGATCTGCTGGACGCCCTGCTCCATGAGGGCGCGGCCGCCCCGTGCGAGGCCGGCCCCTTTTTCCCCGTTCAGGCCCTGGAGCCCGGCGGTCATGATGGCGCCGGACAGGGCAACGCCGAAGGTGGCGCCGAGCTGCCGGAAAAAAGCGGCGGTCGCCGTTGCCGCTCCCTGCTCGCGGGGGCCGACGGCGTTCTGGATCGATACGACAAGATTGGGCATGACCATGCCGAAGCCGCAACCGAGGATGATGAGCGCCGTCTCGATCACGCCGATGCCGCCGCCGGCCGCGGCGGCAATCATGACCGCGATGAAGGAAAGCGTAGCGCCGCCGAGGCCGAGCACCGTCAAGGTCTTATAGCGTCCGGTCCTGGACACGATGCGCCCCCCGAGGAAGGACGTCAGGATCATGCCTCCGGTCATGGGCGCCAGCATAAGGCCGGCCTTCGCCGGGTCCATGCCGAGGACGAGTTGGAAGAACAGGGGCAGGAACACGAAGGCGCCGAAAATCCCCATGAAGGTGAGCCCCATCACGCCGGACGCGATCACCACCGTCCTGTTGTGAAAGATATGCGGCGAGAGCACCGGCTCCTCCGAGCGCCTCTCCGTACGGATGAGGAGAGCGGTGAGGGCCGCGGCCGCCATGGCCAGCCCGATAATAAGCGGCGACGACCATGCATATTGAACGCCGCCCCAGGAGAGCACAAGGAGCAGGGCCACCGTGGCCGAGGTCAGGAGCACGACCGCCGCGTAGTCAATATGGTGCGGGACCTTGTGATGAGGACGGTGGAACCCGAAGACGATCATGGCCAGGGCAAGAATGCCGACGGGCACGTTTACGTAGAAAATCCAGCGCCACGACAGGGCGCTCGTGATGAAGCCGCCCAGGAGCGGTCCGGCGACGCTCGAAAAAGCGAAGACCGCGCCGAAGAGCCCCTGGTAGCGGCCCCGCTCCCGGGGGGCCACGAGGTCGGCGATCGTGGTCTGTGCGAGCACCATGAGGCCGCCCGCGCCCAGGCCCTGTATGCCGCGATACACGACGAGCTCGGTCATGGTGCGCGACAGGCCGCAGAGGCAGGAGCCGATGAGGAAGATGACGATCGCAATGATGAAGAGCGGCTTCCTGCCGTACATGTCCGAGAGCTTCCCGTACAGCGGCGTCGTCGCAGTGGAGGTCACAAGAAAGGAGGTGACGACCCACGAGAGGTGATGGAGGCCCCCCAGGTCGCTCACGATCCGCGGCAGCGCGACGCCCACGATGTTCTGGTCCAGCGACGCCAGGGCGAGCGCCAACATGAGGCCGGCGAAGACGGTCCGGACCTCGCGCGGTGAGGGAGGAGTTGCTTCTTGAAGTTCATAAGACATGGTCGTGGGATTATCCTAAAATAAGCAGTTGGACGCGGATGACCAAAAGTAGGCGCTTTTCTAAGCGACGCCGATTTTCGCAGATTAAATCAAGTGCTGTGTTTGCTTAGAACTTCACCCAAATGGTGAATCTTTAATAAAGAAGAAAAACATTTTATTTATAGTCCATATCCGCGTTTATCAGAGCGAGTTCGCTGACACTTTTCAAAAAATCCGAGTTCCTCGTGACGTTTTCTCGGTGATCGCTCTGTGTGAAGAGCTGTTTCCCCCACGCATGAGGATGGAGTCCAACGCGGCCAACCTGATAAAAAGAAAAGCCGGGATTTTGTCCCGGCCTTTCTTCAGTCATTCTGTTTTTTTATCCGCATGAACTTGTTTACATGATCCCGGCGATCGACGCGCGCGCGTAGTTCAGGAGGTCGGAGGGGAATACCCCGATGACGATCACGGCGGTTGCCGAGATCGCCAGCGCAAGTGCGAGCGACGGCGACGAGGAAAGCTCGAAGCTGGCCTTCGGCTCGTTCATGTACATGACCATGATGACGCGGAGATAGAAAAAGGCGCTGATGGCCGAAAACAGCACGCCCGCGACGGCCAGCCACAGCAGGCCGGCTTCAACCGCGGATTTGAAGATGTAAAACTTGCCCACGAAACCCGCCAGGGGCGGGATGCCCGTGAGGGAGAACATGAAGATGAGCATGAGGAACGCAGCGGTCTTGTTGGTCTTGCCCAGCCCCGCGAAATCGGTGATCTCCTCGCCCCGCTCCCCCGCCTTCCGCAGGAGGATCACCACGCCGAATGCGCCCATGTTCATGACCGCGTAGATGCAGACATAGAGCATCACGCTCGCGGCGCCTTCGGGTCCGCCCGCGGCCAGCCCGACGAGCGCATAGCCGGCGTGGGCGATGGATGAGTAGGCGAGCATGCGTTTGATGTTCGTCTGGGACAGGGCCATGATGTTTCCCACCGCCATCGTGAGCACCGCGAGGCCGGCGAGTATCGCCGTAGCATGCTCATGCAGAGGCGCGAAGGTGTAGAGGAAGACCCTCAGGAGCACGGCAAAACCCGCGACCTTTGGCCCGGCGGACATGAAGGCAGTGACCGAGGTCGGGGCGCCTTCATACACATCGGGCACCCACATGTGGAACGGGGCCGCAGCCACTTTAAACCCGAAGCTCACGACCAGCATGATCATGGCCAGGAAGATGACGGGGTTCGTGAGGTCGGCGGAGCGCAGGAACGAGAGGATTTCCGCGAGGTTCGTCGTCCCGGAAAGCCCGTAGAGAAGCGACATGCCGTAGAGCATGATGCCGGACGAAAAGGCCCCGAGGACGAGATATTTGATCGCCGCCTCGTTCGACCGGTTGTCCTTTCTCATGAAGCCCGCGAGGATGTAAACGGAAAGCGCCATGAGTTCGAGCCCGAGGTACAGGGTGATCAGGTCTCCGGCGGAGGCCATGAGCATCATGCCGCTCGTCGCAAAGAGCATCAGGGCATAGTATTCGCCGCGACAGATGTCCTCGACTTTGAGGTAGTTGATGGACAGGAGGATGCCAAGCCCTGCTGCGGTATAGAACACGAACTTGAAGAATGTGGAAAAAGGGTCAAGATGGTACGTCCCGTTGAACAGCATCTCGTTCGAGCCCATCATGGTGAAGCTGAAATAGGCCGCGATGACAATACCCCCGAGGCTCAGCCACCCGAGGACGTATTTGTCGTCCTTGCTGATCACGAGATCGAGCAGGAGGACGAGGAGCGCCACGCCGATAACTACGGCCTCGGGCATGACGGGGGTCAATAGCTGCATGAATGATTGGGGCATGATAACTCCTTAAGAAGTCGTTTCCTGGTAAAGTAAAGACTGGACATAGGTGGTTTTAAATTGTTTCTGCCCATTCCCTTTTCAACCTCCAACCTTCATTTCCCCATTTTCAATTCGACATCCTGAGGATGTCGGTCAGCGTCTGCGCTACCGCCGGCGCTGACTGCGCCTTGTCATGCATGTGCTGGATCAGGTTCGACACCGATACATGCATTATGCCGAAGGCTGAATTCGGATACAGCCCGATCACGAACACGAGCAGGACCAGCGGCAGGGCCGCGGCAACCTCGCGCAGGTTCATGTCCGCAAGGTGCTCGTTGTGCGGATTGGTTATCTTGCCGAACGCCACGCGCTGATACAGCCAGAGCATATACCCCGCGCCGAGGATTATCCCCAGCGACGCGATGACCGCATAGAGTTTGTAATGCAGGAACGCGCCCAAAAGGATCGTGAACTCGCCGATGAACCCGTTCGTGCCGGGCAACCCGATGGACGACAGGGTGATGATCAAAAGGAACGTGGCGTAGACCGGGACCCGCGCCGCGATACCGCCGTAGTCGGCGATCAGGCGCGTATGGGTCCGCTCGTAGATCACGCCTACGGCAAGGAACAATGCTCCGGTCGAGACGCCGTGGTTCAGCATCTGGAGGATGCCTCCCTCGAGGCCCTGGCTGTTCAGCGCGAAGAGGCCCAGGGTGACGAAGCCCATGTGGCTCACGCTCGAATAGGCGATCAGCTTCTTGAAGTCCGTCTGCGCAAAGGCCATGTACGCGCCGTAGATGATGGCGATCACGGACAATATCATGATCGCCGGAGTCCAGGCGATCGCCGCGTCGGGGAAGAACGGCAGCGAGAACCTGAGGAACCCGTAGGCCCCCATCTTGATGAGGATGCCGGCCAGGATGATGCTGCCGGCGGTCGGCGCCTCCACGTGCGCGTCGGGCAGCCAGGTGTGGACCGGGAACATGGGCACCTTGACCGCAAAGGCTGCGAAGAAGGCCGCGAAGGCCCACAACTGGAAGGTGTAGCCGAATTTGTGGTTCATGATCGCGAGTACGTCGAAGGTGTGCCCCGCCGCGAAATACACGGCGATGATCGCAACAAGCATGAGCACGCTCCCGACGAGGGTGTACAGGAAGAACTTGACCGCGGCATAGAGCCTGTTGGGACCGCCCCAGACCCCGATCAGGAGATACATCGGGATCAGCATGGCTTCCCAGAAGATGTAGAACAGGAAAAGGTCGAGGGACAGAAACACACCGATGATCGCCGCCTCCAGGAACAGCATAGCGATCATGAACTCCCTGACCCGGTCCTGAATGGCCGTCCAGGACACCATGAGGGAGATCGTCGTGAGGAGCGCGGTCAGGGCCACGAACAGGATGCTGATCCCGTCGACCCCGAGCGTGTAGTTGATGTCCCAGGCCGCGATCCAGGGCATGCTCTCGCCGAACTGCATGTGCGGGATGGAAGTGTCGAAGTTCGAAAGAAGCGGGATGCACAGGAAGAGTTCGACAACCGAGAAGGCAAGAGCGATCCAGCGCGCCGTCACCGCGTTCCGGATGAACAGGAGCAGGAACGCCCCGGCGACGGGAAGAAAGATCATGAGGCTCAGCAGCGGAAATCCGAGCTGATTCATTTGTAATTCGAGCATGGAATAGCTCCTTTGTTTACTCTAGGATCATTATTCATTCGTCATTCCTGCGAAAGCAGGAATCCAGGGTCTTATTGAAAGTCGCTGGATTCCGGGTCAAGCCCGGAATGACGGCTTAGAAAGACGTCTCGTGAATCTTAATTTATCAGTATATAGTACAAACCGGCCAAAACCACCAGGCCGAGCCCCATCGAGAAGGCGTACTGCTGCACATAACCGGTCTGGATTTTCCTGCCGCTCTCGCTCGTGGAGCCGATGAGCCGTGCAATGCCGTTTACCGCGCCGTCAACAAGCTTGACGTCCCCTATCGTATACAGCACTTTGGCGACCTTATGGACCAGGCCGTCAACGAAGATAGAGTTATAGATCTCGTCGACCCTGTATTTATTCAGGAGCAGGTTGTATGTGCCCTTGAACTTATTGGCAACCTTGTCCGGCCACTCAGTACTTTCCTTGTACCAGCCGATCGCCAGCCGCCAGCCACCGATGGCGACGGCAACTGAGAAGATCATTGCCAATATCTCGGGGGTATGACTCTGATGTGCGGCAGCATGTTCTGCATGGGGGAAAAGCGGCGCCAGATATTCGCCGAAGATGTTCCCGTGCTGGACGATAGGCATCCCGATCCAGCCGATGACTATCGAAAAGAATGCAAGGATCATAAGCGGTATTGTCATGACTTTCGGTGATTCATGCACATGATGTTCGACCTCATGGTCAAGACGGGATTCGCCATAGAACGTGAGATAAATCAAACGGAACGAGTAAAATGCCGTCATAAAGGCGCCGGCAACCCCAAGGAACCAGAGGAAAGGTCCCAGGGTAGGAGCGTTAAAAGCGCTCCAGAGTATCTCGTCTTTGCTGAAGAAACCCGCAAACGGCGGGATGCCGGACAGCGCGAGGGTCCCGATAAAGAACACTGCCCACGTGATTTTTATCTTCGGCTGGAGCGCGCCCATCTTGCGCATGTCCTGCTCGCCGGAGAGGGCGTGGATCACGCTGCCCGAGGCGAGGAACAGGAGTCCCTTGAAGAAGGCGTGCGTCGTCAGATGAAAGATGCCCGCCGAGAACGCGCCCACGCCGAGGGCTAAAAACATGTACCCGAGCTGGCTGATCGTGGAAGAGGCGATGACGCGCTTGATGTCATTCTGGACGAGCCCGATGGTCGCTGCAAAGACCGCGGTCAGCCCTCCGACGATGGCCACGGTGTTCATCGCGGTCGCGGAGAGCGAAAAGATCGGCGCGCAGCGCGCAACCATGAATACGCCCGCCGTGACCATGGTCGCGGCATGGATCAGGGCGCTGACCGGAGTCGGGCCTTCCATGGCGTCCGGCAGCCACACGTAGAGCGGGAGCTGGGCCGATTTGCCGGTCGCCCCCAGGAACAGCAGGAGCGCGATGAGCGTGATGACGCCGATCTCGCCGCCGAAGAGGTGATAGGTCTGGTCCGTGACGGACGTGCCCATCGTGGCAAAGACCTCGGAAAAATCGAGGGTGCCGCAGGTGAGAAAAATGAGCAGCACGGCGAGCACGAACCCGAAGTCGCCCACGCGGTTCACCACGAAAGCCTTGACCCCGGCGTCGGCCGCTGATTTTTTCTCGAACCAGAAACCGATCAGGAGGTACGAGCAGAGGCCCACACCCTCCCAGCCCACGAACATGAGCAGGAAGTTGTTGGCCATCACGAGGACCAGCATGAAAAACGTGAAGAGCGCCAGGTACGCGAAAAAGCGGGGATATCCCTTGTCGCCGTGCATATAGCCCACGGAGTAGATGTGGATCAGCGAGCTCAAGGTCGTCACGACGAGAAGCATCACCGTGGTGAGCTGGTCGATCTGGAAGCCGACGTTCACCGAAAACGACCCGATGGAGATCCAGGAATAGAGGTTCTCGTTGATCACAGCGCCCCCGAGCACGTCGAAGAAAGCGCTGACGGACAGGAGAAACGCGCCGATGACCCCCGCAATGGGGAACCAGGCGGCCTTTTCCTTCAGGAATTTCCCGAACAGCCCTGCGATCAGGAAGCCGGCGAACGGCAAGAGCGGAATAAAAGCGTATTTGAGCATAGACACCTCGGTATGATAAATCCGAATATCTGAATCCTGCGTAACTACGTAGGATTTTCGTTCTTCGCTGTCATTCCGGAATCGTTTCTTCTTAGAATGAACTTAACTACGATTCCCGACAAGCGGGAATGACGTCAAGAGAAGAAGAGTGATGTCATCCCTTCATGATATTGAACTCATCCACATAGACGCTCCCGCGGTTCCGCGCGAGAAGGATGATGATCGCCAGAGCCACGGCGGCTTCGGCCGCGGCAACGGTGATGACGAAGATGGCGAACACCTGGCCGGTGAGCGATTGCAGGTAGTGCGAAAAGGCGACCAGGTTAATGTTCGCGGCATTCAGCATGAGCTCGATGGACATGAGGATGATGAAGATATTACGGCGCGAAAGAACGCCGACGATGCCTATCGTGAACAGCGCCGCGCTCAACATGACGTACCAGGACAGGGGAACCATGGGAACCTCCAACTTCGATTTCGGATTTCGGATTGCGGATTTCGGATTTAGTTGCTAAAGGTTTTAATCTGCAATCCGCATTCCGCAATCCGCAATGAACTGCTATTCGTTCGCTCTCTTCTTCGCCAGCAGGACCGCGCCCACCAGTCCCACCAGAAGGATGACCGATGCGGCCTCGACGGGCACGAGATATTTCTGGTACAACACTTCGCCCAGTTCCTTCACTCCGGCGCCGGGGAATCTCACTGCCTTCCCCGCATCCGCCGGGAAGGAGCCGCGCGAGATCAGCAGGATCACCTCGCCGGCGATCAAAACGCCGAAGGCGATCGCCCAGGGCCAGAAGCGGTTTGCGCGGGCAACGGAGCTTTCCCGGTCCACGTTCAGGAGCATCACGACGAACAGGTAAAGAATCAGAATTGCCCCCGCGTACACGATGAGCTGCACCGCGGCGAGGAACTCGGCGTTCAGCAGCACAAAGACCCCGGCGACGTGGAAGAAAAGGAGCAGCATGAACATCACGCTGTGGATAAGGTTCGTCCGGGAGATCATGAGGACCGCCGACGCCAGAATGACGACGGCGAAATAGAGGAAGATCAGCTGGTTCAGCATTACTTTTTTACCGCCTTTCCGCCCATGAAGCGGTCGCCTATTGCCACAAGATGGTCCTTGGTGTAGAAGGCGTCTTTTCGCGAATAGCAGGCCAGTTCGAATTCAGGCGTCTGGACGATCGCCGATACGGGGCACGCATCGACGCAGAAGCCGCAGAATACGCACCGCAGCAGGTCGAGTTCGTAGGCATTTACGTCCTTCGTATGTTCGGGACTCTCTGAAGTCACCACCGTTATTGCCTTGGACGGGCAAACCGCCTCGCAGAGGCCGCACCCGATGCATGCGGCCTTCCCCGTTTCGTCACGCCGCATTGCGTGGAGCCCGCGGGACCCGGGAATCGGCTTCCGCTTGAATGTGGGATACTGCCGGGTGAAGGCGTACGGTACCTTGCGTTTTTGAGTGGTCAGCATGGTCTTGAGCGTCACCCACATGCCCTGGCCGATTTCGTAGAGGAATATCGTTTTTAAAAATTTCTTTATTTTATCCATCGTCGTAAACTCCTCGCTGCTTCTTACTTCTTACTTCATCACTGCTTCTTTTACAGCCATCCCATCTGCTTCATGCCCGCGGCGACGAGCAATGTTCCCAGTGACACGGGCAGTAAAATCTTCCAGGAGATCGACATCAGCTGGTCATACCGGTACCGGGGAAGCGTTGCTCTGAGCCACATGTAAAAGAAGATGAAGAAATACAGTTTTCCCAGCAGCCAGAGCGTCGGCGGAATGGCCGCCAGCATTTTGTTGATGAAGGCGATGGGGGCGATGTGGCCGAGCGTCTGAGGGAGGATCTGCACCGGCAGCCACCCGCCCAGGAACATGATGGAGACAAGCAGCGACACGACGATCATGTTCATGTACTCGGCCATGTAGAAAATGCCGAACCGGATGCCGCTGTACTCGGTGAAGTACCCGGCCACCAGTTCGCTCTCGGCCTCGGGCAGGTCGAAAGGCACGCGGTTCGTCTCGGCGATGCCCGCCAGGAGATAGAGGTAGAAGGCCACCGGCCCTACCGGCAGCGCCACGATGAACCAGCGGTGCGTCTGGGCGTTCACGATTTCCGACAGGTTCAGCGACCCGGCCATGAGCACCACGGTAAGAATGGCAAAGGCCATCGGGATCTCGTAGCTGATCATCTGCGCGGCCGAGCGGAAGCCGCCCATGAGGGAATACTTGTTGTTCGAGGCCCAGCCCGCCATGATCACGCCGTAAGTTCCCACGCTCGAAAACGCCAGGATGAAGAGAACGCCGACATTCAGGTTCGACACCCAGAGAGGGACCTCCTTCTTCAGGAGACCGTAGAAATCCGTCGGCGGTCCGAACGGTATCATCACCATGGCGCCGAAAGCCATCACGAGCAGTATCAGCGGCGCGATGCTGAACACCCATTTGTCGGCCTTGGCCGGGATGATGTCCTCTTTCATCATGAACTTGACGGCGTCGGCGATGGGCTGCAGGATCCCGTGCCAGCCGGTCCGCATCGGCCCCAGCCGCCCCTGCATGTGCGCCAGCACCTTTCGCTCCATCAGCTGCAGATACATGGCGTTGGCCAGGATGAAGGCCAGCAGGGCCAAAGCCGGGATGAAGAATATCAACAAGTTCCAGACCAGATTCATGAGTTGAGGGCTATTGGGCATCTTCTGCTCCTACACTTCTATCTTATAGTGTCTGATCGTGCCTATCTCGTGGGAACGAGTGATGCTCATCCCTGATGAGAACAGCAGCCGCTCCGCGGTAATGACTTCCTGTTTCATGATCGAATCCGAGGCGAGCGACAGGTCGTCGGCCGCGCCGGCGAGGGGCGACTTCTCGCGCTGCCAGCAGGCGCCCAGGGCGAGGTCCGCATACATCGGCACCACGGACCGGATCTCCTTCATGATATCCCGGACCGACCCGTAGTGCATGGTCCCGCCCATTCTCTTCACGATGTCCTGAATGATCTCCCAGTCGGGCCGCGCTTCTCCGACCGGCTCTTCCGCCCTGTTCAACTGCTGGAGACGGCGCTCAAGGTTGGTGAACGTGCCGGACTTCTCCGCCGAAGCGGCAGCGGGCAGTACCACGTTGGCGAGTTTTGCGGTCTCGGTCATGAAGATGTCCTGGACCACCAGGAATTCAAGCTTCTCAAGCGCCTGTTTGAGGCCCGGGTCGCTTCCCGCGGGATCGTCCCCCATGATATAGAGAGAAGCGAGCTTGCCGGTCTTGATCGCATCGATCATTTCGACGGCGTTCATCCCCGGCTTCTCAGCCTTCCGGTAGCCTGGCAGATAACCGGAAACGACGCCCATGTCGAGCGCTCCCTGGAAGTTGCTCCGCCGCACCAGCGGATACCAGGTCACGTTCTTGAGCTGCCCTCCCAGGTCCCTGATGTCCGCCAGTTCCTTGTCCGAAAGCCGGGCCGGAACGATGATCGCGACGCTCTTGGCGTTCTTCAGGAGCGCGGCCGCCTGTTTTGCGGCGTCGCTTCCCGCGGAGGAGGACATCGCTTTACGCAGCTCTTCAAGCGCCTGGTCAATGCCCGCGGGCAGCACCAGGGTCGCGATCTTGTTGAATTTGTTGAACTCGTCGTTCACGAGGATCAGTTTCCGGTCCTTCTTGTTCACGGCGCGCACGATCTCGATGCCGGTGAGCGGATTGATTTCGCCCACGTTCTTGTCGAGGATGAGGATGACCTCATGCTCCGCCATGCGGGAGAGTTCGCCGGAAAAGAACGTCGTGTTCAGCCCCTTCGGGACCTTGAGCCGCGCCAGCATGTCGACGTTGCCGGTCCCGACCACGGTCCGGAGAAACTTCTGGAACACGTAGCTTTCCTCGTTCGTGGTCCGGACAGAGCCGAGGCCGCCGATCTTCCCGGCGCCGTGCTTGTCCCTGATCACCTTGAAATTGGTCGCGACGACCGACAGGGCCTCGTCCCAGGTGCAATCCACGAGTGCTCCGCCCACGCGCATCTTCGGCGTGGTAAGCCGCTCGGCGGAATGGACGGAATCCCATCCGAACCGCCCCTTGGCGCAGAGGTAGTTGTTCCGCGCGGGTCCGACCCTCATGATCTTTCCGTCGCGCGCTTCGTAGCTGACGCCGCAGCCGCAGCCGCAGTAATTGCAGACCGAGGTGGTCCCTTCGAGGTTCCACGACCGGGCCTTGTACTTGAACTGGCGCGTGGTAAGCGCGCCCACGGGGCAGATCTCGGTGCATTCGCCGCAGAACTCGCAGTCGAGCGGCCGGTCGAAATCGGTGCTGATGCGCGCCCGCGTTCCCCTGCGGGTGAAGGCCCACTCGCCCACGCCGTTCTGTTCATCGCAGATCCTGACGCATTTGCCGCAGAGGATGCAGCGGCTGATGTTGCGCTCGACGATCGAGCTCTCCAGGTCCGGCGGGAGATATCCCTTTTCAGCGTCGAAGCGGCTCGGCGCGAGACCGTACTCGTGAACGAGGTCCTGGAGCTGGCACTCGCCCGCCTTGTCGCAGACGGGACAGTCGAGGGGGTGTTTGATCAGGAGGAGTTCGAGCACCATCCTCCGCGCCTCGATCAGCGCGGGCGACGTGGTCCTGACGACCATGTTGTCCGTGGCCGGCGTGGTGCACGACGGCGTGAACTTGCGCGGGGTGCCCTCCACTTCGACGAGGCAGACCCGGCACGCGCCGAAGGGATGGAGCTTGTTGTCATGGCACAGGGTCGGCACCCGCGACCCGGCCGCGTTCGCCGCTTCGAGGATCGTCGAGCCCATGGGCACTTCAACTTTTTTCCCGTCTACTGTTACTGTCATTTTTTGCATGTGATTTTACCTTTATTGTTCTCCGTCTTCGCCGTCATTCCGGCTTGACCGGAATCGCTTCTTTTCAAGAATGTAAATTCAACTACGATTCCCGACAAGCGGGAATGACAGCAAAAGAAAATCGCAACTTACTAATCAATCGCCCAGAACCTGCAGTTCTTGATGCAGGTCTTGCACTTGGTGCACTTCTCCTGATCGATGTACGCGACCTTGCCCTTTTCCCAGGTGATGGCGCCCACCGGGCAGTTTTTAAAGCACATGCCGCACTTCTTGCATTTCTCTTCGTTCACCTTGAACTCAATGAGGGGCGTGCAGACCCGCGCCGGGCATTTGTGCTCCTTGATGTGCGCCTCGTATTCATCGCGGAAATATCTGATCGTGGTCAGGACGGGGTTGGGCGAGGTCTGGCCCAGGCCGCACAGCGAGGTGTCCTTAATCTGCTGGGACAGTTCGAGCAGCAGCTCGATGTCTCCCTCGCGACCTTCGCCGTTCGTAATACGCTGCAGGATGGTCAGGAGCGTCTTGTTCCCGATCCTGCAGGGCACGCACTTGCCGCAGGACTCGTCCTCGGTGAACTCGAGGAAGAACTTGGCCATTGCCGGCATGCAGGTGGTCTCGTCCATCACCACCATGCCGCCGGACCCCATGATCGCGCCGGTCTTGTTGATGTTTTCGAAATCCACGGGAGTATCGATGAGCGAATGGGGAATACAACCGCCCGAGGGGCCGCCCATCTGCACGGCCTTGAATTTCCGGTTGTTCTTGATGCCGCCGCCGATGTCGAAGATGATGGTCTTGAGCGGGGTGCCCATGGGCACCTCGACGAGACCGATGTTGTTCAGAGCTCCCGACAAGGCGAAAACTTTCGTCCCCTTGCTCTTCTCGGAGCCGAGGCTCGCGAACCAGTCCGCGCCGTGCAAGATGATCGGCGGTATGTTGGCGAAGGTCTCGACATTGTTCAGCACCGACGGCCGCTGCCAGAGGCCCTTGACCGCCGGGAACGGCGGCTTGGCCCGGGGCATGCCGCGCTTGCCCTCGATGGACGCCATGAGCGCCGTTTCCTCGCCGCACACGAAGGCGCCCGCGCCCTGGTATATTTCGAGATCAAGGTCGAAGCCCGTGCCGAGAATGTCCTTGCCCAGCAAACCGTTCTCCTTGGCCTGTTCGATGGCAAGCTGGAGGCGGTGCACGGCGAGCGGGTATTCGGCCCGGACGTAGATGTATCCGTAATGAGCGCTGATGGCCTTGGCGGCGATGATCATGCCCTCGAGCACCGAGTGCGGATCTGCCTCCATGACGCTGCGGTCCATGAACGCGCCCGGGTCGCCCTCGTCGCCGTTGCACAGGATGTACTTGACGTCGCCGGGCACACGCGCACAGAGCTCCCACTTGAGGCCGGTCAGAAACCCCGCACCGCCCCTGCCGCGGAGTCCGGACTTTTTCATCTCGGTCACGATCTGCTCGGGCGTCATCTCGGTGAGCGCTTTGGCGGCCGCCATGTAGCCGTCGCGGGCAATATATTCTTCGATCTTCTCGGCGTCGATCAGGCTCCGGTTCCGCAGCGCGCGAAGCACCTGGTGCTTGAAGAACGGGATCTCGTTCATCACCGGGATGGCGTCTTTCTGCGCCGGCGGCGTGTAGAGGAACTTCTGGACCGGCCTTCCCTTGATGAAATGTTCCTCCACCAGGTGCGGCACATCCGCGGGCTTCACCAACTGGTAGAAAATGTCCTCGGGATAGACCACCATGACGGGGCCCTTGGCGCAGAAGCCGTTGCACCCGGTCAGGACGATCTTGACCTCGTTCTGGAGGTTTCGCTTGATTAGTTCAGTCTCGAGGGCGTCCTTCACCTTGAGCGAGCCGTTTGCCACGCAGCCCGTTCCTGCGCAAATCATTATGTTTGAACGGTATGTAGTTTCCACATCAACCTCTATCCGTTTAAGCCGTTTAAACTGTTAAAACTGCTTAAACCGTTGTTCTAGTACAATGTCAATATAGTTCTTGATAGGTTAGGCTTTTTATGGCACACTCTTCCCAAAAGGAGGTGTCCATGAGCCAAAAACAGTTTCTGGTCCAGCTGAGCGAACAGGAACGTCTTCGACTGCAAAAGATAGTACGGTCAGGCAAAGACAAAGCTCGCAAAATAACTCGATGCCGCGTCTTATTACTGGCTGATGGACCCCACGGCAAGACAGACCAAGAAATCTCCGATGCCTTGAATGTCTGCCTGGCCACAATATTCTATATCAGGCGGCGCTACTCTCAGGAGGGATTAGAACGCGCCATAGGAGAAGGCGCACGTTCCGGTCAGCCCCCGAAATTCAAAGGTAAAATTGCAGCGAAGATCACGGCGATAGCTTGCAGCGCTCCGCCGGATGGTCAAGCTCGCTGGACTTTGCGATTATTGGCTGATCGCATTGTCGAACTCAAGATCGTTGAGTCCATATCGCATCAAAGCGTAAGTAACATTCTAAAAAAAACGAACTTAAACCGCACTTAAAGAAACAATGGTGCATAGGGCTAATCACGGCTGAGTATCTCTGGCGCATGGAACAGGTTTTGGACATTTATGAACGTCCGCATGATCCGGATTATCCGGTCGTCTGTTTTGACGAGCGTCCCTGTCAGTTGCTGGGCGATGTGCTGATGCCGATTCCCATGAAGCCTGGGCGCGTAGAACGACAGGATTATGAGTATAAGCGCAACGGAACCTGCGTAGTGCTCATGGCCGTTGAACCGTTAGCCGGTCGCCGTGTTATAACAGTTACAGAACGAAGAACAAAAAAAGATTACGCCGAATTTATGAAGGCATTAGCGGCGTCATATCCGGATGCCGATAAAATTGTTCTGGTTCAGGATAATCTGAACACGCATAATCCTTCATCGTTCTATGAAGCCTTTCCAGCTGCCGAAGCGTTTGCTTTGGCGCAGCGCTTTCAAATGGTTTATACACCCAAGAAAGCCAGCTGGCTGAACATGGCCGAGATTGAATTGTCCGCTCTATCCAAACAATGCCTCGACAGACGCATTGCCGAGATGAAGACGTTAGCCGCACAAGTAATCAGCTGGACAAGACAGCGCAACCGTCTCAAAGCAGGCATAACTTGGAATTTTACAAAGAACGATGCTCGAAATAAATTGAGCAGATTCTATGAGACTGTTAATAATTAAGTTTACAGTGTACTAG
>JAXIPA010000123.1:0-4923 GCA_045403145.1 Nitrospirota bacterium | reverse complement strand
GCTCAGGTTGTCGGCCATGCCCCAGAGACTGAGGACATTGCTCGCGACGTTATCCTGCGCCGGGGAACCGGACCAGCCGGTATTTACGGTTTTTGTCAGGGGGCGGCTGAGGTAGTCGGTTTCCGTGTTCCCGTTCGTTCCACTGAGTATTTTGGCAAAAGTGCCTTGATAAGCGTCCTCCACATCTGTGTAGGACCCGCCCTGAGCCACCACGAACTCCTTGCCGTTGAGACTGTAGCCGAAAGTCTCGCGCAAATAGAAATTGAAAGAACCGGGAGGGGTGACGAGATCGAAGTCGCCGTAATTCCGGCCGTGGCTGGAAGAGTAGAAATCCACGTACACTCGCGGGCCGTCAACGGTGAAAATGTAGTAGCCGATGGTGAAGAGCTCCTGCTGGAGCGGCGTCTCCCGCCCGTCGTCGCCGGGTCTGGGAATGTAGAACTTGTAGCTGTTCGAAGAGCAGATGAGCTGGCCGACATTGGAGTTGCCGTCGGCGGTCTTGACGATGGAGCGATGATGCACATGGTCGTGGCCGCTCATGTGCAGGCGCACGCCGTTGTCGTGGAGACTCTTGATGAATTCATCACGGGGACCCGGATTCGATGCCAGGCTTGAGCCGAAGAGGACATCTTTATGGTTTTGTCCGATCAGGTTTTTGTGTGAAAAAACGAACGCATGGCTGTCCGACGGCTTTGACCGAAGCATCGAGTCGACCCATGCTACCTGGTCTACGGCATTGTTGTTGTTTGACGTGGTGCCGTCGTAATTGGTGCCGTCGGCCCTGGTGAACTGGTCGATCAGGACGCAGCGGACGTTCTCGTAGTCGAACGAGTAGCTGAGTCCGCGCAGCTTGTCGAAAGGGCTTTCGAAGTTCGTGGCGCCGTGGACGTGAGGACCATTGCCCAGCGTCTGCGGGAACAGGGCCGGAATCTCCGCTGCCGCGATCATGCTGGCTTCGTGATTGCCGCGGACGGGAAAGAAACCGATGCTTTTAGCATAGAGCGCCTCGGCGGCGCCGGCCCGCGTAGGCAGCGAGCGGGTCGTTATACCGTCAACGGTAACGCTTTCCTTGTCAACCAGATCGCCGACCTGGATGACGAATCTGCAGCCGTGATCTATGAATTGCCGGTTCAACGCGTTGATGATCGAAACCGCGCACGAAGCGGGCTCCCCGCCGGCGTTCAGGCCTGTCCGCCACTGGGTGTCGGCCATGACGCCGAATTTCCAGGCAGCGCCGGAAGCGTAGGCGCTCCTCGGGGTAAACAGGGGAAAATCAAATCCTCCCATGGCCAGGCCCGCCATGCCGATGCCGCTATACTTCATGAAATCTCTTCTGTTCATGCTCATTGTTCAATCCTCCTAATTTTATGGATTCACGAAATTGTCGATTGTCCTCAGATTATGTAACGCACGCATCCGGCTGAAGCCACCTGAAAGTGTCACCTCCATTCCGCAGCCTGACGTAGCCGGCTATTCTCCCGTGCTGTGGCTGGAAGCACGGAGGAATAATGTTGTCGAATATGGCGGATATCATGTCAGGAGTACGTTACGGTTTGATGAAGGGAATATTACGGTTTCGTGAAGTTTTCGCGTGCGGGCAGCAGGGGAGTTCGCGATCATTTTCGCTGCAGCCGCGCTCGTACTACCCGGCTGACGAGGATTGGAAGGAAAGTGTCAATCTTGACGTCTTTCCTGAATTCTTCCAGGATCTCCCTATACGACTTGTTGACATTTTCAGCGGGAATCCCGAGCTCTTGTACGAGTCTGTCAATGGCGCGGATATGTTTGGCATTTTCGTTTTCTTCCGGACGAAGGCCGATACTGTTGAGAACGTGCTGAGACATATGCTCCTCCTTTTCCGTGATACGGGCAAAGAATCGATTATCACAAAGCATTTTTTATAAAAAACGCGAAGCTTTCCCTGAAGGACCGGTTCACCTCTTCGGGAGGAAACCCGAGGTCCCGCACGAGCCTTTGAACGGCGTAAGCGAGTTGAGTGGATTCTCTTTCATCGAGGCGCAATATATCTTGCATCCCTTGTTCAGCCATGTGTTCCTCCTCATTCATGTGGAATGTATGTCGCACCGGACAACCGCTTCGATGGCCATGTTCCGTTCCTTTCATCTCTTTTTGCGCAAAACCTTTGCCAGGAACAGCGGGCAGCAATCATAATTGTCCGTCCAGCAATACGTGGTCTTTTGAAAATTGCTTAATACGACGGTCATGATCGAGGCGGAACAAAAATAGCCCGCCGTCATTTCATGCGGGCATGTTGATTCCTGAACACTTGCGGTCTTAAAGCCTTTTTCTGCGGTCAATTGGGTAACGTGCATATTCACCTCCTGAATTTATTGACAAGTATATTCGGTGATTGTTACAGCATTATTACATCCGGCGGAAATTTTCAACTCAACCCGGAGAACCCGTCCAGGGAGGGCCACCTCTGCAGGTGATTACATATTACTGTTGATGGTTTCGTAAAAAGTCGAAAATCGCCGCAGGACCGTCATTCCGGCTTGCCTGCTCCCAGCGGTTACGAGCGAAGCGTAATGCAGGGTGTCCGGAATCGTATCTTTTCTGAATGGTATATGGCAACATGATTCCCCCCGGCTTTAAGCATGCCGGGGCAGGCTTAGAAACAATCGGGAATGACGACTTTTTACGAGTTCATCACTGTTGAATCATGAATATTATGGTATAGTTTTATTACAATAAAAGCTTTCTGTGCCATGGAGTGAGCAGGGGGTATAATTCAACATCAGGGTAGACGACAATTGGAGTTATACAATGCGGAATATGAGGAGATACGAGAGATTTAAATTGGATGCATGCGATCTAAGCAGCAAGATGAGCTTAATCGGCAAAGTAGAAATAATTGACATAAGCTCGGGCGGCGTCGCAGTAAAGGCGGACAGGAAGCTTAATATAGGGAAAGAGTGCTTGATGATGCTGGGATACGAAGGAAAGAATATTAATTTAAAAGGTGTAGTAGTTCGCTCCGAATTAAGCGGAATTGAAGAAAGAGCTGATGGAGAAAAAGCCACCATTTACTCGACAGGCATATTATTTAAAGACGAATCAGCAGCCAAGGTTAAGGATTTTCTCGATTCAATTGGAAATAATAAAAAATCGCATGTGCCAGGGCAATCCGGCTGGTTCTATCGCGACATCCGGTTTTGCATCACAACGCCCAGCGAAAAAGACCTGAATCTACCGACAAATTTTGGCGTAAAAAATATCAGCCAGAGCGGCGTAATTATTCAAACCGACCAGCATTTGAAGATAGGCAGCATGGTCCTCATGGAACTGTCGATCAGAGCGTGTAATCCTGTCAGTTTTATGGGAAAAGTTGTTTCGTGCCGCAAGACTCAGGACAAGGAGCATTCAAATTACGATATAGGGGTGGAATTCTCGGAACTGACGGACCGGGACAGGTCATTGCTTGTAAGCTTTATAGACTGCGTTAAAGATTGTGAGAAAACTGTTAATGGGCGCGAAAAATAGGAAATGACAATTTGCATTTGTAACGTAATAATTAACCTTTCGACGAATGCAGTGATGGAAGCTTCCTGAAACTCGCAGTCATCAGGGAGTCGTTATCAGTGTAAGGTTCATTCTGTAATCGATGTCGTTTCACTGTCCCCACACCCCATTGTCGCTTCTCTGTCACGGGGGCCAGCTCTACAATTTCCCTTGTCGTTTTCCTCAAAATTCAGTATTCTCGCTTAATCAGGAGAACAGTTCTGGTAGCCGCAGGCTTTAGCCTGCGTGAATTCCGGGAGAACACAATGAGAAGTTATCCCATCTCGCAAAAAAAATCTCCTGCAGATTTTTTTAATGGAAAGCATCGCCACGTATCGACGTCTCCAAATCGGCATCTGATGCTGGAGGGCTTTTCTAAACACTGTTCGTGAGGCCAAGATCGTATGAAAAGACCGCCCTCCGGCGCCGAAACCCATCAAGTGCCCTTTATATGATTATCACGTCTTGAATTGATGCATCACAGGCAGTTATCGCCAGCAGAGAGGACGCACCTAAGCATCAAGTAAGTGAAGCAGCAATCCTATTGCATTGACGCATGAAGGTTACAGGGGAGTAGGAGTTTAGAAACCATGAACCAATGGCAAAGGTTTTTAGCGGCGTAATCCGTAGGACTCTTCGGATTCACGGCAAGCGGTAGCAATCGAAGAATTGCGATAGGGCTTCCGTTTCTTTTGCGTTGATATATGTATTCCCTCGATGGCTGAAGAGGAATCGACGAACGCGAGAAGCAGTTCTCTTCGTCTGTTTGCATCTCTAAGATACGGATTTGTCCGGGATAGCGGCGCCTTTTTCATGGTTGAATTATACAACACTCTCGCAGTTCTGTCATCTGCACAGGGCGCCTACTTCCCGCTCCCGTACTGCGTGCTTATGTACTGGATGATCTTCTCCGCGTCTTCCTGCGGCAGCGGCGCGCCGTATGTCTTGATCATTTTGTTCACCGTCGCCGTCCACTGCGCTTTCGGGAACTTCGGCTGCATGGTGATGTAATCCAGGCTGTGGCAGATGTTGCAGTGAGACTCGGTCAGGATCCTCCCGTCGCCGTCCTTGAGTTCGAGCGGCATGTTCGGGAGCGTTATCTCATGGACCGTGCCCGCGCCAGGGGCCGGCTTGGGCGGGGCATCCTGGCTGAATGACATGCCCGCCGAAAGTACGAGTAACATTGCCGCTGCGACCGTGCTTTTCATGACCGCCTCCTATGCCACCGTTATTGCCACTGGTTCGACCTTGTTCCACAGGTATCCTGCCGGGTTCCAGAGCCCTTCGAAGGGCTGGGACTCGCCGATGCTGTTTGTTGCCTTGGCCATGAGTGTATAGGTCCCCCGTTTCGCGGGTTTCCATGGATAGGTAAACTGGATCCAGGAGTATTTGCCGAGGTCT
>JAXIPA010000004.1:0-5682 GCA_045403145.1 Nitrospirota bacterium | reverse complement strand
GAAGGCACCCACCAAGTGGAGGAAGGCACCAAGCTTGCCGACCAGGCCGGCGCGGCGCTTCGCGAGATTGAACAGATCGTGAAGCAGACCGCGACACTCCTGACCGATATCACGCGGGCCGCCGCGGACCAGGTGAAGTCGACGGAGAGCGTGGTGCACACGATGGACGCCATTTCGCAGCTGACTCAGGAAACGACACACGGCGTGCAGGACACCGTGGCCACCATCAGCGGTCTTGCGCACCTCACCAGGCGTCTGAACGACGCCATCGGCAGGTTCAAGATCGGGAAGGAGCAGACGGCCCCGGCCGCTGCCGGCGAGTCCTTCTTCCCCGCGCTCGAGGGTTTCACGCCGGTTGCGGAACAGGTTACGACCAGCGATGAGGAGATCAAACTCGGTTTCATTGAATAATGGCGAAGCGCTAAATGACAAAATACCAATCTCAAATGAATTTTAACATCAAAACTCCACAGGGTTGGATCGTTTGAATCCTGGGATTTGGAGTTTATTTTTCAGCTATGGCCGGGACATTTGACAAATCAGGCATCATAGAGTTTTTTCTCGTAGAAGCGGGTGAGCACCTGCAAAACCTGAATAAGGGACTATTGTCGCTCGAGAAGGACCCGTCCGGCACAGGCATGATCGACGAGCTCTTCCGGGCCGCTCACACGCTGAAGGGTTCCGCCGCCATGATGGGGTTTCAGGGAGTCAGCGACGTTGCCCATAAGGCCGAGGACATGCTCGGCATGTTCCGTTCCGGCTCCCTTCCCATTTGCAAGGAAACCCTGAATTTTCTTTTCGACAGCGTGGACGCAATTAAGCTTCTGGTGGACGGTGTTGCGGCAAACCAGGCTGAGGACCCCCTCGTGGTTGAGACCATTACCCTCGCCTACGCAGATGTTGTCGCCCGAGTCCAGACAACGCCGCCAGCGGAGATGTCGCTGGACGACGAGCTTCGCGGGCTTTCGCAGCCGGAAACCGCTCCCGGGACGGGGCGGGAACAGAAAGACGATCTCGATCTGGCATGGGACAAGACCTTTGAAAGCGACCGGCAAGGGACGCATCCGGCGCCGGCCGCTTCGAAGCCGGCGGTCCCGGCCCGGCCCATTGCTCCAGACGCTCTGCCGACTCCCGCAATTCCCCTGGCTGCACCTGCGCCGATCAAACCCCAAGCGGCAGGACCGCTTTCCGCCGCGGCCCCGGCCCGGCCGACGCCGCCCTTTCCTCCGGAGCTCCCGCTCAGCCAGGAGCTCGATGAGTCCAAGAGGACCGGCATTTTGGAAAAGCGCGGAACGGGCCGCCGCGCCACCGACGCCGCGGACCTGGAAAAACAGTCTATCCGCGTCAACGTAGACCGGCTCGACAACCTCATGAACCTGGTGGGAGAGATGGTCGTCAACCGAAACCGCCTAGCGCGCCAGGTCGACCTGATCAAGTCGCTCCGCGAAGAGCTCGCGTTCAGCCAGAACCGCCTGGTCCACGAGATCAAGAAGTTCGAAGAAAAGTATGAGTATACGCTGACCGCCGAGACCCCGGGCCGGCAGCAGGAGGCCGCCGAACCGTCCGACGATTTCCTCGAGCTCGAGTTCGACCGGTACGATGACTTCAACCTCCTTTCACGCAAGCTGACGGAAATCACGAACGACACGAACGAGATCATGGCCGAGCTCTCGGGGTTTTTCGACTCCTTTGAACTCGACACGGCCCGCATCTCGACGATCACCACCAACCTGCAGGACGAAATCACGATGGCCCGCATGGTCGAAATTGACAAGCTCTACCAGATTTTTCAGAGGCCGGTCCGCGATCTTGCGCAGGAGGAGAACAAGCAGCTCAACATGGTGGTTTCGGGCGGCGAGACCAAGATCGATAAGACGATCTTCGAGATCATCTCCGATCCGCTCATGCACATGATCAGAAACGCCGTGTCCCACGGCCTTGAGACGGCTTCCGAGCGCGAGGCACTCGGGAAGGAGCCGACGGGCGTGCTGATCCTGAAGGCGCGGCATGAGGGGAACAGCATCATTCTGCAGATCGAAGACGACGGCCGCGGCATGGACCCCGCAGAGCTCAGAAAGACCGCGGTAGACAAGGGGTTCATAAGCCAGGCCGAGGCCCAGTCCCTGACGGACCCTGAGGCCATCAACCTCATCTTCCGCCCCGGCTTTTCCACGGCGTCCAAGGTGGGCAAGATCTCGGGCCGCGGCGTGGGCATGGATGTGGTTTCCACTCAACTGGCGAGGATCAACGGCAGGATAGAGATCAAGACCGAGAAGGGCGTCGGCACCAAGTTCGTAGTCCGGCTCCCGCTCACGCTTGCCATCGCCCAGGCGCTGATCGTGAAGCTGAAGGACCAGGAGATGGCCGTTCCCATGAACCTGGTGGAGCAGACGACGCGGTTCTCCTACAGGGACATCCAGCGGGCGGCGGGCGAGGAAATGGTGAGCCTGCGCGGCTCGCTGGTCAGGCTCCTCAAGCTGAACGAACTGCTGGGGATGGGCAAGTTTCCGAAAAAAGACGATACCTTCCGCCATCCCACGCTGATCCTCGGCATGGCCGAGAAGCGGATCGCGCTCATGGTGGAGGAAATCACCGGCCGGGAGGAGATCGTTGTGAAGTCCCTCGGAGAGTATCTCCGGGGCGTTAAGCTGTTCTCGGGCGCGACGATCTCCGGCGAAGGCAACGTCCGCCTCATCATCAACGTCGCAACGCTCTTCGGCGACGAGGGAGTGGCGGTGTCGCGGGCCTTTGTCGGCGCGGCGCGCGAGACGACGCAGGCGCCGGACGTCATGAGGCGCAAACCGAGAATCCTGGTCGTCGACGATTCCATCAGCATCCGGAAATATGTGCAGCGCTTCCTCGACCGCACGGGTTATGAAGTGGAAGTCGCGCCCGACGGCATGGAGGCGCTCAACATCATGGGCAGGAAAAAATTCGACGCGGTGATCACCGACCTTGAGATGCCGGTCATGCACGGGTATGACCTCCTGGCGGAGATGAAGAGGAGTGCGGACCTCATGAACATTCCCGTCATTGTGCTGACCTCGAGGGCCGGCGACAAGCACCGGCAAAAGGCCCTGGAGATGGGCGCCCGGGACTACCTGGTAAAGCCCTTCGAGGAACAGGAAATGCTCGGGGCGCTTAAAAAACTGCTCTCCGGGGCCGTCCTCGCGGGCCGGGCATGATCCCAACTATCCTATGGACGACGGGACGCGATTTCTGATATTATCACTGGAGGGAGAGAATTACGCGCTCCCCGTTACATGAACAGAAATACGTACAAGGGTCTGTATTTGAAGAAGACCAGGAAATCATGATCCTCGATTTTGAAAGGTTGCTCCATGCCGATTAAAATTTTGCTGGCTGATAAGAGCATCACCATCCAGAAGGTGGTTGAGATGCTTTTTTCGGGAAGAGACTACGAAGTTGTGTGCGTGAGCGACGGAGAGGCCGCCCTGAACGAAGCGGCTCGGGCGGTTCCCGACGTGGTGCTTGTCGATGTAGACCTGCCGCGGTTGGATGGCTACGGTTTTGCCGCGCGGCTCAGACAGACCCCGCAGCTCGCGCAGACGCCCGTCATACTCATGATGAGCAGGGACGATGTCTATGACTCCCTCAAAGGCAAACAGGCCGGGATCGTCGACAGCATCGCCAAGCCGTTCGAATCGCAGGAACTGATCGGCAAGGTGAAAAAAGCCCTTGCCGCTGCTCAGCCGCGGCCCGCCGAGCCGGCGCCCCGTCCCGCCGTCGCGGCCACATCTCAGCCCCCGGCCCCGCCTGCGCGGCCGGTCGTGACACCTGCCGCCAAGCCGAAGACAGCAGCGCCGTCGGATATTTTCGACATCATTCAGGAAGCCCCGACCGAGGCTGAGGTCAGGAAGGCGGCCGCGCCTGCAGAAGAGGAGATCGTTTACGAGGTCGAGCCCGAAGTTGAAGAAATTGAAGAAGCGCATGCCCAGGAAATAACAACAGCCCTGCCTGTCGGCGACAAGGCAGTTGAGGAGATGCGGGCAGGCCTGGGCTTGTCGGGCGAGACAATCCGGCGCGAGACCTCGCCCTTTGAATCCCTTGACATGGCAATGGAGACGGAGCCCAAAGCCTGGACGCCGCCAAAGCCGGCTGCCCAGCCCCCGGCGTCCACGCTGCCCGCGAGCGAGTTGCGGAAGATGGCCGAAGAGGCCATGGCAAAGATGGCGAAAGAGGCATTCGCCAACGTGGCCGTGCCTCAACCGCCGACACTGCCCCAGAGCGAGCTGCGGAAGATGGCAGAAGAAGCCATGGCAAAGATGGCGAAAGAGGCGTTCGCCAACGTGCCGCCGCCCCCCACGATCTCCGCGAGCGAGCTGTGGGGCATGGCCGAAGAGACCGTTTCCAGAATGGCAAAAGACCTGTTTGACCAGATGCCGCCGATCCAGCCTCCGCAAATCCCGGAAGGCGCGCTGAGGGACATGGTGGCGGAAAAAGTTTCGACAATCGCGCAAGAGGCTATCGAGAAAATGTCGTTCCCCAAGCCCCCGTCGCTTTCCGAGGAAGAGCTTCGCGACATGGCGGAAAAGACCATCACAAAGAGGGCGGAGGACATCTTCAAGGACATGCCTCCCCCGTCGATGCCGAAGATCTCCGATGAGACCGTAAGGAGAGGGCTTGAGGCGGTCCTTTCCTCCATCGCACGGGAGATGGCAAGAGAAGTGATCGAGCAGGTGGCCTGGGAAGTGATCCCCCGGCTTGCCGAGCATCTCATCAAAGAGGAGATCGAGCGATTGAAAGCGATGGAGACGTAAGGAAAGTTCAGAGTTCAGAGTGCATTACCGAGGGGACTTGCTCCCCTCTTTTTATTCCAGGCGAGCGCGTCACAAGGAGAGCACCACCAATGTCGTCACGGGAACTACCCAAAGCCTATGAACCGAAATCAGTCGAGCAGAAGTGGTACGACTTCTGGCTTGAGAAGAATTATTTTCACGCCGATGAGAACGCCGCCGGCGAAGCGTTTTCGATCGTGATCCCCCCGCCGAACGTCACCGGCTCTCTGCACATCGGCCACGCGCTGAACTCGACCATGCAGGACATCCTCATTCGCTGGATGCGCATGTCCGGCAGGAACACGCTCTGGGTGCCGGGCACGGACCATGCGGGCATTGCGACGCAGAACGTTGTCGAGCGGCAGCTGGCGAAGGACAATGTCGACCGCCACGCCATGGGCAGGGAGAAGTTCGTCGAGAAGGTCTGGGAGTGGAAGAAGGAGTACGGCGGACGGATCATCAATCAACTCAAGCGCATGGGCGCGTCCTGCGACTGGCAGCGCGAGCGGTTCACCATGGACGAGGGCCTGTCCAAGGCCGTGCGCGAGGTCTTCGTAACCCTTTACGAAGAGGGGCTCATCTACCGGGGCGAACGGCTGATCAACTGGTGCCCCCGCTGCCACACGGCGCTCTCTGATATCGAAGTCGAGCACGAGGACGAGAAGGGCAAGCTTTACCATATAGCCTATCCGCTTTCCCACGACCACAACATCCGTCTGACCGTGGCAACCACACGGCCGGAGACCATGCTCGGCGACACTGCCGTCGCCGTGCATCCGCTTGACCCGCGGTATAAAGACCTCATCGGCAAGACCGTGGATCTTCCGCTCACGAACAGAAAAATTCCGATCATCGGCGACTCGATACTCGTGGACCTCGAATT
>JAXIPA010000206.1:0-5365 GCA_045403145.1 Nitrospirota bacterium | reverse complement strand
CCAGGTCCTCAAGCAGCTCCCTGGTTTCCTCATAAAATACCGACGCGCTAACCGAGAAGTGCATCAGCACCCGGCTCAGCTTCTCGGGGATGTAGGGATAGATCTTCCTAAGGTTATTCACCCTGTTGTGGAACACGATGTTCACATCGTCCCCCGTCAGCCGGTCGAGCAGGCCGGGACTTTCGCGCAGGAGCCGGTGCGTGGTGACGTCCCCGCGCCCCGTGATGAAGAGCAGGATGTTGCCGAGGCCGAAGAGATCGTAGCCGAAGCGGCTCTCGCCGTGGCGGTAATTGAAGTCAAAATCGATCCACCGGTATCTGCCCGTTTCGGAGTCCTTGATGAGGTGGTCGCGACGCACGTCGCCGTGCTTTTCGTTGTTCTCGTGCAGGAACCGGATGGCCCCGACGATCCCCATGAATTCGTCGAGCAGCGAGGGATAATGGTTGAAGAAGAACGCCTCATGGTCCCTGCCTATTTCGAGCGTGAGCTGGTCCAGGGTCTTCCCTTTGATGTAGTCCAGGATGCGGAGCTGGTTTCCCGAGGAGTCGAGCACGGTCGTCCCCTGCATGAAGTCAGACATGCCGCGCACGAGTTCGAGTATCCGCGCCTCTTTCTGCGGACTCCTGACGCACTCGAACACGAAGTTGCCGATCTTTGCGTTGAACCGCTCCCTGAAGACCCACTTGAGGATCTTGACGTCGCCGGTCAGAAGGTTCCGGGCGCGCTTGACCCAGAACTTCTGCTCGTCATCGATCCCGAACCTGCCCTCGCGCTCGTTGTTCCGCACAAAATAGGGGACGCCGTCCAGCACGACGACATCGTCATAATCCACGCGGAAGAAGTCCGCCGTGTCCTTCACCCGCACGCGCTTCGGCACTCGTTCAGCCGGGACCCATTTGCGGATCATGATCAGGAGTTCTTTTTCGCTGTAACCGCCGCTGTCGGCCATCCCGCTTCTCCTCTGCAGCTAAGGGACATTATACCAGTTTCGCTTGCGGATTTCGAATTGCGGAATAAAACTTGAAAACAGCGGTATTTTAATCTTCAATCCGCGATCTACAACCCGAAAAAGAAATGTTTTCACTTGACTTTTCGGGCAAATAAAGATAATTTCCCCTATAGTTACTGGCATGGCCGGATCTCTTCGACCCATGCGCGGAGGCGCCGAACCACCCATGTCGTATCAGATCAAACTCGAGATCTTCGAAGGTCCCATGGACCTTCTCCTGCACCTCATCAAAAAGCACGAACTCGACATCTACTCCATCCCCATCGCGCTCATCACCCAGCAGTACCTCGAATACCTCGAACTCATGAAAGGCCTGGACATGGAGATCGCCGGCGAATTCCTGGTGATGGCGTCCACGCTTACGCACATCAAGTCCAGGATGCTGCTGCCGCCGCCCGAGAACCCCGAGAGCGACGAAAACGGCGTGGACCCCCGGGCGGAGCTCATCCGCAGGCTGCTTGAGTACAAGAGTTTCAAGGACGCGGCGGGATCGCTTGAGGACAAGGAAGAGACCTGGTCGCGGGTATACACCCGGCACGTGGAGACGGCGCCCGGCCCGCCGGCGGACGATGAGCCCCTGCTCTTCGACTTTCATCTCTTCGACCTGCTCGGGGCGCTCAAGGACGTGATGAACCGGGTGCCTGCCGCCGGGTTCGAGATAACCGCCGAGACCGTCTCTATCACCGAGAAGATCTCCCGGATCCTGGCCCGTCTCGAAGCCGTGGACAGCCTGCTCTTCGCCGACCTCTTCGAGGGAAGCGCGTCCCGGGCACAGGTGATCGGCACGTTCCTGGCGCTCCTTGAGCTGATTAAGACACGGGTCATCAAAGCATTCCAGGTCGAACAGTTCGGCGCAATCAGGATCATGAAGGCCGTGACCGAGACGCAGAACCACGACACGGCCACGGGGAATTTATTCGGGTAAACCGGAAAGAAAGATTTCACCACAGAGGGCGCAGAGGGATAAGTCAAACTTTAAGAAACGATTTTATCCGTGTTCATCCGTGGCGAAGTAATAACTTATGAGACCAGACATCAAAGCACTCGCACAGGAAAAAAAATTCGGCGCCATCGAAACGGCGGTCTACGAGGACCGATCGCTCATTGGCGACCTCGTCGGGCTGCTCGGCGAAAAAAACGGCGACCTGCGCTCGGGCGCGCTGAACCTGCTTTCGCGGGTCGGTTTTGATTTCCCGAACGATACGAGGCCCCATCTCCCAACGCTCATCGCGCTTCTGGACGACCCCGACATGTTTATCAAGGTCGACGCTGCGAACGCCGTGGGGAACCTGGGGTTCAGCTTCAAGGATTCGGCCGCACAGGCCGCTCCCAGGCTGAAGGCGCTGCTCAACCATGAACAGAGCCTCGTGCGGCAGGAGGCGGCTTACGCCCTCGGGAACATCGGGTTTGCGCATACGGACCTGGTCCGGGACACGGTGCCGCGTCTGATCCAGATGCTCGAAGGCGGCGACGACGACGAACGCGAGGCGGCGGCCCATGCTCTGGGCAAAGTGGGCATCAACGCGCCGGAGCTGATCCGCGGCATTTTGCCGAAGCTCGTCGAGGTGCTCGAATTCTCGAAAGAGGCGACCTGCGGCGGCGTGCTCTTCGCCCTCGGCGCCATCGGGCTCCACTATCCCCAGGAAGTGGCAAACCTCGTACCCCGGCTGATGAAGTATCTGGAAAGCGGCCACACCAACGCCGTCAAGAACGCGGTGGCGGCCCTGGGGAACATCGGGAGCTCGAATCCCGAACTCGTGAAGGACGCGATACCGAAGATCCGGCAGATCCTGGAGACCACGACGGACATCGACATCAAGATGAACGCAAAGGTGGCCTTGGGAAGGCTGGGCGATCCCTCGGCGATGTAGAACCAAAGTCATCAGGACGCGGATTTCCGCAGATGCACGCAGATAAAAAAGTATTTTAATCATCTTTGTCTAATCCGCTTTTTCTGCGTTCATCTGCGTCCCATTCATCATTTGACTTTTTGAGAGGATATTCGATTTGGAAGATCAGCAACTGAAATCGGCAATCGAGGCCATCCTGTTTGTCGCGGGCAGCCCCCTGTCCGCGGACCGGCTCGCGGGACTGTTCGAGGAAGAGGCGCGGGAGCGGATCGAGACGCAGCTCGCCGCGCTCACGCGTGACTTCGACGACCGGGGCTCGGGCCTCATGCTGGCCGAAGTGGCCGGCGGGCATCAACTCGCCACGAGGCCGGAGAACGCCGGCTGGATCAGGAAGTTCAAGTCCGTCAAGGTCTCGACCAAGCTCTCCAGACCCGCGCTCGAGACGCTTGCCATCGTGGCATACAAGCAGCCTATCACGCGCACGGAAGTGGAAGCGATCCGCGGCGTGAATATCGGCGGGATCATGCGGAACCTCATGGAGCGCCGGCTCGTGAAAATCGTCGGAAAGAAAGACGTGCCGGGCAAGCCCATGCTGTACGGCACCACGCCGGAATTTCTCCAGTACTTCGGATTAAAGGACCTGTCGGCCCTCCCCACGCTCCGGGAGTTCCAGGAGCTCGAGGCCGGCGAAGAGGTCATGGAAGAGGTCCCGGCCGGAGGGGGAGAGGACGAAGCTCCGCCGGAAGAAACACCGTCCGCGGAGACGGCTGAAACCGAAGAGGCGGCGGCCGCGACTGAGGAGAACGTGCCGGGATGATAGAACTTCAGGACGCGCTGCGCAAAAAAGAGATATGGGCCATCGGCGGCGGCAAAGGCGGGATCGGAAAAAGCCTGATCACCGGCAACATCGGCATCCACCTCGCGCGCCTCAAGAAGAAGGTCCTGCTCGTGGACGCGGACCTGGGCGGCGCGAACCTCCACACAACCCTCGGCATCGGCGTGCCCGAGATGACTCTCTCCGATTTCCTGAACCGCCGCGCGGAGCGCATCCAGGACGTGATCATCAAGACGAGCATCCCGAACCTGTCCCTCATCAGCGGCGCGCAGGACTTCCTCGACGCAGCGAACCCCAACTACGCACAGAAAACGCGGCTGCTCCGCCATCTCGAGACCCTCGACGCGGACTACATCCTCCTGGACCTCGGCGCGGGCACCTCGTTCAACATCCTTGACTTTTTCCTCTTCTCGGACCATGGCATCCTCGTGGTGATGCCCGAGCCCACGGCCATCGAGAACGCCTACCGCTTCATCAAGAGCGCCTTCTACCGGAGGTTCAGAAAGGCAGTCTCGAACCCCCACATCAGGGACCTCATCGACGCGGCCATGGACCAAAAAAACTCCATGGGCATCCGCACGCCCTCCGATCTGATCGAGCGCGTGAAGACGATGGAGCGGGAGGTCGGAGAGATCCTCGAGCTTGAAGTGCTCAGGTTCAGGCCCAAGCTGATCGTAAACCAGGTCCGGACCAAGAACGACATCCAGATCGGGTTTTCGATGAAGAGCGCCTGCCAGAAGTACTTCGGCATCAACGTCGATTACCTGGGCTACGTCGAATACGACGACTGCGTCTGGCAGTCCATCCGGAGCAAGCGGCCACTCGCCATCGAATACCCCTATTCGCGTCCGTCACGATGCCTCGAACGCATCGTCCACAACCTGCTCCGGAAGGAGCAGCTGACGCTCAGCATGCTGTATTAAGGCAACCGCAATTCTTATTGTGTCGTTGCGAGGAGCGCAGCGACGAAGCAATCTCGACTTTAACTGCGAGATTGCCGCGCTCCCTTTGGTCGCTCGCAATAACGGCATAACAGAATTCTATGCGTTTGTTGGGGAACGTTATTATGATAAAAAAAATTGAAGACCTGAACTACTATGAACTGCTGGAAATAAGCCCCACCGCAAGCTCCCAGGAAATCCACAAGGCCTATGAACGAATCAGGAGGGTGTACGAACCGAATTCCATCGCCCTCTATTCGCTCTTCTCGGCCGACGAGACCGCCGCAATCCAGCAGCGTATCGAAGAGGCCTACCGCACCCTTCTCTACGAGGACAACCGGAAAAGATACGATGCACTGCTGAGGGAACGGGACGAGCTGCCGGCGCTGCCGGTGCCGCCCGCGCCGCCGGTGCGTGCCTACCAACGCCGGCCGGCCCCGGCGATGCCGGCGCCGGTCCAGCCGGCGCTCCCGCTCTCCACGGAGGACCTCTGCATCTCCGGCGCAGAACCGCCGCCGGCTCCTGCTTCTCCCCGGCCTGCACAAGAGGAAGCTCCACCGGTCTCACAGTTCATCGGTGAATTTACCGGTCCCGCCATCAAGGCCTTGCGGGAACAGCGAGGTCAGCCCCTGCGGGCCATTGCCGACCTGACAAAGGTGGGAGTGCGCTATCTTGAATATATCGAAGAGGAAGCTTTTCAGAAACTGCCGGTCAGGACCTATCTCCGGGG
>JAXIPA010000098.1:0-7181 GCA_045403145.1 Nitrospirota bacterium | reverse complement strand
CCCGCGGACTGGGCCATGGCCCCCGACCTTCTCCAGTTCTATGAGGCGAAGAGCAGCGTGGAGCAGGACCTCTATGTCATGTTCCTCGAATACCGGATGAGGGCTTTCCAGGGCGCCTTTCATATGAACCCGGACTATATGCACTGGTACGGCTGGGCACCTATGAAGGAAACTCTCCAGAAGATCAAGGACGAGGCGGCGAAACTCAGGGCGGAAAAGCCCGCGGCAGCCGCGCACTGATCAACGTTGCTGGTCGAATCAGCCTTTATAAGGGAGGAACGAAAAGTTCCTCCCTTTTTTTATTGATCAGTTGAAATGCATACGCGGTTCATACCTGTGCTAAAATTAGTGGTAAAAGAAAAAACATCGCCGGCCCTGGAGCGGATATTATGAGGAATGGACGCCTCTTCAGCCCACTGCTTTGTCCCTGCCCTTCCCGGCATCACCTGTTTTCTTGCGGAAGTTTTTTACCATGACAACGATCAAAATCTCAAGCGCGGTTTTCAATCACAATGGATTAATTCCGGCAAAATACACCTGCGACGGGCCAGACGCGTCCCCCCCTCTCTTGATAGAAAATGTCCCGCCTACTGCGAAGTCTCTTGCTCTGATTGTCGACGATCCTGACGCACCAGCGGGCACGTGGGTGCACTGGGTCCTATGGAACATCAGCCCTTCAACTGGAGATATTATGGAGAATACCGTGCCTTCCGGCGCGGAGCAGGGATTGAATGATTTCAGGAAGCGCTCTTATGGAGGCCCCTGCCCGCCATCTGGTACGCATCGATATTTCTTTAAGATCTATGCTCTCGACACAATGCTGGCCCTTGGTTCGAACACTACGAAGGCGGTTCTTGAGAAGTCAATGAAGGGTCACATCGTGGCCCAGGGCGAACTGATTGGATTGTACACGAGGAAGTGACAGCGTTTCCCTCACCCGGACAAGCCTTTACAGAATCCTTGACCGCGAAGGTGCTGCGGAGGCCACGAAGAACTGCTTGGAATTCTTCTTGATTTAAAAACCAGATTTAAGGATTTCCTTTGCGTTAAAAACCCATCCGATATCCACTCCCGCAACAATCAAAAGCAAAAATGTGCAATTTATACAGTGGATTTTCTTTTTAAATTTATTGACAGAATCTTGCTGATGGTTTAAGCTAATTTTCAATAAAAGCTAATTTCTCCTTATTTTGCAATATAGAATACTTTTTCCCGACACCATGGCTATTTTCATTCCAAAACCAGCAGGAAGCGAAGCCCAAGCGGTAGCAGTCTTTTTTTAAATCCGCCGTGACAGATTGCTTATAACACCTGTAAAAATTATTCCGGAGGGGGCCATGCAGAATTCATGGAGTTACGAAAATGAGGGGATAAACGAAAATACATTGCTTGTCAGCGAGGAGAGCGAAAAATATATCGGCTATCTTGAAGCGACAACCGACCAGTATATGGATGCGCTCAGAGATATTGAACGCAAGTTAGCACAACAGGACGGAGATGCCGAGAGCATCTATCAGGAGCTTGCGGTCCTGAATGACTCGATGCTCCAGGTTTGCGAGCAATTCGAGAGGTTGGTAAATGACAAGACGGCAATCAAAGCCGCACAGGTCGCTTTCCGTGACAGGACGGACCCCATTTTCTCCAAGAGCTACGGTGCAAATCGGGCCCGGACCTGGCCTCAGGGATACCAGGGAGATCATAAAACAATAGAATTCGCGTATAGAAATACGCCGATGTCGGAGGGGATAGGCTATTATCTCGATAAATACATGCTTTCCGCAACCCTTGCCGTAGGAGTGAGGGAAAGAATGCAAAAACTTGCTGAGCTGTTAAAAACAGAACTCGTCAGCAGACAATCTCCGATGGTACTCGATATCGCTTGCGGCTCATGCCGTGAGATGCATGAAATAATCCCGGAAATTGAAAAATCCAACGCTCACTTCAAATGCATCGACTTCGACTCCGATGCCCTCGATTTCGCTCTCGATCGTTTATCCAATGCCGGCCTCTCTTCGGATAAAGCCGAATTCATTCAGTATAACGCACTCAGACTGTTCGATTATGAGACCGCCGTGTCCGCATTCGGAGCACAGGACATCATTTACAGCGTTGGGTATTTCGATTACCTGGCCGATGATTTTCTTGTGAAAATGCTGAACACCCTCTACCTGATGCTTAACCCCAGCGGAAAGCTTATAGCTGCTTTCAAGGACGTAAACCGTTACCGGCCGCAAGCATACCACTGGCTCGTTGACTGGGATGGCTTCCTGCAGCGCACTCAGGATGATTTTGAAAGATTGCTTCATCAAGCTGGAATACCAGACAACGCATTATCAATGACCCGTGTAAAATCAGGTTCAATAATCTTTTACACTGCAACAAAGCATTAGCGGCCTGCTTTTGCTATTAGGATGTATGTTATCCTTGCCGGGAGAGGGAGTCCCCCTCCCGGCAATTTTATTGCCCAAAATATTATAACGAGCTGAGGCTGAAAAACAAGCCAGGCTGTTCACGAGCTAAAGCGCTATCCCGAAAAAACCACACCCGGAAATATTTATAAACTCCTAAAAAGTCGGAGATATCCGCCCCAGCCAAATACAATCACGCGTGAGACTTTTAACTCCACTGGATAAACCCGCCACGCTTTATAATACTATTGATTGCAGTTTAAAGTTATGTTACAGTGAATGCGCAGGGCATGGAAAAGAACCCATTTCTCAATAAGGTGGCGATCGTAACCGGAGGGACGAGGGGCATAGGCCGCGCTATCGTCCTTGCCCTGTGCCGGGAAGGTGCTGACTGTGCATTCACGTATACGAAAAATCCAGCCGCGGCGGAATCGCTGGTACAAGAGATTCGGAGCATGGGCAGGAGAGCAACACCACTTCAACTGGACGTGAGGGATTTTGAGGGCGCAAAGACATTTGTAGAAGAGGTAAAAAAAGAATTCGGAAGTATCGATATCCTTGTCAACAACGCGGGCATCACACGCGATAAGTCTCTCATGATGATGAGCAAAGAGGACTGGTCCGAGGTCATAGATACAGACCTCACCGGCGTTTTCAATACGACCCGTGCATGTATTATCACCTTTCTGAAGCAAAAGAGCGGCAATATCGTGAATATCTCGTCGGTGAGCGGCATCCATCCGCTCGCGGGTCAGGCTAATTATGCGGCTGCAAAGGCTGGCGTGATCGGCTTCACCAAAGCGCTGGCGCAGGAAGTGGCGCCTTATAACATCAGGGTAAATGCGGTTGCCCCCGGTTTTGTGGATACCGACATGACGGGAACGTTTTCTGAAAAGTACCGGGAAAAAGTCATGAAAATGGTCCCGCTGGGAAGGTTCGGCGCATCAGATGAAGTGGCGCAAGTTGTAGTGTTTTTAGCGAGCGATGCATCTCGATACATCACCGGGCAGGTGCTACAGATTGACGGCGGATTGGGGATATAAGTCAGGATGGCAAGAACGGTCGTGATCTCAGGCATAGGGGTTTTATCGCCCATCGGCATCGGCAGGGATAACTACTGGGAAGGGCTATTTCAGGGGAAAACAGGGTTCAGGAAAACAACCCTGTTCGATACAGCGCCCTTTCAAGTCCACCATGCCGGCGAGATATCCGACTTCGATCCTCTTGCTCTTCTCGGGAAAAAAGGACTGCGGGACCTCGACAGGAGCACGCGGCTTATATGCTCCGCGGCGAAACTTGCCATAGACGACGGCAAGCTTGAGATTACGGAGCACAATACCCATTCCATGGGCGTCTCCATCGGCACAACCTTCGGGAGCCTCCACAGCATCTCGCAATTCGACCGGTCGGGTCTCATCGAGGGGCCGCGGTTCGTGAATCCCTCTCACTTTCCGAACACCGTTATAAATTCCCCGGCCAGCCAGGTATCCATTCGATATAAAATAAAAGGTTTCAACACCACCATATCCACGGGCTTCTGCGCGAGCCTTGATGCCGTATCCTATGCCGCGGACTTCATAAGATTGAACAGGGCCGACGTCGTACTTGCAGGCGGTGTTGAAGAGCTGTGTGAAGAGACCTTTATGGGCTTTCACAAACTCGGCTGTTTATCAGGGACAGACGGTTCGGAGCCTGTATGTTGTCCCTTTGATGCGAGAAGAAACGGAACAATTCTTTCTGAGGGCGCTGCGATACTGGTGCTTGAAGATGAAGAGCACGCGTTAAACAGGGGCGCCGCCATTCACGCAAGAGTCCTGGGATATGGCAATGCTTTTGATCCTTCGGCGGACAGCTCTTTCAATCACGAGGGACAAGGGTTAAAGAATGCTATTGTCCATGCATTAAAAGATGCTTCTCTCAATCCGGAAGACATTGACTATATCTCTGCCTGTTCCAATTCGACGAGAGGACTTGACCGGATGGAGACAAGGGTAATAAAAGAGGTTTTTGAAAAACATGCCTACACGATTCCCGTGAGCTCAATAAAGTCCATGGTGGGAGAATCGTTTTCAGCTTCCGGCGCTCTTTCGTTGGCAGCGGCAATTGGCGCAATCCAGAAAGGTATGGTCCCGTCCACTGCAAATTATCAGGAAAAAGATCCCGAGTGCGATCTCGATTATGTTCCCGGTGCGGCACGCAAGAAACAGATACAGAACGTACTGGTAACTTCGGCTGACCCCTATGGTCAGAATTCAGCGGTTATTGTAGGCCGCTATAACAGGTGATCGATGCAGCTTGACTTCGAAGAGATAAAGAAATTAATCCCCCAGCGCTTTCCCTTCCTCATGATCGATAAGGTCGTGGAGCTCGAGCCCGGGAAACACGCAGTTGCTATTAAAAATATCTCTGGTAATGATATGGTCTTCCTCGGCCATTTTCCCGAGAAGGCGATCATGCCGGGTGCTTTAATAATGGAAGCAATGGCGCAGACCGCCATTATTCTCTTCGCAACAAGCGGAAAAAACGAAAGCGGCGATAAGAAACCGCTTTATTTCTTCGGCTCGGTCAAGGCCCGATTTCTCCATCCCGCCGTGCCGGGCGACCAGTTGAAAATAAGAGTCGAAAATGTGAAATCCCTGCCGACCGGCGCCTATGTGTCGGGCGAGGTATTTGTCGGCGACAAAAAAATAACCGAGGCGGAGATGGTATTCAGTGTAAAAAATGAATAAGAGAGTCGTCATAACAGGATTGGGCGTTATTTCCTCTATCGGCATCGGCTGGGAGGAGTTCTGGGAAAATCTCCTGAAGGGAAAATCAGGGATAAGCCCGATATCGTCCTTTGACACCTCGAACCAATTTACTCATAACGGAGGAGAGGTTAAAAACTTTCGACCTGATGAATTTATTCAAAAAGACAGGCTTAATTCCTTAAGCAGGGCGTCACAGTTGGCGTTTGCAGCGGCAAAACTTGCACTAAAAGATGCTAATTTGTCAATAAGTGAAATTTCTGATATGCGGGCTGGCGCCTGTATTGGGACAACGATGGGGTCTGTTCAGTCCGTGGAAAAGATAGACGAAATGATTGTCGCCGAAAGACAGAGTGATTTAAGCGAGAACCTTCTTCGCCAAGTGCCAACGCATTCGACCCCTTCATTAATAGCTCGTGAATTTTCTCTGCATGGGCCTTGTTTGATGTTTTCAACCGCCTGCGCGGCAGGTAATTATGCAATAGGATACGGGGTTGATTTGATCCGCCTCGGCAGAGCCGAAATACTCCTTGCGGGAGGCGCGGAGCCTTTATCAAAGGTGGCCTTTACCGGATTTAATCAATTTTCAGCAGTGGCACCTGAAAAGTGCCGGCCTTTTGACAAAAGCAGGAAAGGTATGATGGTTGCCGAAGGCGCTGCATTAGTAGTGCTTGAATCCCTCGAAAACGCGTTGCGAAGAAAATCCAAAATTTATGCCGAGGTATTAGGGTATGGCTTAAGTTGCGATGCCTTCCACATGACTACGTCCTCGACGGAGGGTATCGTCGCATGTATGACGAAAGCCATGCAAGATACAGGCATTACTGCTGAGCAAGTGGATTACATCAGTGCCCATGGGACGGGTACACTTACCAATGACCGGAACGAGTCTGCTGCCATAAAAAAGGTTTTTGGGGACCGTTCTAAGAAGATACCCGCCAGTTCCATCAAATCCATGCTCGGTCACACCATGGGGGCGGCCTCCGCGCTTGAAGCGGTCGCCTGCTCACTCGCCGTTAAAAATGATAAGGTTCCACCGACCATAAATTACGAAACTCCGGATCCGGAATGCGATATCGACTGTGTGCCCAACCAGTCGAGAAAGCATACCGTCAATATAGCCCTAAATAATTCTTATGCATTCGGCGGGAACAATGCCTGCCTGGTCTTAAAAAAATTTGTCGGCGAAGGAGGATTTGGAATTAACAATGGCTGAAAATGTGCAAAAAGAAATCATTTTCATAATCTCTGAGGTCTCGGGATTTGATGAGAAGGACATAACGCCGGAGAAGAATTTTTTCAAGGACCTGGAAGTGGACTCTATTAAGGCGATTGAGATTACCGTGGCAATTGAAAAAAAATTTAAAATTTCAGTGCGAGATGAGGATGTTCCTAAAATTACTACCGTGACAGAGGCTGTTGATCTTGTAAATAATTTGTTGAAGCAAAAATCCTGTAAATGATACAAACTCTTAAAGATAGTTATGATGCCGTAATAGTAGGGGCGGGCATGGGAGGCCTTGTTTGTGGCTGCTACCTTGCAAAAGCTGGCATGAAGGTGCTTATTGCAGAACAACATTTCAAGCCAGGAGGCTACTGCACCTCGTTCAAGCGACAAGGGTTCACATTTGATGCCGCTGCTCACTCCTTTGGAGGATACAGAAAAGACGGAATTGTAAGAAAAGTATTTAATGATCTAGGAATTGATAAAAAAGTAAATATTACTAGATATGATCCTTCAGACATAATAATCACTCCTGATTATAAAGTTTCGTTTTATACCGATTTAGACAAAACGATAAATGACTTCCAAAGTGTTTTCCCGGAGGAAAGGGATAGTATCAAAGATTTTTTTAATTTCATAATTAAACCGGACCAGCATTTTTTTACACGCATTAGAAACTGGACTTTTCAAAATTTATTGGACAACTATTTGAAAAATGACAAGCTAAAAAGCATCCTTTCTTTTCCTCTATTGGGAAACGGCGCATTACCGCCATCACTTATGTCCGCACTCATCGGCGCT
>JAXIPA010000057.1:0-1357 GCA_045403145.1 Nitrospirota bacterium | reverse complement strand
TAACGAACTTCAGAAAGAAGCCGCATCGTCATCTCGAAATCCCGCTCCGTTTCTCCGGGGAAACCGACAATAATGTCCGTAGTGAGGGCAATATCGGGAACTGCAAGCCGAAGCCTCGTCACCTTGTCGAGATAGTCTTCCCGGGTATACCGCCTGTTCATGGGCGAGAGGACCGCGTTGGAGCCGCTCTGGACCGGCAAATGGAGGGACTCGCAGACCTTGGGAACATCTCGCAGAGCCGTGATGAGCTTCTCCGACAAATCCCGGGGATGGGAGGTCACGAACCGTATCCTTGCTATTGACGTTTCATCATTCACCCGTTTCAGCAGCTCCGGAAAATCGACATCCTTTGCCAGTCCCCTGCCGTAGGAGTTGACATTCTGGCCCAGCAAGGTCACTTCCTTATACCCCTGAAGCGCAAGCTCACGCACTTCCCGGACTATATCATCGGAATGCCGGGAACGTTCCCTCCCTCGTAAATACGGCACAACGCAGTAGGTGCAGAAATTGTCGCAGCCGTACATGATGGAGACCCATGCCTTCAGTTTGTTCGCCCGAATCGCAGGGATGCGTTGATGGTGATATTCGGGGTCTCCGGAAGTTTCGACGACGGGCGCATGATCGGACAGTTTCCTCTCGACAAGTGCGGAAAGCCGCCCGATGTCCGAGGGGCCGAAAATCAGGTCTACGTAAGGAGCGCGGGCGAGGATGGCTGCCCCCTCCTGCTGGGCAATGCATCCGGCGACGGCGATTTTCAGGTTCGGATTTGCGGCCTTGAGGCCCCTCAGCCTGCCGAGTTCGCTGTAAAATTTCTGCTCGGCCTTTTCCCGGATACTGCACGTGTTCAGGATGACCATGTCGGCGTTCCCGGGATCGGCGGCGGACGAGCAGCCCCGCGCTTCGAGAATGCCGATCATGCGTTCGGTGTCATGCTCATTCATCTGGCAGCCGAAGGTGATGATGTGAAAGGATTTCATAGGTCCGGTATTATAATCCGCTGGCGGGAGTTAAACAAGAGGCATCTTGAAATCGGGGCGTTGTTTGCCGGGTCTGCGATTCTGTCCTGGATCAACCGGCGATTGTTAGACGAACGGCCTCTCCGCGTTTTACGGAGAGTGTTGCGCGGGCATTTTGCTTGAACATGAACACTTCAAGGGACCCGGAGCTGTTGATGATTGCGCCCGGCTCTCCGGGGTTCGCTTCGGCGTAAAATTTTTTCAAACCTTTTATTTCCCTGCCGGTGAGAATGACGCTGGCGGTCCGCAGGTCGGTGTCTTCCGCCATGAGCGGCTGGATGTCCTTGTACATGATATCGGTGATGATATTGCCGAACCGGTCGATATGGACAACATGTCCC
>JAXIPA010000268.1:0-2665 GCA_045403145.1 Nitrospirota bacterium | reverse complement strand
TAGGCACGCCGACGAACTTCCGCCAGGTGAGCCTCAATGAGCTGGATTCCGCTCTCGTGTGCGTGAACAGGACCAATGTCTACACGACCCCTCTCAGTTTTGACCCGCTTGTCTGCGCCAGGAGGTCCGCGCCTCTTGGGCCCCTCGAGGCACAACTGGGCACGATGGTAAACGGGGAGCCCATACCGCTCCCGTGGATGGACCCCATCACTGAAAACCCTGCCCTCGGCGCGACTGAGGAATGGGAGATCCATAATTTCACTGCTGACGCTCATCCGATCCATATCCACATGGTGATGTTCCAGGTGGTGAACCGTCAGGTCATGGGCGGTGCGGTGCGTCCTCCCGAGCCCTATGAGACGGGCTTCAAGGACACAGTCGTGTCCTTCCCGGGCGAGATCACGCGCGTCAAGGCCGTCTACGACATCCCGGGCCTCTTCGTGTGGCACTGCCACATCCTCTCACACGAGGACAACGAGATGATGAGACCGTACTGCGTCGGACCTATGGCAAATTGTAATCCGTAACTTTGGAGGAAGAGAGGGCTGTCGTCAGGCAGCCCTCTCTCTTTTTACGTTTGGCTTAAAATTGTAATTAGCAATTCATTTACTTCTGTTCTCTCGTGCGAACTTTCTGAGCATGCAGTTGACGAACGAAGGAGGCATAAAAAATGAAAAGATATACGAGAAGAGAATTCATGAGTGCAGCAACCATGGGCTTGGCGGGCGGTTATGTCGCTCTTAACTCCTCCCCGTCAGCTGCCCAGATGAGCGGCGGAGGCGGAGGAGGCGGCATGGGCGGAGGTACGACGATCATCGACCCTCCGCCGGGCGCAGCTTTTGCCGATCCCGTGGCGATGCCGGCAATGCGGAACGGGAATATCGTGGACGTGACCGTGGAACCGATGATCTCGCCCGTAAATGTCAACGGGACCATGGCCAACCTCATGACCTACAATGGCTACTATCCCGGCCCTTCAATCAGCGTGAGGAAGGGTGATATCCTGAGGGTGAATTTTGTAAACTCCCTTCCTGACACATACGAGACGAACCTCCTCGGTTACCAGAAAAATATCACCAACCTCCATACCCACGGTTTGCACGTCTCTCCCGAGGAGCCGTCAGACGCAGTGCACCTTAAGATCGCCCCGGGACAGACGTACCAGTATGAGTACGACCTCTCGATGCAGGCCGGCGGAACCTTCAATTTCTATCATCCACACCATCACGGCGTCTCCGCGGAACAATACTGGGCCGGTCTTGCCGGGGCGTTAATCGTGGAAGACGAGACCACGGCGCTCTCGGGCATTGAAACGCATATCATGGTCCTGAAGGACATCTCCCTGAGCGGATCGGAGCCGGCGCCCCACGCCATGATGAACGATTACATGCAAGGGAAAGAAGGCGCTGTCATCATGGTGAACGGCCAGGTAAACCCTGTCCTGCCCGCAAGGCCGGGCCAGGTGCAGAGGTGGAGGATCCTCAACGCGAGCAACGCTCGGTTCCACAAACTCAGTCTCTCGAACCACACGATGCAACTCATCGGGACCGACGGCGGGTTGCTCGACAAGCCCTATCCGCGCTCCCAGATCCTCCTCTCACCCGGAGAGAGGGTCGACGTCCTCGTGAAGGCGGGCGCTACGAAGGGGAGTTACAAGTTCCTCTCGCTGCCTTATTCAAGGCGGGGGAATATGACGTCCCCCCAAATTACTCTCATGACCCTTTCCGTTCAGGGGGCTGCCGTGTCAAACGGCATCCCGGCTTCTATAAACCCCGGAGCAGCACGGTTGAACCTCAACACAAGTTCCCTTCCGAAGAGAACCCTCACCCTGAGCATGGGGCAGGCGAACGCCTATATCAACGGCCAGGACTTCGACGTGAACCCTTACACCATCATGTCCGACGTCGGGACCTACGAAGTCTGGACCGTCGTCAATCAAAGCGGTATGGACCACCCCTTCCACCAGCACGTGAATGCCGCGCAGGTCCTCTCGATAAGCGGCATCGATTCCTCCTATCCTCCTTACGCGACCCTTCCGGCCTTGAAGGACACTGTCCTCGTTCCGAAATGGGGAAGCGTGACGATGCTCGTTCCGGTGAAGGAATATACCGGCATGACGATGTTCCACTGTCACATCCTCGAACATGAGGATATTGGAATGATGGGGATGTGGCATATCATGGGGATGGGAATGTGACAAACACGCTTTGACCCGGGGAAAAGCCTTATTGCACAGCCCGCCTGTCCAGGGAGAGCATGAAAAGGGAAAACATGAACGGAGAGCTTACACGGCTCTCCTTTTTTTATTTCCGCCGCGCACATGCGTGGAGGGTTTCAAAAGGAAAGGGGAAACATGTAACTTTTTTGTCTTTCGGATCGTGAATCTATTAGCTTGATTTTTCAGGGTTATTGTGTTATTTTGCAAGCGTTGTATGAGGACTGTGCAGAAAGGTAACATGAGCAGGTGGCGGGGGATTGGTCATGACGAGAGATGTCTGGTTCTTCCTGTTCTTCCTCGGAGCATTGCTGTTCGGCTGGCCTTTGATAAGCATCTTCAAGTCGGGTCTGGCCACCTACCTCTTTGTCATCTGGATTGTCTTCATCGCGCTTATCCTGATTGCCTCGCTATTTTCTGAACGAGAGGACGGCGGAGGATAATTGTTTT
>JAXIPA010000153.1:0-28067 GCA_045403145.1 Nitrospirota bacterium | reverse complement strand
TGGAATGCCGGGAGTCGATTTTAAAATCCGAAATTCTCAACGAAAACTGCGGAGTGATCAGTGAAGAATTTCTTCGGCTATCTCGGCAGGTCGTTAATAACGTTTCTGCAGACCCTGTCGAGCCTGTATTATCTGTTCCGGGAAACCCTCGTCCAGTCCGTTGTCCTGCTGACCGACCGGAAGAAGCGCAGGCAGGCGGGGTTCCTCGTGCAGGTGGACGAGATCGGGACCCGTTCGCTGCCGCTGGTCCTGATCGTGGCGGCGCTTCTGGGAATCGCCCTCACGGTCCTTATATCGTTCCAGCTTAAAGAGGTCGGCGGGTACACGTATATCCCCGGATTTGTGGCCGTGGCCGTCTTTCGGGAGATGGGTCCCCTGATCACCGCGGTGATCGTCGCGGGAAGGGTCGGGGCGGCCTTTACCGCCCGAATCGGCACGATGAAGGTCTCCGAGGAAATCCTTGCCCTCGAAACCATGGCCATCAATCCTGTGCGGTTTCTCGTGGTCCAGCGCTTCATCGGCCTGCTGGTGTCGCTTCCCGCCCTTACCATGCTTGCGGGTTTTACCGCCGTGTGCGGCGGCTTTCTGTACGGCTCCACGAGACTCGGCATCAGACCAGACACCTATCTTCACGAGACGCTTGACGTCCTTTTGGCGAAGGACGTCTATTCGGGCATCTGCAAGGCCGCGGTCTATGCGATCGTCATTGTCATGATCGGATGCTACCGCGGCTTCATCGTCGAAGGCGGCGCGGAAGAAGTGGGCAGGGCCACGATGCTTTCGGGGGTATCTTCCACGCTTGCAATCATTGTCCTCGACACGTTCATGACGGCCGCATTTTACGGATAATTCCAAACGTATGATTATCGCGCGCGATATCAAAAAAGTCTACGGCGGCCGCAAGGTGCTCGACGGTGTCTCGTTGACAGCCGAGAAAAAGAAAATAACCTACGTCCTCGGTACGAGCGGGGGCGGCAAAAGCACGCTCCTGAAAATTCTCATTGGCGCGCTGAAGCCGGATTCCGGCGAGGTTTTTTTCGGCGGCACGAACATTACCGGACTGGGGGGCGCGGAACTTGACCCGTTCCGCAAAAGGATAGGCATGTTGTTCCAGCACGGCGCGCTCCTGAACTCCCTTACGGTAAGCGATAATATCGCCTTACCTATCAGGGAGCATACGAATCTGGACGACAACATCATCAAAATCATGGTGAAGATGAAACTTGAGCTGGTCGGCCTTCGTGATTTTGAGGACCTGTTTCCGGGCCAGCTTTCCGGCGGGATGCAGAAACGGGTGGCGCTCGCCCGCGCCATTGCGCTCGATCCCGAGGTGGTTTTTTTCGATGAACCGACATCGGGCCTGGACCCCATCGTCGCATCGGTCATCACAAAACTGATCGCGGACCTCAACAGGGTGCTCGGCATCACCTGCATCGTCGTGACTCATGCCGTGGAAGAAGCGATGCGGACCGCCGACAAGATCGTCATCCTTTATAAGGGCAAGGTGCTCGCGGAAGGCGCGCCGCGGGAGATCCGCGAAAGCGCCGATCCGGTAGTGCAACAGTTCATCACCGGCAGTCCGGACGGGCCCATATCGTTCCATGCGTCCAGCAGGGACTTCCGCGAAGATCTGCTGGTGGGATGATACGATTGCGGAATGTGGATTGCGGAGTTAGCTGTCATTCCCGGGTGTCCGAATCGGGAATATGGTTTGGATGGTGATTGAAAAACACCAGATCCCCGATGGAATCATTCGGGGATGACAAACTAGATAATTGTTTGCTCCATTATAGTTGGAAAGGACGCTGTATGGAATATAAACGGAGTGAAATAGGGGCGGGCATATTTCTTCTGGTATCTTTTGCGGTCCTCTGTGTCATGATATTCGCGGTGAGCGATATCCAGAGTCTTTTCAGGAAGAAAAAAGAGGTCAAAGTCCTGTTTTCGTACAGCGACGGGATCGAGAAGGACGCGCAGGTGCGGTTCTCCGGGATCAAGATCGGCAAAGTAACGAATATCCGCGTTGCCCCGGAATACGGCGACAAGGTTGAACTTACCCTGAGCGTATTCAGCGATACGGTCATCAAGGAGGACACCAAGGCCGCCGTTAAAACGCTGGGGCTCGTTGGCGGGAAGTATGTGGAATTGACCGGCGGTTCACCTCAGGCCCGCGCTATCAGGCCCGGCGCCGTGCTGATCGGCGAAGAGTCATTCAAACTGGAAGACCTGACGAAGGCAGGCTTGGAAGTCGTCGGGAAACTTCAGAATATCGCATCCAATCTGGACCGCATGCTTGGCGATCCGGCCCTGACGAAATCGCTACGGGCATCGGTCAAAAACATCCAGGAAGCCACGGCGAACATCGCCGTGATGACCTCAAGCAAGGACGAGGTCGCGGAGGGGCTCAAAAACCTGCCAATATTGCTGAAAAAGCTTGATGAAAGCGCTGCGAACCTCAAGACGATAACCGACAAGACGGGAGCGCTCATCGGCAATACGGACGCGCTCGTGGGCAAGACGGACGCGCTTATGAGCGAGAACAGAAAAAACATCGATGCCATGGTCGGAAGCTTCAAAGATATGGCGACGAACCTGAAAGAGATGACGGATGATGTAAAGAGCCATCCATGGAAACTGATCAGAAAACCGTGATTCGATTGCGGAATGCGGAATGCGGAACGAACTTTTTTCCTCCGCAATACGACATCCGAAATCCGAAATGGGAAAGGGAGTTTGCATGCCAATTCAGGCAATCAAGGGCGTGAAAGATATATTGCCGGCGGACGTGCCGGCGTGGCAATACCTCGAAACAACGGCGCGCGCGCTGTTCGAAGACTACGGTTTCAGCGAAATCCGCGTCCCGGTCTTTGAATACACGGAGCTCTTTGCCAGGAGCATCGGGACTTCGACGGACATTGTCGAGAAGGAGATGTATACCTTTGAAGACCGCGACGGCAGGAAGATAACGCTCCGGCCGGAGGGGACGGCGGGGGTGGTGCGCGCATTCGTGGAACACAAGCTGTACGCCGAGAGCCCGCTCGTGAAGCTCTATTACCAGGGGCCCATGTTCAGGCATGAGCGGCCCCAGAAGGGGCGGTACCGGCAGTTCTACCAGATCGGCGTTGAGGCCCTGGGGACCGATCACCCCCACGTCGATATCGAGGTCCTGGCGATGCTCCACGCCCTGTTTGCGCGTCTCGGCATCACCGGTCTGACCCTTCAGGTCAACTCCCTGGGCGACAGCGCGTGCAGGGGCGCCTACCGCGACGCGCTTAAAGAATATCTCGCCGGCAAGCTCACGACGCTGTGCACCGACTGTCAGCGCCGGTACGAGACCAACCCGCTCCGGGTACTGGACTGCAAGGTCGACGCGGAAAAGTTCACCGACTCGCCGGTCATGCTGGACCACCTCTGCGGTCCCTGCAAAACGCATTTTGAAACGGTCGAGAGCGGGCTCACGAAGCTCGGCATCCCCTTCGAGGTCAACCCCCGTCTGGTCCGCGGCCTTGACTACTATACCCGCACCACCTTCGAACTGGTCATGGGGCATATGGGGGCGCAGAATACGGTAGCAGCGGGCGGCAGGTATGACGGGCTCGTGCATGAGATCGGCGGGCCGGCGACGCCGGGCATCGGCTTCGCCCTCGGCGTAGAGCGCGCGATATCCCTCATGGACACAACAAATCTGCAGGCCCCCAGGCCGGCGCTGTTCATTGCAGCCCTGGGTCCTGAAGCAGTGGCTTTCGCGTTTCCTCTGATTCACGACCTGAAATCCTCGGGCATCAGGGTTGATACGGATTACTCCGGCGCCAGTCTCAAAAGCCAGATGAAAAAAGCGGACAAGTCCGGCGCGGGCCATACGCTGATCATCGGCGAGCAGGAAATGAAAGAAGGAAAGGCCGTCCTCCGCAATATGCAGACCAAGGAGCAAGAGTCTCTATCTCTCAGCAATGTGAGGGAAGAATTAAAAGCCCTATTGCGGTAGAATAACCATGAATCAGCGCAGCACCGACGAGTAAACCTGCATTTAGTTTCACCTCTGCGACCTCTGCGGTGAAATCTCTTTTCAGGAGTCTTCATGAAAATAGGGGTCCTTTCCGACACCCACGTGCCCGCCATTGTCAAGACGCTTCCTCCCGTGATTTTCGACCTCTTCAAGGGCGTTGACCTGATCCTGCATGCCGGGGATATTACCGAGCTTTCCGTCCTCGACGAGCTCGGGGCCATCGCGCCGGTTGAAGCCGTCGCGGGAAATATGGATGATGCAGCCGTGCACAGTAGACTTCCGCAGAAAAAGATACTCTCTTTCGGGAGATACAACATCGGGCTCATTCACGGCAAATACAGGATCGACGTCCAGAAGGAAATGATCAGGAAAGAATTCGCCAGCGTGGACCTGATCGTCTATGGGCATTCGCATACCCCTTTCTGGGGGAAGATCGACGGCGTGTATTTCCTCAACCCCGGCAGCCCGACAGACAAGCGGCATGCGCCGTATAATTCAGTCGCCTTGCTGGAAATAGGGGATGAACTGAAAGCGGAGATCATAAGAATCTGAGAGAATCTGATATCTCAGGTCTCATTTTTTGACGTCATTCCCGCTCGTCGGGAATCGTAGTTGATCCGCTTCTTCAAAAGAGACGATTCCGGGCAAGCCGGAATGACGGTGAACATTTGCAAAAATCGTTTTAAGTTGCAATGGCATTTGCTTTATGATAAATTCTGACTACCTATGGCGATTGAGAAAATAAAATTCGGGACTTCAGGATGGCGCGGCGTCATTGCCGATGATTTTACCGTTGCCAGGGTGCGCGTCGTCACGCAGGCCATTTGCGATCACCTCAGCTCGCAGGGCCTGAAGGACAAAGGCGTGATCGTGGGATACGATACGCGTTTCATGTCCGAGCGGTTCGCGGAGGAAGCGGTCAGGGTGCTGACCGCAAACGGCGTACACGCATACCTTTCGAACCGTGATGTTCCCACGCCTGCCGTGTCCTTTGAAATCATCCGCAGAAAAGCCGCGGGTGGCATCAACTTCACCGCGAGCCATAACCCGCCCCTTTACAACGGCCTCAAATTTTCCCCTGCCTGGGGGGGGCCGGCGCTTCCCGAAACCACGAAGGACATCGAAACGAAGGCCAACGCTCTGCTCGAAAAAAATTCCATCGCCGTCATTTCCCTTGCCGAAGCCAAAGAAAAGGGGCTGGCGGAAGAGGTTGACCTTCGCAAAGTCTACCTCGACGATCTGAAAAAGAAGATCGATATGGAGATCATCCGAAAAGCGAAACTCAAGGTCGCCGTTGACCTTCTCTACGGGACGGGCAGGGAGTATCTCGACACGGCGCTCAGGGACGCGGGATGCGCGGTCACCGTCATTCACGGCCATCGCGACACGATGTTCGGCGGCCGTTCTCCCGAGCCGTCCGAAGGGAACCTTGCCGAACTTTCTGCGACCATCAGCAAGGGAAAGTTCGATATCGGTCTGGCGGTTGACGGGGATGCGGACCGCTTCGGGATTCTCGATACGGACGGGACCTATATCAATCCCAACCAGGTGCTCGCCCTGGTGCTCGACTACCTCTGCCGAACGCGCGGCTGGAAAGGCGGTGCGGCCCGTTCCATCGCAACGTCCCACCTGATCGATGTCGTGGCGAAGAAGCACGGCATCGAAGTGTACGAGACCGGCGTGGGGTTCAAGTTCATCGGCGATCTTCTGGTGCAGGGCAAGATCATTTTCGGCGGCGAAGAGAGTGCGGGCATGACCATCAAGGACCATGTGCCCGAAAAGGATGGCATCCTTGCCTGCCTCCTGGTCGCGGAAATGGTAGCGCGGGAGAAGAAAACCATCAAGGACATGCTGAGGCGGCTGTATAAGGAAGTGGGGACCATCCTGAATGACCGCGTCAATATCCACATCACGGAAGCGAACCGCAAAGCGGTGGGAGAGCGGCTCAGCCAGCCGATAAACGAGCTGGGCGGATTGCGGGTCAAGGGAAAGAAAACCACGGCCGATGGGACCAAGTATATGCTGGAGGACGACAGCTGGGTGCTGATGCGGGCCTCCGGCACCGAGCCGGTCGTGCGCGTGTACGTGGAATCCTCATCGGAAGATAAGATCAGGGACCTGGTGAAGGCGGGAAAGCAGTTTATTCTGGGATAGTAAGGCGACGGAAGCTGGGAAGCTGAGAAGATGCGAAGTTGAGAGCTTAAACACAACTTCTTACGTTCCCAACTTCTCAATTTCCGAATTACAAAGAGGGAGGCTTCATGAGCGAGATCATCGATGTGTTTGCGCGCGAGGTGCTGGATTCACGGGGCAACCCGACGGTTGAAGCCGATGTCGTCCTAGAGAGCGGGGTGCTGGGCCGGGCCATCGTGCCGAGTGGCGCATCGACCGGGGAAAGGGAGGCGCTGGAACTCCGGGACGGCGGCAAACGGTACCTGGGAAAGGGCGTCCAGAAGGCGGTCAAGAACATCATCGAGATAATCGGTCCCGCCGTCAGCGGATTCGATTCAATGGAACAGGCCTCCATCGACAACATGATGATCGCCTTGGACGGCACGGAAAGCAAAAAGAAGCTCGGCGCCAATGCGATCCTTGCCGTATCCCTCGCTGTAGCCAAGGCCAGCGCGGAAGATGCCGGCCTCCCGTTCTATCAGTATCTGGGCGGTCCGAACGCCAGGGAACTTCCCGTCCCCATGATGAACGTCCTGAACGGCGGCGCCCATGCGGACAACAATGTGGACTTCCAGGAATTCATGATCATCCCGGCGGGGGCTTCGTCCTGCGCCGAGGCCATCAGGATGGGCGCGGAAGTGTTCCACAACCTCAAGTCCGTGCTTAAGAAGAAAAACTACAATACCTCCGTGGGCGACGAAGGCGGTTTTGCGCCGAACCTCAAGTCCAACGAGGAAGCGGTGCAGGTCATCCTTGAAGCCATTCAGAAGGCCGGCTACAAACCGGGTAAACAGATATTTCTCGGGCTTGATGTCGCTTCGAGTGAATTCTACAAAAACGGGACGTACGACCTCAAGGGCGAAGGCAGGAAAATGACGTCTGAGAAGATGGTCCGGTTCTACGAGGACTGGATCAGGCAGTATCCCATAATCAGCATCGAGGACGGAATGTCCGAAAAGGACTGGAAAGGGTGGAAGCTCCTGACCGACCATCTCGGGAAAAAAGTCCAACTCGTGGGCGACGACATCTTCGTGACCAACACCTCGATTTTCAGGAAAGGCATTGCAGAGGGGATCGCCAACTCCATCCTCATCAAATTAAACCAGATCGGCTCGCTTACCGAGACCCTCGACGCCATCGAAATGGCAAAACGGGCGGGCTATACCGCCGTGGTTTCCCATCGTTCCGGCGAGAGTGAAGACACGACGATCGCGGACCTCGCGGTCGCCACAAACGCCGGCCAAATCAAGACCGGTTCGCTTTCCCGCACCGACCGCATCGCCAAGTACAACCAGCTCATCCGCATCGAGGAAGAGCTGGGCGACGCCGCAATCTACCGCGGCACGGAAGTCTTTTCCCGCATCAGAAAGTAATGCCCGACTTCCCGAAGCCGGAGCCCGGAGGACGCCTCTGGTTCTCCGGCTTTTTTTGTTTTGAAACAGCGCTTTCATTGTATAGATACTATGTAAGCAGTACTTCCTAAACTATTGGGGTTCTCATTTATGGGAGCCTCCGGCTTCTGCCGGAGGGCTCCACTCCCCCTCACAAGTTTGCCCATTGACAATGATGACAAATTTCGTTAATATTTAGACAGATGTCACAAAGAATGGAGGTGTTTTATGCCTGCAGTTAAAACATTGAAAAAAGCATGCGAAATTGAAACTTCGAAGATTTTCCCAAAGTTTTTTCATAAAGAGCTTACCTCTGAAATGGACGTAATAGAGATGAGTAAACAAGGAGTTACCAAGGGATCTCTTATCTCTTTTGGAGATTGCTTCGGCTTTACACCGGACAGACTTGCTTATATGTTGCCAATCACACTCCGCACCATTCAGCGATATAAGAATACCCAGAAATTCAATCCCACCATATCTGAGCACATTATACAATTGGCTCGTCTCATGGTAAGGGGCACAGAGGTATTTGAATCACGCGAGAATTTTCTGCGCTGGTTCACCACTCCGAATACTGCATTAGGAGGGAAGGTCCCGGGCGATCTGGTCAGTCTTCAAACCGGGGCTCAGCTTGTTATGGATGAGCTCACTCGTATCGACCATGGTGTCTTTGCATGAGGGTGCTCTATCGAATATCACGTACGAAGTATGCCAAGGATCTATCGGGGGAAGGTGCCAGACTTGCGGGAGGCAGATGGAACCATAAAGGAACTCCAATGATTTATTCCGCAGCAAGTCGATCACTTGCTGCTCTGGAAGCGCTTGTTCATATGTCTCAATCTGACTTTCTTATTAAGCGAAAGATAGTTTTGATTGAGATACCCAAGACTATTGTTCCACAAACAATTGACGAGTTTGCCTTGCCAAAGAATTGGCGCAGGTATCCACCGTCTTTTAAATTGGCAGATATTGGTACTCAATGGACAGTGAGCATGAAAAACCTTTTATTACAAGTACCTTCAGCCGTTGTTCCGGACGAGTTCAATATTCTTATTAACCCTGCACATCCGGATATGAAGTACGTTACGGTTACCGAAATTGAGGATTTTAAGTTCGACAAACGACTCGATCCATCAGATAAAACCAAAAAATAACGATAAGCTAACCCGGAAAGGCCATCGCGGTAAATGGTTTTGATTTTTATGATTTTGATATATCCGTGTTCATCCGTGGTTACTGCTCTTTTTAGGTTTAAGGATTGATATAAGCCCATGGACCGATCATCTTTCGAAAAACTCGTCGAGCGATCGCTCGAACGTCTTCCCGGGAAGTTCAGGAACAAACTGCGGAACATCATGATCGAGATCGAGGACGAACCGTCGGAGGAAGTGCTCGACGACATGGGGATCGAGGACGGCACGCTCTTCGGGCTGTACCAGGGCGTGCCTCTCACGGAGCGGGACTGGAATTTCGGGAACGTGTTGCCGGACCGCATCGTTATCTACCAGCGCCCCATCGAGGGCGCCGCATCCTCGCCGGAAGAGATTGAAGAAATCGTCCTGGACACAGTGGTACATGAGATCGGCCACTATTTCGGGTTCGATGATGCTGAGTTGTATTCCATTGAGGACAGCAAAGCGAGAAAGAAGCGGAAAAAGTAAAACCCTTACCGCCTTCGCGTTTTACCGATAGAGCTTCACAATCTTCTCAATAATGCCCGTCGTTGATGCGCCTTCGATGTATCCCACGCTGATCACCCTGCCGCCGCGCGCTTCCACGATATCGCGACCGATGATTTTCTCGATCTGCCAGTCTCCGCCCTTGACCAGCACGTCCGGTTGGATTTCCGAAATGACCCGGTAGGGATCGGGTTCGTCGAAGAGCGTGACGAAATCCACGGACTGCAGAGCAGCGAGGATTTCCATGCGATCGGCCTCCGAATTGATCGGCCGCCTTTCCCCTTTGATCAGGCGGACCGACGAGTCGCTGTTGACCGCCACAACGAGCACATCCCCGAACGTTTTCGCTTTTGCAAGATAGCGTGCGTGGCCGGTATGGATGATATCGAAGCAACCGTTTGTAAAAACGATCTTTTTCCCCGCGGCTCGCAGAATGGCGAGCAGGGGGAGGAGTTCCCTGGCGTTTTTTATTTTGTTGTGCATGCGAAACTATAATATAAAACGGCGGAGAAATCAAGCAGACTCAGCCAGACCCAGGTGCGAGCTGTCCGGCTGCGGCCCGCCTACCCCTCATTCTTCTTGCTTTTAGCGATATTCCGTCTTATTTTACGGGTGCGAGAGGTGAACTATGTGTGACTTATGTACAAAACACGGCGAAGGCAAGATCTGGTATAAGAACGCCGGGAACTACGCCCTGGACCTCCTGTCCGATCTCGAGCGCCGGCGGTATATCGGGAACTTCCTGACCTCCGCGTTCAGCGAAGGGTTCCAGACACTGGGAAGGCTCGAGACCATCTACCGAAAAAAAGGAAAACTCCCCGCGGCGGTCAGGACCGCCATGGTCAACAAGGCAAAGGCCGAGCATTTTGGCCAGGTGCTGCCCATCGAAGAGATCAGCGAGGTGGTGAGGAGGGCCAGGACCGTGGTACGCATGCCCTGCGCGTGCCGGTGGAACATTGAAAAAAAAGAAGAACGATGCTGCTATGCCGTGAGCTACGGGCCCGAGCCGTGGTACAACGGCATCGACATGGGGTATTTCGGCAAGGCATCCGATGAAGGTCTGGAATCGCTCGCACAGGAAACCGCCATAGGACAGATGCGGGCCATGGAGGAGCAGGGGGCGATCCATACCATCTGGACCATGATGACGCCCTTCATCGGTGCGATCTGTAACTGCGGTCCCCGGGACTGTCTCGCCATGCTGACCCTTTCTCGGACCGGCGTGGAGACCATGGAGCGGGCCGAGTATGTGGCGAGGGTGGATGAAGCGCTCTGTACCGGGTGCGGGTCGTGCGAGGCGGAATGTCACTTTAAGGCCATTGACAGCCATAAGCACAGCGGCCTATCCCATGCGCACATAGATGCGAGCAAGTGTTTCGGCTGCGGCTTGTGCCGAAGGGTGTGCGGCACAAAAGCGATATCCATGGTGTCGAGATGAGCAGAGCGTGCGGTAAGTTAATCCTGATGTGAGTCGTGAATTTCGTTAAAGAGCGGGGCGACCTCTTTAAAGGCCTTTAATACGGCGGGGTCAAAGTGCTCCGGCATTGTCCTTCCGTCTCCTTCTGTAATGATTTTATATGTCTTCTCGTGATCAAAGGACGGCTTGTACGGCCTTTTGCTCCGCAGGGCGTCGTACTGGTCCACCAGCATGACGATACGGCCTTCAATGGGGATTTCCTCACCCTTGAGTCCCTCCGGATAGCCTTTGCCGTCCCAGCGTTCATGGTGGTACATGGCAACGGCGGCGGCGGTCTGAATTCCGGGATAGGACGACCCGGTAAGCATCTTTTCGCCGATCGTCGTATGCGTTTTCATGACCTCGAACTCTTCGCGCGTGAGGGACCCGGGCTTCAGGAGGATGCTGTCGGGAATCCCGATCTTCCCCAGGTCATGCATGGGGCTCGCGAAGGCCAGCGTCTCGATGAAGTCGAGGGGCATGCCCAGCACTTCCGCGATTCTGCTTGAGTAGAGTCCGATCCGCGCGATGTGGGCGCCGGTGTCGGTGTCGCGGTATTCGGCGACCGCCGTCAGGCGCTGGATTATCTCCGCGCTCATATTCTTCACCATCATGAGGGCGTCCGCAAGCTCCTGCGTCCGCAGCCTGACGGTGTCTTCCAGCATGGATTTATAGTTTTTCTCCATCTGGACAAAGTGGGTGTACTTGACCGCCTTTTCCACGGAGTGCAGCAGGTAGTCGGGATTGTAGGGCTTTGTGATGAAGTCGAACGCCCCCCGCTTGATCGCGTCGACGGCCACGTCCAGTTCGGCGAACGCGGTCATGAGGATGACGGGTATCTGCTGGCTGTGGGTGTGGATGTTTTGCAGAAGCTCAATGCCGGTGACCTGCGGCATCTTGATGTCGGTCAGGACTACGTCGAAGCAGATCTTCTCGACCATCTTGATGGCGTCGTTTGCATTCTGGCTGGTAAAGACGGAGTAGCCGAACTCTTTCAGCAGCGTGGAGATGGACTCCAGCACATAGGGGTCGTCATCGACGACCAGCAGGGTGCTTTTCCCTTTGTCAATCATTTATCCAGGACCTCCCTGATTTTATATCCGCTGCCTATCTTATCGGATAGAAACCGCATAACTTTAATATAATCAATGGGGAGGTAAATAAGTGTTTCTAATCCGGGACCGGAGGATGGCATCGAAATAGCACTACCGTAGGAAATCTTTTTTCTGGTATAATCTGACTGGCAACGACCGCAGCCGGACAATCCGGGAAGAGGGAACGCACAAGGAGCGTACTATGGCAGTTACGGACGTGAAGAGAAAGATGCTCGGCGAGATGCTCGTCGCCGGCGGCATGATCAAGGAGGACCAGCTCAAGCGCGCGCTCGACGAACAGAAGAAGCGGGGCGGCAAGCTCGGCGAGGTCCTGGTAGACCTGGGGTTTATCAGCGAGCACAACATCGCAACCTTTCTCGGCAGACAGCTTCACATCCCCTATATCGAAATCGACAAGCAGCTCGTGGATGTCGACAGCGTGAAGCTGGTGTCCGGAGATCTGGCGAGGCGTGTCACGGCCGTCCCCCTGTACAGGGACAAAGAGGCCCTGGTGGTGGCAATGGCCGATCCGTTGAACATTTTCGGCGTCGACGACATCCGGAAGGCGACGGGGAGGGAGGTCCGGCAGGTCGTGGCCACGCGGACCGATATCCTGAAGGCCATCGACCGGTACTATGCCATGAGCCAGTCCATCGAGGCCGCGGCCAAGGATTTTGCCGGGGAGATGGGCGTCATTGCCGGCGAGGAGATCGCCGGCCCGGCAGCCGAGGACGCTCCGGTCGTCAAGTTGGTGAGCATGGTGATCGCCCAAGCCATTCTGGACCGGGCGAGCGACATTCACATCGACCCGGAAGGCGATCATATCAAGGTGCGCTACCGGATCGACGGGGTGCTGAGCGAAGTCCGGACCCTGTCCCGCGCCATGCACGCGCCGATAGTTTCCCGCATCAAGATCATGGCCAACATGGACATCGCGGAAAAACGTGCGCCGCAGGACGGACGGTTTCAGGCCAAGATAACCCATACCGACACGGGTCCGGTGGTGACGGCCGTGTTCCACGAACGCAACGCCCTCCGCATGGTGGGGGACGTTGCCGTGGACATCCGGGTCTCGACCCTGCCGGTCATCCAGGGAGAGACCGTGGTTATGCGCATCCTTGACCGGTCCCGGGTCATCATGACCCTTGAGGGACTGAACTTCTCGCCCGAAATGCTTGAACGCTACCGCAGACTGATTATGAAGCCTTACGGAATGGTCCTCGTGACCGGACCGACCGGCAGCGGCAAGACCACCACGCTCTACGCCAGCATCAACACCATAGACAGGAAGGCGTACAATATCGTGACCGTGGAAGACCCCGTCGAATACCAGATGATGGGCGTGAACCAGATGCAGGTAAACCCCAAGGCGGGCACGACCTTTGCCAGCGGGCTCCGCTCCATTCTGCGCCAGGACCCGGACATCATCATGGTGGGGGAAATCCGCGACCGGGAAACGGCGGAAATCGCCATTCACGCCGCGCTCACCGGCCATCTGGTCTTCGCGACGCTGCATACCAATGACGCGGCCGGCGCGGCGACCAGGCTTATCGATATGGGGATCGAGCCGTTTCTTATCGCGTCCTCGACAATCGGTATCATGGCACAACGCCTTGCCCGGAAAATATGCGAAAGCTGCAAAAAATCTTACACGGCGTCTCCCGAGCTTCTCACAAGTCTGGGTGTCGCGCAGGGAAACGTGACGTTTTATCGCGGCGAAGGCTGCCCGGCCTGCAAGAGCACGGGGTATAAGGGGCGCATAGGACTCTTTGAACTCATGGAGACGAACGAATCAATCAGGGCGATGATCGTTGCCAAGGCGTCGGGCTCCTCCCTGAAAACAGCGGCCGCGCAGACGGGATTTAAAACCCTGCGGCAGGAAGGACTGCTGAAAGCGGTCAAGGGCATTACCACGGTTGAGGAAGTGCTCAGGGTAACGCAGGACGCGGAAGGAATTTAATCCATTGCGGATGTCGGATTGTGGATTGCGGAATCAGGGGAGACGAAGCCACAGGTTTTTCATTCGGCAATCCGAATTCCGCAATCCGAAATTTATCTTATGTACGCTTCCGTCACGTATCTTCGCATCATGCGGTGGCAGTTGAAGTAGTAGGCGTTTTTACTGATGGCGTTCTTCATCATGCGGCTCCATCTGCTCTTGTTCGTGTCATAATACCTGGGGATGATGAGGTCTTCGAGCTTGGCGTAGAGGTCAGCTGCGTCCTCGGCGTCCGACATCCCCGGCAGGGCCGTCTCCGTCGGCTTGGCCCCGATGGACCATCCCGTAAATCCCTCGATATGCCCTTCGATCCACCACCCGTCGAGCACGCTGAAGTTCACCACTCCGTTGTGGGCGGCCTTCATGCCGCTCGTGCCTGAGGCCTCGAGGGGCCTGAGCGGCGTGTTGAGCCACACATCCACACCCGATACAAGTTTGAGCGCGATGTCCATGTCGTAGCCCGGCAGGAAGGCGATGGAAACCTTTCCCTTGAGCTTGTCGCGATATCCATAGATCCCCTGGATCAGCCGCTTCCCGTTGTCGTCATGGGGGTGGGCCTTGCCCGCGTAGATGATCTGCAGCCTGCCTTTTTCGTTGATCTCAAGAAGCCGTTCCACGTCGTGGAACAGCAGGTGCGGACGCTTGTACGCCGTTGCGCGTCGCGCAAAGCCCAGGGTAAGGACGTTCGGGTCCATGACCACGCCGCTTGCCTCGCCGACATAGGTCAAAAGCTTCCTTTTCGCCGCGCGGTGCGCCTCCCAAAGCTCCAGTTCGGGAATACTGCCGGAACGGACAAAGAGCTCGGGCTCGTTCGCCCAGCCGGGGATGTGCTTGTCGAACAGCTTCGCCATATCCTCGCAGGTCCAGGTGAAGGTATGCACGCCGTTCGTGATGGCGTTGATATGGTATCCCGGGAACATGTGCTGCGAGACCTCACCGTGCTTCTTGGCGACGCCGTTCACGTACTTGCTCAGACTGAGCGCAAGCAGCGTCATGTTCAAGCTCTCCCTGCCCGCGAGGTCCCTGAGCACGTCGATGGGGATGACCTCGCCGAGCACCTGCTTCACCAGGGGATAGGGGAACTTGTCATGACCGGCTTCGACCGGCGTGTGGGTCGTGAACACGCAGAGGTCCCGCACACGGGCAATGTCCCAGACCGAACGCTCGTCCCATACGCTCTCGATGTCCCGTTTGAATTTCACGAGCAGTTCGAGGGCAAGGAAGCTGGCATGCCCCTCGTTCATGTGAAATTTTTTGATGTGAAAGTCGAGCGCCTGGAGCATGCGCACGCCCCCCATGCCGAGCACGACCTCCTGCTTGAGGCGGTAGGCGCTGTCCCCGCCGTACAGATGGTCCGTGAGGCCGCAGTCCTGGGGCGCGTTCTCGGGCAGGTCCGTATCGAGAAAAAGAACAGGCACCCTTCCGCCGGTGGGGCTCACGACCAGGTAGACCCATGCCTGGACATAGACCTCACGGCCTTCGATCAGAATTTTTATTTTTTCGGGCAACAAGGCCATGTATTTCGCGGGGTCCCAGACCACCGGCCTTTCCTTCTGCCATCCGTCATCACCGATGTCCTGGTTGAAATATCCCTTGTGAGTGATGAGGGTTACGGCCACCAGGGGAAGTTTCAGGTCGGCGGCGGCCTTGATCGTGTCGCCGGCCAGAATGCCGAGGCCGCCGCTGTACGTGGGAATGTCGTTCTTTATGCCGATCTCCATGGAAAAATAGGCTATCATGGGTTCGGCGGTGAATTCATGCAGCTTGTTCATACTCCTCCTTCAAACAAAAAGGTTTTCCGGTTCCGGAAAACCCAGTCCTTACAATATCAGAAACACAACGACTTTTCAAGAGAACTCATCCGCTTCTCACGTGATACTGCCCTACCAACTGATCCTCTTCGGCCACGTGTATATGTTCATGCGGTCTCCGCGCGCAAAGCCGACGAGAGTGATTCCCATGTCCTCAGCGTAGCTTATCGCCATGCACGACGGGGCGGCGCGGCTGATGAGGACGGGGAACCGGTTCCTGCCGGCCTTGGTGACGATTTCGGACGTCACCCTGCCGCTCGTGAGAAGGATCTTGTTTTCCACGGAGACCGACTGCAAAAAGGCCTTTCCGATGAGCTTGTCCACCGCGTTGTGCCTGCCGATGTCCTCCGAAAAGAAGAGGATGTCCCTGCCGTCCGAGAGCGCCGCGCTGTGAACGCCCCCGGTCTCCAGATAGAGCGCGGATATATTCCGAAAGGTTTTGAGCAGTCTCCTGATGTCATCGAGGCCCACGATCGGACCGGCGACGTTCATCCGCTGATCTGCGTACATACGGTAGCTCGTGAACGTTATGCCTTTGCCGCAGCCTGATGAGATCGTTCGCTTTTCGAACAGGGTGGAAAAGTCAGCAGGCAGATCGTCGAGCTCGATGCGTACCGTGGCTTCCCGTTCATCCACCTCGAGCTTTCTGATCGATGCCTTGTCGCGCAGCAGCCCTTCGGACAGGAGGAACCCCACGGCAAGTTCTTCGAGCTCGGTCGGGGTGCACAGCAGCGTAACGAGCGGTTCATTATTCAGCACAAGTCTGACAGGCAGCTCGGAGGCGATTTCATCGATGGCCCCCTCGACTGTGTTGCCGGCTACTTTCAATATTAACGCATCTCTTTTGGCTTCCACGGAGGGAATATAACATAAATGACGGCGAAGGGGCAAGTACTGAGAGTCTGGAGTCAGGAGTGATATTTTTTTTAGTTGCAATAAAAAAGCCCCCGGTTGTTGAACCGGGGGCTTTTTGTGGTCAGAAGAATAGCGCTCTAGAAGCTCACTCCCACCTCCAGGAAAGGGCCTCCGAATTTGACATCTGCCTTGACATCCTGCGCGTCGATTTTAAGGGTCTCGGCACGGTAACCGCCGGCGACATAGACCAGCGGAATCGGGTTTACCTTCACCCTGGCGAGATAATCGTAATAGGAATTACCGCTAAAAGCAATTCCCCGTATCTCGGCTTCGAGGCTGAGCAGCGAGATGGGCTTCACCTGGACCCCTGCGTAAATCATCGGCACGTAAAGCGTGAGGCTCTTGGAGCCGGTAGACGCGCCCTGGCTTATCGTTCCCTCAAAATTAATTTGTCTTGCGTTCAGACCGAACTCAACATTGAGCTTGCCGAGCGTCGCTGTTTTGAGCAGAGGGATGGGATAGAACAATGCTAAATCATAATGGTCCATCTTGAGTTTTGAATCGACCGGGACGGTGAGACTGCCGAACTGTTGGCCGCCGAAAGAGATCGGCCGGGTTACCAGTGCGGTTTGATCAAATGACATGGGTGTGGCCATGAAATAGACATTCGGCAGGATCAAGGGAAGCTCCACCTTTACGCGGACGAACGGCCTGTTTTGGGTATCGAAGTTCAGATCATCCTTGAGGTCGATATTGCCGGTAACAGCCGTTACCGGTTTGTAATCCAGCGTGCCTGACGGCGTCTGCATCCAGTATCCCACACCCGCGTCCAGGCCGAATAACGCGAACGCGCGGGAAGGAACGGCGAGCATCGTGAGGACGAATAAACAAGCGACCGAGAGCTGTATTTTTTTCATTTTTACGTCTCCTCCTCAGTAAGATGGAAATCAGTCTAAATCGTAGTAAACCTATCAAAGACGCCGGTTTTTGTCAAGATTATTGTTACTTCAGGGAAAATTACGCTTGACAGGGAAGACGCGAGTGTGTTACTTTTTTTTAATTAGTGGCACGGAGGCGTTATGTCCGGCATTGCCCGTTTCGGCGTGTCCATCGACAGTCAGCTCATAAAAAAATTCGACGCGCGTATCGAGCGTAAAGGCTACGCCACGCGGTCCGAGGCGATCCGCGACATGATCCGCGACAGCCTCGTAGAGCAGGAGTGGGAATCCCATGACCGGGAAACCGTGGCCACCATCACCATCGTCTACAATCATCATACCCGAGAGCTTGAGCATGCGCTTACCGACTTGCAGCACAAGTCCTACCGCCAGATCGTCTCCACGCTCCATGTGCATCTCGATGCGCACAACTGTCTTGAGGTGCTGGTCGTGAAGGGGAAGAGCCATGAGATCCGGAAGATCGCGGATCGTTTGATCGGCACCAAGGGCGTCAAACACGGGAAGCTCACGGCAACCACTACGGGGAAAGAACTTGCATGACAGCCAGACACAAAACAAGCAACAAATTCATACCGAGGGAGTGATTATGCTCGACTTCATCAGACGTTGCGTCCTATTCATGCTTCTCCTCGTTCCGGCGGTAGCCTGGGCTTCGCACCCGCTCCAGGTGGAGGACACGGCCACGGAGGGGAAGGGCAATTATCTATTGGAAATGACCGGCGATTATTCAAAGGACAATGAGCTCAAGTCAACGAAGGTTACCGCCGTCATGACCGCGGGAACAGGGAAGCATACGGACCTTTCCCTGGAGGTTCCTTATCTCACTCTGAAACCCGGCCCCGTCCCGGGCCAGGATGAGAGCGGGGCAGGCGATGTGCGGTTTAAATTCAAGCACCAGCTCTTCGAGAATGAAGTGAAACAGTCCATGGCGTTCCTGATCTTCGCCGATGTGCCGACAGGCGACGCGGACAAAGGTCTCGGTACGGGCAATGTCGTCTGGGGCGTGCGGCTGATGGATTCACAGGAATGCCGCAACAAGGTCCTCCATCTGAACGTGGGATATGAGGCCTCTGGAAGGGACATGAAGAATTGGCATTTCGCCCAGGATTATGCCATCAAGTTCGGCCTCGCCGTCGAACACAAGATCACGGACTCAGTTCGGTTCGTGACTGAGTTTGCGGGCGAAAGCCGGAAAGAGGCGGAAGCGTATTCACGACCCTTCAACTTGCTCGGCGGGGTCATTTACGGTATTTCCCGGTCGTGGTATGTCGATCTCGGCGTTCGCGTGGGGCTGAACAAGTATGCCGATGATTATGTCGCGCTCGGGGGTGCAGGGTGGAGGTTTTAAGCCGGCGAAGCTGATACAAGGAGATTTTTCGTGCATATTCCCGACGGTTACCTCGGACCCGCTACGTACGGCGTCATGTTCGCGGCAGCAGCCCCATTCTGGGCAATCGCATCCTGGAAACTCAATAAGACGCTGAAGGCAAAACAAGCGCCGTACCTCGCGATCGGCGCGGCTTTCACCTTCGTGGTCATGATGTTCAATATCCCGGTCATCGGGGGCACGACGGGTCATGCGACCGGGGCGACGCTCATCGCCATCCTGCTCGGGCCCTGGGCCGCGCTGATCTCGGTTTCCGTCGCACTTATCATCCAGGCCCTGCTGTTCGGGGACGGCGGCGTGACCGCCATCGGGGCGAATTGCTTCAATATCGCGGTGGCCGGCGCCTTTGTCGGCTATGGCCTGTACCGTCTTTTTGCGGCCGCGTCCGCGCCCACGAGCAGAAGACGGTGGATAGCGGCCGCAATCGCCGCATACGTCAGTCTGAATGCGTCCGCCTTGTTGACGGCCATTCAACTGGGCATACAGCCGATGATCGCCGTTTCTCCGGACGGGAGGCCTCTCTATGCGCCGTTTCCGCTTTCCATCACGGTCCCGGTCATGGTAGTTGAACATCTGCTCGTGTTCGGCGTCGTCGAAGCCGTTGTCACCGGCCTCGTGGTAAAGTATTTCCAGAAAAATGACCCCGGGATGCTGGGGTGAACCGAGTGCGGAATGCGGATTGCGGAATGCGGAATGAAGGCGAAAGTAACAAGAGCAGAATAACGACCCAGAAGCTCTGGATAGGGATCGGCATTCTGGTCATCCTTTCTCCGCTCGGGCTGATCATCCCGAAGTATTTCGGCGCCGGGGGCGCATGGGGAGAATGGGGCCTGGACCAGATCGAAAAAATTGCCGGTTTCGCACCGGAGGGCATGAAGCGTCTGACCGATGCCTGGAAAGCGCCGTTCACGAATTATGCTGTTCCGGGCCAGGGTCCGGGGCTCATCCGAAGCGGACTCGGTTATATCCTGGCAGGCATCATCGGCATCGCGGCAACAGCGGGTGTCGTGTACCTTCTTGCGAAGCTGCTGACGCGCAGGAACGGTTCTTCGGAGAACAAAGAATGAATTTCCGGGTGAAATGACTTGGCGAGCACAGCGTTCCTGGACAAAACGCTCCTGAGCGTCGCGCGCGTTGCTGAACAGTCGCTGTTTTCGGAGCGGTATGCAAACCGGCGCGGGCTCCTGCAGGGCCTCGATATCAGGTTCCAGCTCGTTACGTTCCTGTTCATCCTCGTGCTCATCAGCTTTCTTCATACACCGCGGTCGCTCTGGCTGGTCTATGGGGCCAGTCTGGCGCTTGCCGCGCTTTCACGGGTCCCGCTCTGGTTTTTTGTAAAGCGGGTCTGGCTGTTCGTTCCGCTCTTTTCAGCCGCAGTCGTTCTGCCCGCAATGCTGAACATCGTTACGCCCGGAGAGCCGATTGTGGTGCTCGTGAAGCTTTCCCGCTCGTATACGTGGGGTCCCTATACGGTGCCCGCTGAGCTTGCTGTCACACGCCAGGGGATGTGGGGCGCTATCATGCTGGTTTCGCGCGTTGCCGCGTCGGTCTCCTTTGCCGTCCTGTTCACCCTCACGCACCGCTGGTCCGAGATATTCGCCGGTCTTCGCGCCCTTCTTGTTCCGCGGGTATTCGTCATGACCCTGGGCATGACCGAGCGGTATATCTTTGTGTTTCTGAGGCTGATCCAGGACATGTTCCGCGCTCGGAAGAGCAGGACCATCAGCGCTTTTTCCCCCGGTGTCGAGAGAAGCTGGATCGCATCCCGCATCGGCGTTACCTTCAAAAAGTCCGTGGAGATGAGCGGCGATGTGTACAAAGCCATGATCTCCCGCGGCTTTCACGGAGAATTCCGCTCCGTCAACCGCTTCCGAAGCGGACCCGGCGACTACCTTTGGCTGATGACAGTCCTCGCCGCCGGTGGTATACTCCTCATGTCCGAAAGGGGAATGCTCCGGTGACGACGGTCTTCAGCCTCAATAATATCTCTTACTCGTACGCCGCGGGGGACGCCGCGCTGAAGGGACTCTCTCTTGATTTCCGGCAAGGCGAGCGCGCGGTGGTCCTCGGCGCAAACGGCACGGGCAAGTCCACGCTTCTTTCCCTGCTCGACGGGCTGGTTTTTCCGACGTCGGGGTCCATCACCGCATTCGGCAAATCATTGTCCGAGGAGGCGCTCGAAGACCGGGCCTTTTCCGCGGATTTCAGAAAACGGGTCGCTTTCGTCTTCTCGAACCCGGACGTGCAGCTCTTTTCATCCACAGTCTGGGACGAGATCGCCTTCGGCCCGCTCCAGCTCGGTTTTGCCGCCCCGGAGATCAACGATATCGTCGACGGCCTGCTGGCGTCGCTTAAGATTACCGAACTGCGCGACCGCGCCCCGCACACCCTGTCCGACGGACAGAAAAAAAAGGTTGCCATCGCGTCCAGTCTTGCGACGAACCCCGAGGTGCTGCTGCTCGACGAGCCCACGAACGGCCTTGATCCGCGTACCCAGGTCTGGCTCATCGAGCTCCTGCATGAGCTGCACGGGAAGGGGAAAACGATCATTTCCGCCACCCATGACCTCTCCATTGCCGGCGACATCGCGGAACGAGCAATCGTGCTCTCCGAGGACCATGCCGTGGCCGGGGACGATGCCTTTCCCCGCATCATGGCAAACGACGAACTGCTGCTCCGGGTCAACCTGATACACGAACACGCTCACAACCACGGAGACACGGCACACGTGCACCGGCACGGCCATTATGGACATATCCACGCAAACGGAGGCGGTATGCACGACAACCACAAACACCACACCCATGCTTACGATCATGAGCCCGGTCACGGCATCGAAGACCTGAGGAAGTTACAGGTCATGCTCGACCACTGGATCGAACACGGCGACAGCCACGTGGAGAACTACCGTGAATGGGCCGGGAAGGCAGGTGAGGCGGGAGAGGCGGAGGTAGCGAGGGAAATCCACCTGGCCGTCGACGACAGCGAGGCCGTGAAGAACCATTTGAAGAGGGCGAAGGCGATCCTTGCGGCGAAGCTGGTGCTTAAAAAGTAGAGCTATCACCGCAGAGGACGCTGAGCACGCAGAGAAAGCAAAATAACGGTTTCAAGAAGATACAAACCGCATTGCTTCTATTTTTGAACTTCTCTGTATTTTTTTCAGTAACCTCTGCGCTCTCCGCGCCCTCTGCGGTAAAATAAGCTCTAAGGAGTTTTCTATGAGTGAACTACACAGTGACGATCTTCGTGACGCCGTCCAATTCCACGGCCACCTCTGCCCCGGTCTCGCCCTCGGTTTTCGCGTGGCGACGGCCGCGCTCCGGGAGCTCAAGGCCGACCGGCCGCGCGATGAGGAGCTTGTCGCCATCGTGGAAAACGACTCCTGCGCCGTTGACGCGATCCAATTCATCACCGGCTGCACCTTCGGCAAGGGCAACCTCATTTTCCGGGACTATGGCAAGCACGTGTACACTTTTTACAACCGTCGCACGGGCGAAGGTATCCGTGTCTCCGAAGACTACCGGGGGTTCGAGGGCGACTCAAGGTTTCCCGAACTCAAAAAAAGGCAGGACGCGGGAGAGGACGTGTCCCGCGAGATGCAACAATACAAGATGGACAAGGCCTCCGCAATTCTCCATGCTGACGAAAAAGAACTCATGGTCATTACACGGGTCAGCGCCCCTCCGCCTCATGAAGCGAGGGTCCGCGGATCGGTCCGGTGTGCTGTCTGCGGTGAGAAGTTCATGGAGTCCCGCGGGAGAGTGAGAAACGGCAAGATCGTCTGCATACCCTGCCTTGAAAAAGAGTAGCTTTATTTTCTTGCTGCGCGTCATTATTGCCTTGTTTCTGACCCCTTTGCCCTACAATATTCTTGACAATAAACCTCACTGACGTTATTATAACCAGGCTCTACACCCTTTCCCATTCGCTTCGAACAACAGGAGGCTTCCATGAAAAAACAGCTTGTTTTTCCGTTATTTGCCTTATTGTTGTTTGCCGGATGCGTTTCTCAGTCAAAGTACGATCTCAAGGCCGGCGAGGCTGAATCTCTTGCGGTGAAGAGCGGCGATTTACAGGCTCAAATAAAAGGACTTTCCGCGGAGCTTGACGGCCTGAAGCAAGAACGAGAAATGCTCCAGAGGGACAAAGAAGCTCTCCAGAAGGACAAGGGAACTCTCTTGAAAGAAAAGGACGCTGCGCTGCTTGACAAAGAAGCGCTGGAGCTGAAGATTGCCGAGCTGTCGCAGAAAGCGGAGAAAGCGGAGCAGCTCGAGAAGGCCACGCAGACTTACGAGGACCTGACGAAGAAGCTCGAGAAGGAAATCAAGGAAGGCCAGGTCCAGATCACGGAGATGAAGAACCGCCTGACCATGACCATGGTCGACAAGATCATCTTCCCCTCGGGCAGCGCCCAGATCAGCAAGGCGGGAAAGAAGGTCCTGGATAAGGTGGTCAGCATACTCAAGGACATAAAGGACAAGCGCATCCAGGTCGAGGGCCATACCGACAATGTGCCGATCGTGAGTGATCTCAAAAACCGGTTTCCCACGAACTGGGAACTCTCGACAGGGCGCGCAACCGAAGTGGTGCGGTATCTCCAGGAAGCGGGCGGCATCGATCCGCATCTGCTCTCCGCGACAGGCTATGGAGAGAACCAGCCGGTTGCCCCGAACGACACCGAGGACGGCAGGCATAAGAATCGCAGGATTGAAATCGTTCTGCTGCCGCCGCTGAAATAAGGATAGCCAATGTTCACCGGAATCGTGGAAGAGATGGGGAGTGTGAAAGCGCTTCGGCGTGATGTCGGGTCCGCCCGGCTCACAGTTTCCGCATCCGCCGTGCTCGGCGGGACGGCTATCGGAGACAGCATCTGTGTGAACGGCGTCTGTCTTACGGTCGTTGAAATGAACAAGGGCGAATTTTCCGCCGACGTCGCAGTTGAAACGCTCAAGGTCACGAACCTCGGGGAACTGCAAATCGGCGCGAAGGTGAATTTGGAGCGGGCGCTCCAGCTCTCCTCGCGGATAGGCGGGCACCTCGTCAGCGGCCACGTGGACGCGGTGGGGCGCATCCGGGAAAAGCATGAAGAGGGCAACAGCTGGAAAATATTTTTCGATGCGTCGAAAAATGTTCTTCGCTATGTCATCAAAAAGGGGTCCATCGCCATAGACGGCATCAGTCTTACGGTGGCGGATGTGGACAAAACGGGTTTTTCCATCGCCATGATCCCCCATACGGCAAGGCTCACGACGCTGGGGTTTAAATCCGCGGGCGCCGGCGTAAACCTGGAAACGGACATCATCGGAAAGTACGTGGAGCGGCTCCTGTCCGGAAGAATTGAAGGCGGCGTGGACCTGGAGTTCCTGAGGAAAAACGGATTTGCATAATTTGGAGCGAGCCATCCATGATGGCGTAATTAAGGGAACGGCAACGCGGTTGCCTTGATCCAAAATGAGGTGATTTTCATGAAGTTCAATACGATTGAAGAAGCCATTGACGATATCAAAAAAGGCAGGATGGTTATACTCGTGGACGACGAGGACCGCGAGAACGAGGGCGACCTCACGATGGCGGCGGAGATGGTGACGCCCGAGGCGATCAATTTCATGGCCAGATACGGCCGCGGTCTCGTCTGCCTTTCGCTCACGCCGGAGCGCGTGGAGCACCTGCAGCTTCCCATGATGACCACGGACAATACTTCGTCGTTCGGGACGGCGTTCACCACCTCCATCGAGGCGAAGAAGGGCGTGACCACCGGTATTTCCGCGGCTGACCGCGCAACGACGATCAAGACCGCCATCAGCCCCAAGTCCGGCCCGGAGGACCTGGCGCGGCCGGGCCATGTGTTTCCCCTCCGCGCGAAACCCGGAGGCGTGCTGCAGCGCGCCGGTCAGACCGAGGGATCGGTGGACCTGGCGAGGCTCGCCGGACTCACGCCGGCGGGCGTGATCTGCGAGATCATGAACGACGATGGCACCATGTCCCGCGTGCCGCAGCTTATGGAATTCTCCCGAACGCACAAGATGAAGATCGTGACCGTCAAGGACCTCATCGCCTACCGGATCAAGAAAGAGTCCCTCGTCCGCCGCGTGGCGGTGACGAAGCTCCCGACGACCTACGGCAACGAGTTTACGGCCATCCTCTACGCGAACGACATCGACCGCCTGAGCCACATCGCGCTGGTGAAGGGCGATATCAAACCCGAAGATGAGGTTATGGTGCGGGTCCATTCGGAGTGCCTCACGGGCGACGTGTTCGGCTCGATGCGCTGCGACTGCGGCGACCAGCTGCACAACGCCATGCAGATGATCGACGAAGAAGGCAAAGGCGTCATCCTCTACATGAGGCAGGAGGGCCGCGGCATCGGCATCGAAGGGAAGCTCAAGGCCTATGAACTCCAGGACAAGGGCAAGGACACGGTCGAGGCGAATCTCGCGCTCGGGTTCAAAGCCGACCTTCGGGACTACGGCGTCGGCGCCCAGATCTTGCGCGACCTCGGTGTGCGCAAGATCAAGCTCCTCACGAACAACCCGAAAAAGATCGTCGGGCTTGAAGGTTATGGTCTGGTGGTGGTGGCCCGCGTGCCCATCGAGATGCACCCGCATGCGAAGAACATCCACTACCTCAAAGTGAAGAAAAACAAGCTTGGACATTTATTGGAGAAGGTGTAGGAAATTGCGGAATGCGGATTGCGGAATGAATGAACAAATCTTAAATCCGCGATCCGAGATCCGAAATTTTGCGGGAGGGGCTCGATGGCAAAAATCATCCAGGGAGAGCTGAGCGGAAAAGGCCTCAAGTTCGGCATCGTCGCGGCGAGGTTCAACGATTTCATCACGGCCAGGCTCGTGGAAGGCGCCCTCGACGGGCTGCAGCGGCATGGGGTCGCGGAGAGCGACATTGAAATCGTGAAAGTCCCCGGCTCGTACGAGATCCCTCTTGCGGCCAAAATGCTGGCCCAGACAAAAAAATACAACGCCGTCATCTGTCTGGGCGCGGTGATCCGGGGCGCAACTCCGCATTTCGAGTACGTGAGCGCGGAGGTGAGCAAGGGCGTGGCTGCCATTTCCATGGAAACCGGTCTGCCGGTCATCTTCGGCGTGTTGACCACCGATACCATCGAGCAGGCTATTGAACGGGCCGGCGCCAAGAGCGGCAACAAAGGCTGGGATGCGGCGCTCTCCGCCATCGAGATGGCGAACGTCATGAAACAGATTGCGTAGGGGGCCGATGCATACAAAGCGACGGCGGCCGGACAAGAGGGTATGAAGAGACGCAAGGCCAGGGAGCATGCGCTCCAGATATTGTTCCAGCTCGACATCAGAAAAGACAAACCTTCGTCTGCCGTACTGAAACATTTTTGGGCGGAATATAAGCCCGATGACGAAGTAAAGGCCTTCGCCGAGGAGATCGTCAAGGGGACCTACAAACACCTTCCCAAGATCAACGACCTGATCCATCAGTGCGCAAAAAACTGGAGTCTGGATCGTATGGCCGTGGTCGACCGCAATGTGCTCCGAATGGCGATTTACGAGATCCTTTACCGGATGGACATCCCCACCAGCGTAACAATCAACGAAGCGATCGAAATAGCGAAAAAATTCGGCACCGACGAATCCGGCGCGTTTGTAAACGGCATCCTGGACCGTGTAGCCAGGCTGACGGGAAAGCTGGAAGAAGAGCGTATCGAGGATTAGGGAGAGGGATGTCCGGCCTGACCGTGCATGTCCTGTTTCAGGACATCAAAAAAGTGGAAACCGACGCGCTGGTTGTCGGTTTTTATGAGGACGTCAGGCCGCTGAAAGGGATCGCGGGCCAGCTCGACTGGCTCCTCTGCGGCGCCCTGTCCAGCCTCCTGATTGAGAACAAACTGAGCGGCGCGCTCGGCGACGTTGCGCTCCTTACGGCGCGGGGGAAGGTGCCTGCGCAGAAGATTTTTATGATAGGCCTGGGTCGCCAGGCGGATTATTCTCTGGCGATACTACGGCAATCCGCGAGGAGCTCGGCAGTCAGCATTCTTGGAGTGGGCGTTGCCCGCGCAGCGATCGAGTATCTGCAACCGCCCGACACCGCTTACGATAAAGGCATTCCTGCATTGCGGGAGGGCCTGCTAGAGGGGACCGGGGGCCGCAGTCTGGCTGTCTCACTGCTCGCGCCGGATGCCGCGACCTATGAAGAGCTTTCCCGGCTGATGAAGGCATAGCGCGGTCGCCGGACGAATCCTATGCAAAGTGATTCGCGCAGCAACGGTACGTTTTGAAGAAATACCATCATTTCCCGTAGGAGTCCCCGCATGATCCCTCGCTACAGCAGGCCGGAAATGACCGGCCTCTGGGAACCGGACAACAGATACCGCGCCTGGCTCGAGGTGGAGATCCTCGCCTGCGAAGCGAATGCGAAGCTGGGTCTTATTCCGGCAAAGGCGCTCGCGAACATCAGGAAGAAGGCGGACTTCAACGTCAAGCGGATCGACGCGCTCGAAAAGATCGTGAAGCACGACGTCATCGCCTTTTTGACGGCAGTGGGGGAACACGTCGGTCCCGATTCGCGCTATATCCATTTGGGGCTTACCTCCTCGGACGTGCTCGATACCTCCCTTGCCTCTCTCATGCGCAGGGCGTCGGACATCATCATCAAGGACATCCGTGTCGTGCTGGCCACGCTCAAAAAGAAAGCCCGGCGGCATAAGAATACGGTCATGATCGGCCGGTCCCACGGCGTGCATGCCGAACCGGTCACCTTCGGCCTCAAGATGGCACTCTGGTACGAGGAGATGGGCCGCGCCCTCGACCGCATGGTCCGTGCCCGGGACGTGATCAGCGTGGGCAAGGTATCGGGCGCCGTGGGGACTTTCGCGAATATCGATCCTTTTGTCGAGACCTACGTCTGCCGGAAGCTGGGGCTTAAGCCCGAGACCGTTGCGACGCAGGTGGTGCAGCGGGACCGGCATGCCGAGTTCCTTTCAGCGCTGGCGCTCGTCGCGTCATCCATCGAGAAATTCTCCGTCGAGCTTCGTCATCTCCAGCGCACCGAGGTGCTCGAAGCGGAGGAATATTTCTCCGAGGGGCAGAAGGGCTCGTCGGCCATGCCCCACAAGCGGAACCCCATCTCGGCCGAGAACCTCTCCGGCCTTGCCCGCGTGGTCCGGGCGAATTCCCTTGCCGCCATGGAGAACGTCGCGCTGTGGCACGAGCGGGACATCAGCCATTCCTCCGTTGAGCGCATCATCATCCCCGACAGCACCATCCTTATCGA
>JAXIPA010000078.1:0-4254 GCA_045403145.1 Nitrospirota bacterium | reverse complement strand
GTCCAGGACGCGCTGCTCCCCGGCGAGCTTGCTCCTGCCGTATTCATTCAGGGGGTTCGGGGCGTCGTTTTCAGTGTATAATCCGTTCTCCTTGGATCCGTCAAACACGTAATCTGACCCGAAATGCACGAGGACCGCTTTATGTTTCGCCGCGGCCTGCGCAAGGTTCCCGGGACCCACTGCGTTCACGGCGAAGGCCGCATCCGGCGCCTCTTCCGCTTTGTCAACGAGGTTGAAGGCGGCGCAGTTGATGATGACACCGGGCTTGAAGGCGGCAACGGCATCTGCGACTATTTTCCCGTCCGTGATGTCGAGCTGCGACTCGTCAGGGGCAAGGAAGTCGACGGACCGTTCTTCAAAACGCCGGATGAATGATCTGGCAAGCTGTCCGTTTCTTCCGGTAATAAGGTATTTCATAAAGTTGCCTGACTCGAAAAAATGGTATGTATCTTCTGAAAACCAGATTCCCGATTAAACCCTCGGGAATGACAATGTTAAGACTTTTTTGTCATCCCCGAATGATCGTATCGGGGATATGGTTTGCCTGGAGCGTGAACCATGTCGCTGCAACTATTGAATATCACGTCCCGTCAGAGGCGCGATTGGCTCGCTCCATGCAAAGTTGTTATCAGCCTCGCGAAGGGGCGGATGAACTTTATCCTTGCCCGACAAGACAGGGTCCCTGAGCGGCCATGCGATATTGAGGTCCGGGTCGTTCCAGATGATCCCCCGGTCGTCAGCCTGCGCATACTCGCCGGTGCACTTGTACATAACTTCCGCGATGTCGCTTATGACCTGGAACCCGTGGGCGAATCCGGGCGGCACGTAGAGCATGTTCCTGGTTTCTTCGCTAAGTTCGACACCGGCCCATTTTCCGTACTGCGGAGAGCCCTTGCGGATGTCCACGGCGACATCGTAGATCCGGCCTTTCAGGCACATGACCAGTTTGCCTTGCGCCCTGGGCGTTTTCTGGTAGTGCAGCCCCCGGAGCACGCCTTTCGTGGATTTCGAATAGTTGTCCTGGAGCAGGTGATCCCCGATCCCAGCCTTTACAAAATCCGAATGTTTGTACAGTTCGAAGAAGAACCCGCGGTCGTCGCCGAAGACCTTCGGCTGGATCAGCACGAGGCCGGGTATCTCAAGGGTCGTGAACTCAAAGGGCATTGGGCACCTCATTTTCCGCGACCATCTTGAGGTAATCGCCGTACGTGTTCTTTTTGTGGCAGTCCGCGGCCTTGAGCAGCTTTCGTTTGTCGATATACCCCAGCTTGTAGGCGATCTCCTCGATGCAGGCCATCTTGAGCCCCTGCCTCCTCTCGATGGTCGCAATGAACTCGCCGGCCTCGAGCAGACTCTCATGGGTCCCCGTGTCGAGCCAGGCATATCCCCTGCCCAAAAGCTCTACACGGAGCTGTTTCCCTTCAAGATACCTGCTGTTCACGTCGGTGATTTCCAACTCCCCGCGCAGGGACGGTTTTATGCCTTTCGCGATCCGGACCACGCTATTGTCGTAGAAATAGAGGCCGGTGACGGCGTAGCGCGACTTGGGCTGCGCGGGTTTTTCTTCGACGGACAGCACGTTGCCGGCCTTGTCGAATTCCACGATGCCGTACCGTTCGGGATCTTTTACGTAGTAACCGAAGACCGTGGCGCCCCCGTCGTTTGTTACGTCGCGGACCGCCTTGTTCAGGAGTTCCGTAAGTCCGTGGCCGAAGAAGATGTTGTCCCCCAGGACAAGGCAGACCGTGTCATTTCCGATGAAACTCTCGCCGATGAGGAACGCCTCGGCAAGGCCGTTCGGCTTCTCCTGCTCCCGGTAGGAAAAACGGAGCCCAAGGTCGTCGCCGTCTCCGAAGATGTCCCGGAACCGAGGCAGGTCCACGGGCGTCGAGATGATCAGGATGTCCCTGATGCCGGCGAGCATAAGCACCGACAACGGGTAATAGATCATGGGCTTGTCGTAAATCGGCAGAAGCTGCTTGCACACCCCGCGCGTGATGGGATAGAGCCGTGTGCCGCTGCCGCCCGCTAAAATGATGCCTTTCATGGATTGCTCCTATTTTTTTCGTTCGTCATCCCCGAGTGCCTCTATCGGGGATCTGGTGCTGATCCCGGTGCATGCTCTGTCATGTTCAGTCACTTTGCGAAAACCGGATTCCCCCGGCTTAAATCATGCTGGGGCAGGCTTTTAAAACTTCGGGAATGACATACCGTGGGGAAATCAACTTAAAGGTTCTCTCCACCAGGCCTCATCCCATGTTTATCCGCTTCTTCAATTCCTCCGGTTTCACCGTGGCCGTTCCCACGATTCCGACGACGATCCCCGCGGCGAAGTTAGAGATCCGCGCGGCGTCCGCCATGCTTGCTCCGGCTGCCATGGCGAGGGTCAGCGTGCCGATGACCGTATCGCCGGCGCCGGTGACATCGTAGACTTCGCGCGCCACGGTGGGGATGTGGGTCACTTTCCGTCCCTGTTCGAAAAGAGTCATGCCCTGCTCTCCGCGGGTAATCAGGACGGCGGCGCACTTGAGACGTTTGAGGAGAAGCTCGCCCGCCCTGAGCAGAGATGCCTCATCCTCAATGTCGATCTTGGAGCCGATGGACGCCTCGAGGGCGTTTGGAGTGAGGATGGTGACGCCGCGGTACATGCCGAAATGGCTCACCTTGGGGTCGACGGACACAATGAGCCCGTGCCTGCGCGCGAGCCGCACGATGTCCCGCACCAGGTCGCCGGTGACGACCCCTTTGCAGTAGTCCGAGAGCACGATGGCGTCAAGCCCTTCCTTGACGCGCTGTTTGACGGATTCAAAGATCCTGCGGTGGGCGTCCTTGTCTATCCTGTCTTTTGTCTCTCGGTCGAAGCGTACGACCTGCTGGTTATGGGCGATTATGCGCGTTTTGATGGTGGTCGGCCGCCCCTCGTCGATGACGAGGCCGCCGGCGGGTATGTTCTGCGCGCGCAGGAGTTGAAGGACCTGCCTGCCCGCTTCGTCCTGGCCGATAACGCCGCAGACGCTCACCGACCCTCCAAGGGCGTGGATATTCTGGACCACGTTCGTCGCCCCGCCGAGGAGCAGGTTCTCTTTGGTCACGTTCACGACCGGCACAGGCGCTTCGGGCGAGATGCGCGACACCTTTCCCCAGATGTAATGGTCTAGCACGATGTCGCCGACGACCAGAACGCGGGCCGCGGAGAACCGGTCAATACAGGCTGAGAGTCTCTTAACCTCTTTTGCCGTGATCATGGCTTGTCGTAACCGCCTTGTATCTCCGTGAGCGTGGCTACAATGGACCCGATGGATATCTTGCTCTTCATGAGCACGGGAATTCTGCGCGCATCGTCCGTGAGCCAGATGATGATTTCCCCCTTGTTCATGAACACGCCTTCGTATTTTGGGTAGGTCTTTATAATGATGGTGTCGAATTCGCCGGCCGGCGACGTGATACGCTCCTTGCCGAGCGGGTGGATCTCGACGGCCCAGGTCTTGCCGCTGTCGTGCACGTCCACCATGATTGGCTTGCCCGCGGTAAGGTCCTGCCGCGTCCGGACGTAGTAAAGCGATGAAAGCGCATCCTGGACGCGCTCCGGTATGGGGTAGGTCTCGCTGACGCCGTTGACCGTGGTTTTGACCGTGCCCTTCTCGTGGTCGAAAAACATGTCACGCACCCGTTTTCTCTTCCCGTGGCTTTCCCGCAGGCTGAAGGTGAAACTGGAGAGGTCTTCCGCATCGATGATGCTGTGAACCGTATCGCGAACCCGGTAGACCTTGTCGACCATGCCGACGGAATCGGTCTGCGAAACGAGCTCATAGGCCGGCCTGTTGTCGGGAGTTTTGCCGGCCTTGACCTCCATGACGGCAATGCCCGCCTGGACGACATTGGACCAGCTTATGCTGTACGTGAGCTTTTCTCCCGGTCGGAATGCGTGATTAACGGTTTTAATATTGTTAAAGGTTTTGAGCGTGGGGTCCGCCCCTGCATTGACCGTGCAGATGGCAGCCGCGCATACCGCAGCCACAGCTGTTTTCAGTAGCATCCCGCCGCCTTTCTGACCGCATTGAAAACGTCCTCAACACTTATTGCGTCCATGCATGCCCGCGTTCCCAGGGGGCAGTTCTTCTCTTCGCAGGGCGCACAGGGAAGGTTTTTCATCAGAACCCGGTGTCCCGTACCGACCGGACCGGTGCGCAGCGGGTCGGTGGAACCAAAGAGGCCTACAACGCGCGTCCCGACCGCGGTTGCGAGGTGCAGCGG
>JAXIPA010000198.1:0-14190 GCA_045403145.1 Nitrospirota bacterium | reverse complement strand
AGCATCGAAAGTCGAGACATTCCTCAAGAAGTCATCGGAACTGTTTGACATTGTATTTCTTGACCCACCGTACGCCGAGGACATGCAGCCGCTGCTCGATTTGATTGCCGGTTCGGGAATAATGAAGCCGGGCTGCGTCGTCATCGCCGAGCATTTCAAGAAACAACCGTCGCCGGAGAAGGCAGGGTCCCTCACACTCTATCGCGAGGCAAAATACGGGGACACCGTGCTGGCGTTTTATGCAATAACAGCATAATGGATTTACCGCAGAGGACGCAGAGACCGCTGAGGGAACCAAAATTGACGACTCTACGGGATGGAAAGCCGGCTGAGCGCATTGATTTTTTATCGCTATCAACTTCTTTACGTTTTGATTTTTAATATACCTCTGCGTACTCTGCGATCTCAGCGGTAAAAAAAGGAGATGACAATCCATGAAACACATCGCAGTCTATCCCGGCACCTTCGATCCCGTGACGAAAGGACATATCGACCTTGTCGAGCGAAGTCTGACCATATTCGATGAGGTGATCGTCGCTGTCGCGGCCAATCCGAAAAAGCAGCCGCTCTTTTCCCTGGAGGAGCGCATGGATATGTTCAAAAAAGTCATTTCCCGGTACAAACGGGTGAGGATAGAGGGATTTGACGGGCTTCTTGTCGATTATGTCCGGGAAAAGAAGGCGGTGGGCATTATACGCGGTCTGCGCGCCGTATCCGACTTCGAGTATGAGATGCAGATGGCCCTCATGAACAGACGACTCGACAACACGATCGAGACGGTGTTCCTGATGCCGAATGAGGAGTATTCATTCATCACGTCCACCATCGTCAAGGAAGCGGCGAGCTACGGAGGCGATGTGTCCAGCCTCGTGCCGAAGGTGGTGGTGGGGAAGCTGAGAAAGAAATTCGGGAGGTAACGCTATAGTTTTGCCGTCCGCTGTCTGTATGCTTCATAAAGGATCACCGCTGCTGAGGTCGCGACATTCAAGGAATCGATCGTTTCCGCCATGGGGATGCGGACTTGCTGATCAACGTCAGATATGAGCGCTGTGGGCAGTCCGCTGCCTTCCTGTCCCAATAATACTACGGTCGGTTTTGCAAGGTCTATCTCAAAGTGCGTCTTCTCAGCTGTCAGTACCGTTGCCACTGTCTGGAATCCCTCTTGTTTGCATTTCTTGATAAACGCGGCCAAATCTTCGGTGTGCACGACAGGCAGGCGCAGGACGCTTCCCATTGAGGCGCGGATCGCTTTTGCGTTCAAGGGATCAACGGTATTAGGGGTCACGGCGACGCCGGCCGCGCCGACAGCCTCGGCTGTGCGGATGATCGTCCCGAGATTGCCGGGGTCCTGAAGTTGATGCGCGACGACGATGAGCCCTGAATCGTGAGTCAGGAGCTCTTCCTCTGTATGATGCTTCATCCGGACAACGGCCATCACGGGTTGCGGAGTCTTGCTTTCCGACAGCATGTCCATGAGACGCTCGGATATCCAGAGGATGTCTACGCCTTTGCTCTCCGCGAGTTTCAGCACGCCCTTGCCGTGATGCTGGACAAGCGACGGCGCTGCGACGACCATTATAACGCCTGCATTGTCCCGCAGCCCCTCCTCGACCATCTTGACGCCCTCGATCAGAAATGACTGTTCTTTCTTGCGGTGTTTCGGGTCGCCAAGGGAATGAAGGTTCTTAATGACGTTGTTGTCCTTGCTCGACAGGGGACTATGGGGGGTCGTTCGCTGCATGCGGGGAAGTATAACATAAGGAGACGGAGGGCGAATAGCTAATTCTGAGTACAATGATGCGATGACAACAAGTCAATATTTTATACTTGACAGAATTAGTCAAGTTTGTTATCGTTAGGATCATGAGCGACAGGATGTAAAAAGTCCTGTTTATCAGTGGCCATCAGGCCGGATCGGGATAAACCTATGAAGCTGTCCACAAAAGGCAAGTACGGGGTGCGGGCGGTCTTCGAGATTGCCAGGCACTACGGAAAAGGACCGATCACGATCAAGGAGATTGCCGAGCGTCAGGGGATTTCCTTCTCCTACCTTGAGCAGATTCTGCACAAGCTGGGAAAGGCGGGCGTGATCGATAGCGTTCGGGGGCCGGCGGGTGGCTACCTCCTCGCCCGCAAACCCGCGGTGCTCACGATCGGGGACATCGTGCGTGTCCTTGAAGGGCCGATCGCATTGTCTCATTGTCTGGAGCCCGGGGAATCAGGCGACTGCAATCAGGCGGACGACTGCGTGGCCCGGATGGTATGGGCAAAAGTGGGGGCGAAAATAGAGGAAGCCCTCGACAGCATCAGTTTTGACGATCTCCTGCATCAGCGGCAGGAGCAGAAAGCACCGGACCTTCTGAGACCCAGGAAGAAGGCTGCCTTGACAGGGAAGGGGGTATGTTAACGTGAGGAAGGTCTACCTTGACCACGCGGCGACGACGCCGGTCCACCCGAAGGTATTGGAAGCCATGATGCCCTATTTCTCGGGCAAGTTCGGCAACCCCTCGAACCTACACGACACCGGCAGGGAAGCGAAAGACGCCGTTGAAGAGGCGCGGGCCAAGACCGCAGCGCTTATCGGCGCGAAGCCCGAGGAAATTTTCTTCACCTCAAGCGGCGCCGAGTCCAACAACTTCGCCCTGAAGGGATTAGCCCAGGCGAACAGCCAGAAGGGCAAACACATCATCGTGTCGCAGATCGAGCATTTCTCCCTGCTCCATCCCGCGAAGTCTCTCGAAAAATCCGGCTTCTCCGTAACGTACCTGCCGACGGACAAAGAGGGGCTCGTGGATCCCGGCGACGTCGGGGCGGCGATCACGAAGGACACGATCCTTGTTTCGATCATGCACGCAAACAACGAGATCGGGACAATACAGCCGATCGAAGAAATTTCGAAAATCACGAAGGAAAAGGGAGTGCTGTTCCATACCGATGCTGTCGCGACCACGGGCTGGATACCGGTGAACGTCCAAACGCTCGGCGTGGACGCGCTTTCGCTCTCGGCGCATCAGTTCTACGGCCCCAAGGGAGCGGCGGCGCTTTTTTTGCGCAAGGGCGTAAGAATCAAGCCGCAGATCGAGGGCGGAATTCAGGAAGACGGCAGGCGCGCCGGCACCGAGAACGTGCCCGCCCTCGTGGGACTCGGCAAGGCGGCCGAGCTTGCGACAACGGAGGTCCGGAACCGGATGAGCTATCTTGCCCCGCTCCGGGACAGGCTGCAGAAGGGCCTCATGGACAAGATCGACCACGTGGTCGTCAACGGCCATCCCACGCGCAGGCTGCCGCATAACCTGAACGTCTCCATGTGGTACGTCGAGGGAGAATCCATGCTCCTGTTCCTGAACATGGACGGGGTCTCGGTATCGAGCGGCTCCGCATGTACCTCGCGCTCCCTCAAGTCCTCGCACGTCCTGACCTGCATCGGCACCGATGCCGCTGTGGCGAATGGCACGCTGCTCATGTCGCTCGGCATGGGGAATACCGCGGAAGACATCGATTACGTCATAGAGAAGCTGCCTCCTATTGTGCAGCGCTTAAGGGAGATGTCGCCTCTCTATGAAGATATGATCAAAAAAGAAAAAGTTCGCTGAGGAGGGGTCTATGGAACAGTACAGCTCAAAGGTGATGGATCATTTCGCTCATCCCCATAACGTGGGCGAGATCGAAAACGCGGACGGAGTGGGCACGGTGGGGAACCCGGTGTGTGGCGACGTGATGCGCCTCTATATCAGGGTGGAGAACAACATCATTACGGACGCGAAGTTCAAGACGTTCGGCTGCGGCGCCGCCATCGCGACGAGCAGCATGGTGACGGACCTGGTGAAGGGGAAGAGCATCGACGAGGCGCTCAAAATCTCGAACGCGGCGGTGGCTGAGGCGCTCGGCGGGCTGCCGAAAGTGAAGATGCACTGCTCGGTGCTGGCTGAAGAGGCGCTCAAGTCCGCCCTCGATGATTATTACAAGAAGCAGGGCAAGCCGTCGCCCGTGAAGATGCCCGCGGAATCAGGGCACGAACACGAGATGGAATGATGCAATTGCGGATTGTGGATTTCGGATTGCGGAATGAAAATCCTAAATCCGAAGCAGGTTCTTGATGGACATCAAAGATATCAACCCTGATGCTGTATTGGACACCGTGGGTCTTGCCTGCCCCCTGCCGATATTCAAGGCCTCCAATAAGATCAAGGAAATGCAGCCCGGGCAGGTGCTCGAAGTGCAGTCCGACGACGACGGAATTGAAAAGGACATGCCCGCCTGGTGCAAGCTGACAGGAAACGAGTACCTGGGCCTCGTGAAAGAGGGCGGCGAGTACCACGTCTACGTGCGGAAGAAATAGGGTGGAGCAAAAAAGCCGGCAAAGTTTAATCCTTGCCGGCTTTCGTTTTTAGGATAGATCACACCTCATGACGCGAACGCCTCGCGTAAGCGTCCTTTTCCTGTTTCGACCGCTCCCGCGACCTTCGCCTTTCCTTGCTCGTAAAGGTCAATGCCTTTGTGTGCGGCCGTTGAGACCTGATCGCCCGCGGTCGACGCGAAGCTCTTGATGTCTTGTCTCAACTCCTCTCCCGCCTTCGGTGCCAGCAGGAGCGCAAGAACCGCTCCTCCGACGCTCCCCGCCAGGACAGGTCCAATGATCGAGCGTTGCGGTTTCACGAGCCCCGCGAGCCTCTTTTTCTGCCCGACGAAGACGGCCTTGCCATCCTCGATAACGTCAGCGAACCTGGCCGCGCCATCTTCAACAATGTCCCTGCCCTTCTCGATGGCCCCGGTCACCCGGTCACCGGTATTTGCGGAGAACCGTTTCACATCCTTGGCTAGCCGCTTTACGTCCTTCCTGAGTTCCTTTCCCGGCTTGGGCGCCAAGAGGAGCGCAATTCCCGCTCCCAGGATACCGCCCGCCAGGAAGGGCGCCACAACCGTGTTGTCAATTTGTATGTTTTTTTCACTCATGACCACCACTCCTTTCTTGCGTTATCGCGGCAACGAAGGCCGATATCTCGGCTCCCGCGCCTGCCGTCAACGCCGCGTTCTCGGGAGCACGGTGTTGTACGGCTCTCTTTCATCCCGATTCGCGTGCCCGCACTTACGAGCCACCCGAACAGGTTCTGTACTCTAATTATACCTCACACGCTTCCGCGGCATCGGTCGCAGATCATACTTAAGTTATCCCCTCTTCTTGCAAAGTACCGAATCTTTTACATTGTGAAGCATAAAATTTTTTCAAAATGGTAAGAAAATTTTCACACGGAGGCGCTACACTAAGTGTCGTGACGAGCGTTCAAAGCCGTCACACAGACAGAAGAGCCTTGTCCCGGCTTAGGAACAATCCTGTTTGACAACACAGGAGCGATAGTTTATTATCACACACGGTTACGAGAGGAGCGCCATGCAGAGTATAGCGTCACTGAAGGAAGGCGACTGGGTCGAGGAAATATACCTCGTCACGTCGAAGCAGGTGTCAACGGCCAAGAACGGCGTGACGTATTTGTCGGTGAAGCTTTCGGACAAAACCGGCGAGATCGACGGCAGGCTGTGGGACAATGCCGATGAAGTGGCCGGGAGGTTCGAGCGCGAAGATTTTGTCCGCATCAAGGGCATGGCGTCGAACTACCAGGGCTCCATGCAGATCAAGATGAAGACGCTCGAAAAAGTGGACGATTCCCGCGTGGACATCGCCAATTTTCTCGAGGCCTCGCCCCGGAACCCCGACGAGATGGCCAGGGAGCTCCGCGCGGTCGCGGCATCTGTGAAAAATGTCCATCTCCATCAGCTGATAAACGCCTTTCTGAACGATACGGGCTTCATGGACGCCTTCAGGCGGGTGCCTGCCGCCAAAACGCTCCACCATAATTACATCGGCGGACTTCTCGAACACGTGCTCGAGCTCATCATCCTCGCCCGGGACGTGGCGAAGCACTTTCCGTCGATCGATCTTGACCTTTTGACCGTTGGCGCCTTTCTGCACGACATTGGCAAGGTGCGGGAACTGGCCGTGAGGAAATCCATCGGCTACACGACGGAAGGCCGGCTGATCGGGCACATCTCCCTCGGATACGAGATGCTTGTCGAGAAGGTCAACGCCATCCCGGGGTTCCCCCAGGAGCTTGCAATGCTGCTCAAGCATATCATGCTCTCGCATCACGGGGAATACGAGTTCGGTTCTCCCAAGCGGCCCAAAATTCAGGAGGCTATCGTCATCAATTATCTGGACGACCTGTGTGCCAAGATCAACAACTTTCAGTCTACTCTCAGGAAAGAAAACGTGGCCGTCGGCGAGTGGACAGGGTTCAGCAAGATGCATGACCGGTATCTGTACCGGCAGATGACTTATGCCGAGGCCGCAGGGGAGGGGACGGAGATCGAGGAAAAAAGGTCTCCGGCCAACAAGTCCAGGAAGTCCGGTACCGGCACGGGTTCCGGTCCGTCGGGTAAGTTGCCGCTGGATATATGACAATGTGCTTTGCACAGTGAATTGGAAATTTTAAATTGCAAACTGAAAACTGCAAAATGAAGTCACGATTCTATTCCCTATCTCAAATTTGACATTTACAATTTGAAATTTGCAATATGCAATTCATTTAGGGGTGTTCCATGTTCGGTGTTCTCCGCAGCCTCCGTGAGGGGCTTGCTAAAACAAGAAAGAGCCTGACCGACAAGATCGGGACCCTGGTCCTCGGCGAGAAGATCGATGAAACGTTTCTCGACGAGCTGGAAGAAGCGCTGATCGCGGCTGATGTAGGCGTGGAAACAGCGGCACTCGTTCTGAAAGACCTGAAAGAGCGTTTCAAGCGCAACGAACTCTCTACGCCTGCCGAAGTGAAAGAGCGGCTTAAACAAATCCTGATCGAGATCCTGTCTGCCCGGTCCTCAGCGTTCTCGCTGACCGGCGCCCCCGCCGTTGTGCTCGTCATTGGGGTGAACGGCACGGGCAAAACAACTACTATCGGAAAGCTGGCGTACCAGCTCCACGGGGAAGGGAAAAAAGTGATGCTTGCGGCAGGAGACACCTTTCGCGCGGCAGCGTCCGAGCAGCTTTCGATCTGGGGCGAGCGCGTCGGCATTCCCGTGATAAAACACAAGGAAGGCGCTGATCCCGGCGCAGTGGTGTTCGACGCCGTTTCCGCCGCGAAAGCGCGGACAATCGACGTGCTTATCGTGGATACGGCAGGCAGGCTGCATACGAAGTCGAACCTCATGGAAGAGCTTAAGAAAGTGAGACGCATCCTGTCGCGCGAGCTCCCCGGCGCGCCGCAGGAGACCCTTCTGGTCCTTGACGGGAATACCGGCCAAAATGCGCTCGTCCAGGCAAAAATGTTCAATGAGGCCGTCGGCGTCACCGGGATTGTGCTCACCAAGCTCGACGGCACCTCCAAAGGCGGGATCGTGTTCGCCATCAATAAAGAACTTGCGATCCCGGTCAAGTTCGTGGGAATTGGCGAGGCAGTCGAAGACCTGCGGAGATTCAATCCAAAAGAATTCGTGGATGCACTGCTGTGAGCATAAGGCGCAGGCCGCAGGGAGTATAGTGTATAGCGCATGGTGATTCGTGCAGAAAGCAGGGTGTAAAGACATTAACGCTTTGCTCTATGCGCTCTGCGCTATGCAAAGTATCGGAGATACATGGAACCCGTTCAGGTCGAGATATATGGTCAGGTCTACAGTATCAAAGGCGCGCACGATCCCGCACACATCCGCGAATTGGCCGCGTACGTAGACGCAAAAATGAAGGAAGTCGAGAAAGGCACGGGAACCGTCGATCCTCATCGCGTTGCCATTTTGACCGCGCTAACCATTGCCGATGAATTTTATCGCATGCGGGAACAGTACGGCGAATTGGGGCTGGTTGCCGACAATGCAGTGAAACGTCTGCTCAATCTTACTGAAAATTCTGTGGACATATAAGAGAGTAAGGCCCGGCAACAGCGTTCATTCAAGGCATTGTCCGGATCTTCAGAGTATGCAACTGGCTGAATGTTCGTGCGTTTTTGCGAACCCGAGCCTGAAGCCCGCCATTTTTCCCCTTGCCATTTTTTCTTGATTCTGGTATATATACATACAGAATAAATAAAATAGTCCCCTGCTTTGCGCGTGATTGATATAACTTGTTCCTCGTGAAAAAAAATTAAAGGGAGCTATCTTCTGGAAAGGGTGTGCATGCCCAGGCAAGACTGGGAAGCCTGAACTTTTCACCATGGCGCCCACCTGGTTACGACCAGGAATCAAGTTTATCCACACGGCAAAAGCGGGGGATTTTTATATATACGCAGTTGCATATTGACGTCATAATGCGGCGTCATTTTTCAGATCATTACATTCAACAATAAAGAGTAAGCAGCGCTTGATTGGAAGGGGCGGTAAGTAAGGAAGGCTCCGGCGCTTGTGATAGTGCTTAAGCAACAGCGGTTCCTGTCAAAAAGATAATAAAAGGGTATTGGTACAACCAATACACCTCGGGCCCGCGCGAAGATTGTCTTACCATCAGAGTAACACACCGAGATCATGGGGAAATTTACGTATACAACATATAGGCATCGAAGGGGAATGAAAGGGATTGATATTTCGGGATCAGTTGGCGCGACAGTCACGCTTGACAACCGATACTCGCAAATCCCTGGAAAGTCAACAGGTTCCCCAGCGCCCATCATACCCCCAGGTATCACGTAGTTCTGAACAGGTCTGACTCGATCCTCTTCGCCCACTATCACACGCCAGTTCATGCCTTCCTGAAGCAACCACGTTGGGTCTCAAAAATCTCAAAAAAAACGTGCATCCCGAGTCTGCGTCAGCAGAGCCTTCAGAGCCGCCTCTTGCGTGGCGGATGAGGCCCCGCGACCTGTCCGAGTTCGTGGGACAGGAGCATATTCTGGGGCCGGGCAGACTTCTGCGCAGGGCCGTCGAGACCGACCGGTTCATGTCTCTTATCCTCTATGGTCCTCCGGGAGTGGGCAAGACCGCGCTTGCGCACCTGATCGCCGAGCGGAGCAAGGCCCATTTCGTGTCGCTCAATGCCGTAACGGCCGGTGTTGCCGACATACGGAGAGTAACGCAGGAAGCGGCGCAGGCCCGTACCGAGAACGACAAGAGGACCATTCTCTTCATCGATGAGATCCACCGCTTTACCCGTGTGCAGCAGGACGCGCTTCTGCCCGATGTGGAGCGGGGGAACATCACGCTCATCGGCGCCTCGACCTCGAACCCCTTCTTTGCGATCATCCCGGCGCTTTCGTCCCGCTCGCAGATTTTCGAATTTAAACCGCTCAAGGACGAACATGTCAAGGCCCTGCTTCTTCGCGCGCTTGCGGACAGGGAGCGGGGACTGGGCAACCTGCCGGTCACCCTCGCACCGGAAGCGCTCGACTTTATCATCGCACGGTCAAACGGCGACGCGAGGCGCGCCTTGAACGCGCTGGAACTCGGCGCGCTGTCCACAGAGCCGCGCGAAGGCGGCGTGATCCTCTATGACCTCCGCGTCGCGGAGGAGTCCATCCAGAAAAAGGCGCTTGTCTACGATGAAGACGAACACTATGACACCATCTCGGCGTTCATCAAGAGCATGCGCGGGAGCGATCCGGACGCAACGCTTTACTGGATGGCGAAGATGATCGTTGCCGGAGAGGAGCCCCTGTTCATCGCCCGGAGGATCGTGATCGCCGCGAGCGAGGATGTGGGGAACGCCGATCCGCGCGCTCTCTTCGTTGCCATCTCGGCCTATCAGGCAGTGGAGCGGATCGGCATGCCCGAGGGCGCGCTGCCCCTGGCACAGGCCGCCGTGTACGTGGCCGCGGCGCCCAAGAGCAATGCGGTCTACCTCGGCATCAAAGAAGCGATGAAGGACATTGAAGAAGGAACGCTCCTGCCCGTGCCGGACCACCTCAGGGACGCGCACTACAAAGGCGCCGCGCGCCTCGGCAGGGGCAAGGGTTATAAATATCCGCATGATTATCCGGGCCATTATACGGCCCAGGACTACCTCCCGCAAAAGCGGGAGTATTACCGGCCCACGGAACAAGGCGAGGAAAAAAGGACCAAGGAACGTCTTGCCGGGCTGCAGAAGGGGCATCAGGAGGAAAAGAAATGATCGAGTATATTGCATTAGTGGTTGCGGGACTGGCCGGTGGATTCGGCCTGGGTCTGCTGATCAAGGGAAGGGTCGCTGCAGGCAGGATCAAGGACGCTGAAGCGGAGGCAGTGAGGATCGTTACGGCCGCGGAGCGCGAAGCGGAGACCAAGCGCAAGGAGGCCGTGCTCGAAGTCAAGGACAAGCTCTACCAGGCTCGGGCGGATTTCGAAAAGGAAAACCGGGAAAAGCGGCAGGAGATCCAGAACCAGGAGCGGCGGCTCTCGCAGAAAGAAGAGAACATCGAGAAGAAGGTCGACCTTGTCGAGAAGCGCGAGTCCGATGTGGTCCGCCGCGAACGGGAGCTCACGGCGCGGGAAAAAGTCGCGACCGAAAAGGAAGAGCGCTTTGAGGCGGGCCTGCGCGAGCAGCGACAGATGCTCGAAAAGATCGCGAACATGACGGCGGAAGAGGCAAAGCGCTCGCTCATGGTCTCCATGGAAGATGAGGCAAAGTTCGAGGCCGCCAAGTCCATCAAGCGGATCGAGGACGAGGCAAAGGACGAGGCCGACAAAAAGTCCAAGAACATCATCAGCCTGGCCATCCAGCGCTATGCGAGCGACTATGTTGCCGAGGCCACGGTCTCGGTCGTCAATCTCCCGAACGACGAGATGAAGGGCAGAATCATCGGGCGCGAGGGCCGAAACATCCGTGCGATCGAAGCGGCCACGGGCATCGACCTGATCATCGACGATACACCCGAGGCGGTCATACTGTCGTGCTATGACCCGCTCCGGCGGGAGATCGCGCGGCTCACGATCGAACGGCTGATGCATGACGGCCGTATCCATCCTGCCCGGATCGAGGAGATCGCCGAAAAGGTGAGGAAGGACCTCGATGTTTCCATGAAGGAAGAGGGCGAGAAGGCGGCCTTCGACCTCGGCATCCACAATCTGCATCCCGAGATCATCAAGCTCATCGGAAGGCTCAAGTACCGGACGAGCTACGGCCAGAACGTGCTCATGCATGCGCGCGAAGTGGCCTACTTCGCGGGGATCATGGCGGCCGAATGCGGCGTGGACCAGAAGCTTGCGAGGCGCGCCGGCCTGCTCCATGACCTCGGGAAATCGATCGACCACGAGGTGGAGGGGACCCATCCGCAGATCGGCGGCGATCTGGCCAAGAAGTACGGCGAATCGGCCAAGGTGATCAACGCCATCATGACCCACCACGGCGACGGCGAACCGAACAGCGTCGAGTCGGTGCTCGTTGCGGCCGCGGACGCGCTTTCGGCGGGCAGGCCGGGCGTGAGGCGTGAAACTCTCGAAAGCTACCTCAAGCGGCTGGAGAAGCTCGAGTCGGCGGCCAATTCCTTCAAGGGGGTTGAGAAATCCTATGCCATCCAGGCCGGCCGCGAGATCCGGATCATCGTTAAGCCCGAAGACCTCTCTGACGCGCATTCGGCCCAGCTTTCCCGCGATATCGCCAAGAAGATCGAGACGGAGTTGTCCTATCCCGGGCAGATCAAGGTGACGGTTGTGCGCGAGAGCAGGTACGTGGAGTATGCGAAGTAATGCCATTGCGGATTGCGGATTGGCGATTGGGGAATGAAAGTCAAGAAATCCGAAATCAGCAATCCGCAATTATGCGTTTCGCGTGTGCACATCGATTAACAGCAGCGTCTTAAGGTCAGTCACCTTGCGTATGGAGGCAGCTTGAAGGTCCTTTTCATCGGCGACATCATAGGCGAGCCGGGCAGAAAGATGGTCCGGGCGAACATGCGCAGCCTCATGGACACGCACCGCCCCGATCTCGTCATCGCCAACGGCGAGAACGCCGCGGGCGGGTTCGGCATCACCTCCGAGATCGCCGAAGAACTCTTTTCGCTCGGGATACAGGTCCTGACATCCGGCAACCACGTCTGGGACAAGAAGGAGATAGAGACCTACCTTACCAAACAGGACCGGCTCATCAGGCCGGCGAACTATCCCGAGGGCAACCCGGGCTTCGGGAGCGTGGTCATCTCCACTGCGGCTTCGGGCAAGGCGGCGGTGCTGAACCTCGAAGGCAGGGTCTTCATGTCGAACCTGGAAGACCCCTTTCGCGTCGCCGAGCGTGAGATCGGGAAGCTCAAAAAAGAGACGCAGGTCGTGATCATTGATTTCCACGCCGAGGCAACGTCCGAGAAGATCGCCCTTGCCTGGCACGTGGACGGGAAGGCCAGCGCCGTGATCGGCACCCATACGCACGTGCAGACCGCAGACGAGCGGGTGCTCACGGGCGGCACCGCGTTCATCACCGATGCAGGCATGACCGGGCCTACGGACTCGGTCATCGGCGTAAAGAAAGAGCAGGCCATCGGCCGCTTCCTCTACCAGACCCCTCACCGGTTTGAGATCCCCAAAGGCCCGGTGCATCTCTGTGCGGTCGTCATCGACATCGACGGCAAGACGGGGAAGGCGAATTCGATAGAAAGAATATACCTTAAATCCTAAAATTTTTTCACCGCAGAGGGCGCAGAGATCGCCGAGAAATATCCATATTCCTTGTAGAGTCTCCGCGTGCTCTGCGATCTCCGCGGTAAATTGTTTGGAATGAAGACCCACATCCTCACCGTCACCCAGCTTACCACGCAGATCAAAGGCCTTCTCGAAGGGACGTTTCCCGATATCTGGGTTGAGGGGGAGATCTCGAACCTCAGCATCCCGCAGTCCGGGCATGCCTATTTTACCCTTAAGGACGAGCACGCCCAGGTCCGTGCCGTCCTGTTCCGTTCATCCCAGCGGTTCCTCAAGTTCACGCTCCAGCACGGCATCCAGGTGATCTGCCGCGGCAGGGTGAGCGTATACGAGCCGCGCGGCGAGTATCAGCTCATCCTCGACTATATCGAGCCCAAGGGCGTCGGCGCGCTCCAACTGGCCTTCGAACAGTTGAAGGCAAAACTCGAAAAAGAAGGTCTCTTCGATCTTGATCGCAAGAGGCCCCTTCCTCTCCTTCCCCGGCGCATCGGCATCATCACCTCACCGACCGGCGCAGCCATCCGCGACATGCTTCGCGTGATCAGGCGGCGTCATCCGAAGATGCACATCCTCATCTATCCCGTCCCCGTGCAGGGCACCGAAGCGGCGCCTGCCATAGTCGAGGCGATCCGGTATTTCAACCTGCAGCAAAACGCGGATGTTCTTATCGCAGGCCGCGGCGGCGGCTCCCTTGAAGACCTCTGGGCCTTCAATGAAGAGACCGTGGCCCGCGCGATTCATGCCTCGCAGATCCCGGTGATCTCTGCGGTCGGACATGAGACGGACTACACCATTGCCGATTTCGTAGCCGACCTGCGCGCCCCCACGCCTTCCGCCGCGGCCGAGATGGTGGTGGAGAGCGAGGCGGGTATGAGGGAGAGCATCCGGTCGCTTGAAGCCCGGCTGGTCCGGAACGTGAAGCAGATGCTCGAGCTGGCGCGGGCGTCGCTTCGTTCAAGCCTTCGCATCCTCGGGGACCCCCGGAGGACGCTGGAGCATTATTCACAGCGGATCGATGAGCTCACGGGCAGGCTCGCCACGGGGCTCAACCATCATCTCCGGAGAGACCGCGCGCTCCTCACGTCCCTGGCCGCCGCGCTCGACCACTTGAATCCGCTCAGCATCCTCTCAAGGGGATACAGCATCACGAAAACACTGCCCGCCGGGATTGTTCTGAAAGACGCCTCTCTGGCAAAGCCCGGGGACCTGCTCAGCACGAAACTGCACCACGGCGACGTGCTGTCGAGGGTGGAAAAAACAAATCCAGACGCCTGAGGGTGAATACGCTGATCTTCGTCCCGCCTCTACTGTCCCATGCTTCGCCGCTATTGTCCTTGTCTTATAAACATATATTCTTAGCATCTCACTGGAAAAGTTCTATTTGCCGTCTTTCCGAGAGGTCCTCGCTGTCATTGCGAACCGAAGGCGAAGCAATCTCGGCTTTAGAGAAATCAACAACTTCGAGATTGCCGCCTCCTGCTTAAAACATGCTGGGACAGGTTTGCGAAAAACTCTCATCGCAATGACACTAAGAGGTTTTTTTAAAAAAACGTGTAAAATAGAGTGTTCTCCTGACGTTATTTTGACATCCATAAAAATACTCATATGTCT
>JAXIPA010000017.1:0-20840 GCA_045403145.1 Nitrospirota bacterium | reverse complement strand
CGCCGGCGGCAATAACGCTCTGTCCGTCCGTTTTGGACGTACCAACCGCCATGGGTTAAATGAATGTCCAGTGCGATCTCACGGAAGAGCTGATGTATTTCCCTCTCTGCTCCCGGGACCGGGCTGAATGATTGACTTTACGATTGATTCATGGTTTAATGAGTGCCATCAAGAGGACTGGAGGAAGGTGCCGGATGTCCGAAAAAAAGTCTGTTCTCATCATCTGCCGGAGCGCCGCGGGTCAGATGTATCTCGGCGTTCTGCTGAACCGCATTTGGTATTCACCCGTTCTGGCAAAGACCCCGGAAGAGGGGATCCGTTCGGCCCGGCAAACCCCCTTTTCCCTGGTCCTGTTCGACGGGGACGTACCAGAGCCGGAACTGCAACCCGCCGTATCACTGTTGAGGGCCGATCCCGCGATACAGACCGTCCCGATCGTCGTGTTCATGACGAACAACAATCCCGACCTGATCCGGTCCCTGCTCTCCCAGGGATGCGCCGCCATCCTGATAAAACCGCTGGACCTGTCCATGGTGTACGGCGTCCTGGCGCGGTTGAGCGGACAGCCGAGAACCACGCCTCGCGTTCCGGCCAGGATGCGCGTAGAAATCGAAGAAGGCATCCCGGAAAAATTACTGGCCTGCGTCAACATCTCCGAGGGTGGTCTCTACCTTCGGACCATCGAGCCACCGCCCAGTGGCACAATCCTCCATATCAAGTTCACCCTTCCCCACGATACCGCGGAAATCAAACTTGCCGCCGAGGTTGTCCGGACACTGTCGCTCGGCGCCCAGTTCGAGGCGGAACCGGGAATGGGTCTCCGGTTCCTTGACATCCCCGATGACACTCTGCGCCGGATCAGGAACTTCGTTCAGTGGGAAATGCTGGGCGACCTGGAATGGAAAGCGAACATTTAACCGGAAGAAGGCGGGGGTGAAAGGCAAGAGGATGATAAGGCGTTGAACCGATCATCGCCCTCATCTCATCTTCCCACCTTCCTGCCTTTCTTATCTTCAAGCTGTAATGTGCCTTACGACGCGAGCGCTTTGTCCTCTATCTTCACCGGGGTCCTGTTCTGGATGTTCTGGATATACGCGGTCAGGGCGTCGCGCTGCTTCTCCGCGAGATAGGTCTGCCTGAAGCTTTCCTTGTTTTTCTCGAAATCGCCGGCTTTTGCCGCGGGGTTTTTCCGCATATACGCGGCCGGGAGCTCGGCGTCCACGACCGCAACCCCATCCCGTATCAACTGCTCCAGCTTCTGCCGGAGAAGAAATTCCCGCTGACTGGCCTCGAAGGCTGAGGGAGACATATTGATGCGGTCAAGAACTCGGTCATACGTCTGCTTGTCGAATTTACCGTCCCGGGAGAAGGCCGGCATCTTCATGATAGCCGCCTGGAGTTCTTCATCTCTTACCCGCAGCCCCAGGTGTTCTGCCTCATCGATGAGCAGCCGGTTCACGATCAGCTCCTGCAAGGCCTGGTTTCTCAGGCCTTTTGCGAAGGACTCATTCATCTGGTCCTTCAGCAATTCCCGGTAATTGTCGTACATGTTGCGATATACCCTGTTCAGTTCATCCGAGGTAATCACGTATCCGCCGACCCTGGCTACCGCTCTGCCGGCATCTGACGACGGATAGATCCCGAAGAACAGGAAGGTGACCGTGATCAGTCCGACGATAATCCACATCATCCAGCCCATGTGTTTCCGTATCTGTTCGAGCATTTAATTCCCCCCTCAAGTAATTTCGGATATTGATTCGCAGATCGCGGATTTAAAGGCTTTTCAATCCGAAATCCGCATTCCATAAACTCCGTCCTATTCGCTCAGTTTCTTTTTCAAAAGCTGATTCACGAGCTCCGGATTCGCCTTTCCCCTGCTCGCCTTCATTACCTGGCCAACGAAGAAACCGAAAAGCTTTTCCTTCCCGGCCTTGTAGTCCGCGGCCTGACCGGGGTTCGCCTCGATCACCCCGGAGATGATCTTCTCGATTTCGCCGGTGTCGGAAACCTGCACGAGCCCTTGCTCCTCCACCACGGCCCCGGCGTCTTTTCCGTTCTTATACATCTCCTCGAAAACAGTCTTCGCTATCTTGGTGCTGATCACTCCGTCACTGATCATCTTGATCATGCCTGCAAGCCGGTCCGGCTTGATCGGGCAATCTTCAATCTCCCTGCCTTCGGCGTTCAACAGGCGCATAAGCTCGCCCATCATCCAGTTCGAAACAACCTTGGGTTGGCCGGAAACCTTTGCCGCATCCTCAAAGTAAGCCGCAAGCGCCCTGCTCTGGGTGAGCATGTCTGCGTCGTATTCGGGCAGACCGTACTCCTGTACGAACCGTTCGCGCTTGGCGTCGGGCAGTTCCGGGATGGTCTTGCCGATGCTTTCGACCGTGTTGCGGGAAACGACGACAGGCACCAGGTCGGGCTCCGGAAAATACCGGTAGTCATGGGCCTCCTCCTTGCTCCGCATGGAGAAGGTGACGCCTTTTGTGGAATCGAACAGCCGCGTCTCCTGGATGACCCTGCCTCCCTCGTCGAGAATCTGCGCCTGACGCTTGATCTCATACTCGATCGCCTTCTGCACGAACTTGAAAGAATTTACATTCTTGATTTCCGCCCTGGTTCCGAGCTCCTTGGACCCCGCGGGACGGATTGAGACGTTCGCATCGCACCGGAAATTCCCCTTCTCCATGTCCGCGTCGGACACCTCGATATACCGCAGGATGGAACGGAGCTTTTTCAGATACTCGGACGCTTCCTCCGGCGTGCGGATATCGGGTTCCGACACGATTTCCATGAGCGGAGTGCCCGCGCGGTTCAGGTCCACGAGACTCGCGCCGCTTTCGGCCTGATGCAGGTTCTTGCCCGCGTCCTCCTCGAGATGAATACGGGTGATCCCGACACGCTTGATGTTCCCGTCAACGACGATCTCGACATACCCGTGCTCGCATACGGGCAGTTCGTACTGGGATATCTGGTAGCCTTTGGGGAGGTCGGGGTAAAAATAGTTCTTGCGCGCAAACCTGCTGAAGGGGTTGATCGTACAGTGCGTGGAGAGTCCGGTTTTGACGGTGAATTCTATCGCCTTTTTATTTAAAACCGGGAGCACGCCCGGCATGCCGATACAAACCGGGCACGTCCGAGTGTTCGCGTCCTCGCCGAACCGGGTCTCGCATCCACAGAAGATCTTCGTGTTGGTCTGGAGCTGGGCGTGCACCTCAAGCCCGATGACTGCCTCGTATTTCATGCTGAGCCCTCATTCTTTTTTTTCATTCCGCACTCCGCATTCCGCATTAGAGCGAAGCTCGTCTCCTGTGCCACTCCGTTGCCTGCTCGAAGGCGAATGCCGCGTGCAGGATCGCCTCTTCGTCAAAGTGTTTTCCCAGGAGCTGAAGCCCGATCGGGAGATTCCCCGAAGTAAATCCGCAGGGAAGCGATATCCCCGGGATGCCGGCCAGGTTCACGCTGATCGTAAAGATGTCGGACAGGTACATCTGGAGCGGATCAGCGGACTTTTCCCCGATCTTGAAGGCCGCCGTCGGCGCCGTGGGCGTGGCGATGACGTCGACGGACCGGAAGGCCTCGTCGAAATCGCGTTTGATCAAGGTCCGCACCTGCTGGCCTTTTTTATAATAGGCGTCGTAATAACCAGCGGACAACGCATAAGTCCCGAGCATGATCCTGCGTTTCACCTCGGGACCGAAACCCTGGCTGCGGGACTTCATGTACATGTCCAAAAGGTCCCTTGCCCCCCCGGCGCGAAATCCATACTTGACGCCGTCATAGCGGGCCAGGTTTGAGCTTGCCTCGGACGTTGCCAGGATGTAATAAGTCGCCACGGCATGGCCCGTATGCGGGAGAGAGACTTGCTTAACGGTTGCGCCGAGCCCCTCGAGCGTCTTCACCGCGTCCCTGACCGCCTTTTCCACTTCGGGATCCATGCCTTCGATGAAGTATTCTTTCGGCAGCCCGATCTTCAGGCCCTTTACGTCTTTCCTGAGGGCTTTGGTAAAGTCAGGGGCCGGGATATTTGCAGACGTGGAATCTTTGGCGTCATGACCGGAAATGACATTCATGAGAAGCGCCGAATCCGTCACGTCCTTCGTTATCGGGCCGATCTGGTCAAGCGATGATGCGAACGCTACGAGCCCGTACCGGGAAACTCTTCCGTAGGTCGGTTTAAGGCCGACAACGCCGCAGCACGCGGCCGGCTGGCGGATAGAACCACCCGTGTCGGAGCCGAGCGACCCGATGCATTCGTCCGCTGCCGTTGCCGCCGCCGAGCCCCCGCTCGAGCCTCCGGGAATCCGTTCAAGGTCCCAGGGATTTCTGGTGATGAAGAACCCCGAGTTTTCCGTGGACGACCCCATGGCGAATTCATCCATGTTCGGCTTCCCGCAAAGCACGTATCCCGCCTGCTGAAGTTTCCCGACAACGGTCGCGTCATAGGGTGGAACGAAGTTTCCGAGTATCTTCGAGGCGCAGGTGGTCTTAACCCCAGCCGTGCACATGTTATCCTTGACCGCGATCGGGATCCCCAGGAGGGGTGATGAGGTATCGCCGGCTTTTATGCGCCGGTCGGCATCCAGGGCCTGCGCCCGCGCGACATCGGCAGTCACGGTGAGGTACGCCCTGACCTTGCCGTCCAGGGCCGTTATCCTGCCGAGGACCGACTCGGTAACGGCTTCCGATGTGGTCTCGCCCTTTTTCAGCATGTCGTGCAATTCATGGATCGTACGCTGATATAACTCCATCATTTCTCCTTCATCCGGTTGCTTTCGTCCACGAGAATGATCTTCGGCTTGAAGGTCTTGAGCTCTTCCTCGTTGAAATATTCGTAGCAGAAAACAATGATCTTGTCGCCCTTGACGCCTCGCCGGGCCGTCGGGCCGTTCAGTACCATCTCGCTCGAACCTCGCTTGCCCGGAATCACGTAGGTCTCGAACCGCTCTCCATTATTGAGGTTTGAAACATGGACCAGCTCATACGGGAGAATGCTCGCCGCATCGAGAAGCACGGGATCCACGGTCAGGCTCCCCTCGTACTCCAGGTTAGCCTCCGTCACCGTCGCCCGGTGGATTTTTGAACGAAGCATCAATCTGAACATGAATATCCTCGATTCCCGTGTTGATTTTTACGCGTCACCAGACCCGGATTTCATTCCGCAATCCGCAATCCGAATTCCGCAATTACTCGATAATTTTCGGCACTTTGTAGTGCCCCGCCGCCTTTTCCGGCGCATTGGCCAGGGCGCGTTCCTGCGGGAGGCTTTCCCCGGGGACATCCTCGCGCATGACGTTATTGATGTCCAGCACATGGGAGGTGGGCTCGACACCGGTGGTATCGAGCTCGTTCAGCTTCTCGACATAGGTGAGGATGCTGGAAAGCTGGTCTGTCAGCTTTTCCTTGTCCTGCTCGGAAAGTTCCAGCCTCGCGAGCCTGGACACGTGCTCCACTTCTTGTTTCGTAATTTTCATGAATGACTCCTGACAAAATTTTCACCGCAGAGGTCGCAGAGAGCACAGAGGGAAGCATTCAAAATTTAAAATTCAAGACTTTCTGTGAGAACTCTGTGTGCTCTGTGGCTAAAGATTTATATCATTTCCAGGTTCGCGTACTTCACCGCGAGCGTCCTGACGCCGTGGCCGGGAAAGCTAACACTGATCTTGAGATCGTCCCCCGTCCCTTCCGAACGCTGTACCGTGCCGATCCCGAACTTGGCGTGACGCACGACGGCGCCGTTGTAGTACTTGTCAGTACACCGGGTTTTCACCGGCTGGGGAGCCGCGGGGTGCGGCATCTTCGCCTCCACCGCAGCGGTACCGTACGATGAAGGCTCCCATGGCGCCCTGTCCCGTACAGAATAAGCCGCTGTCACGGACACTCCGGAGAATTCCATGGCCTCGGCCGGGATCTCCTGCACGAACCGGGACATCAGGTTCGCCTGGGGATATCCATAGAGCCTGCGCTCCATGGCATGAGTGAGGACGAGCTTTTCCTTGGCCCGCGTGATCCCCACGTAGCAGAGCCGCCGCTCTTCTTCGAGTTCCTCCTCGTTTTCCGCGGAACGGGAATGGGGGAAGAGCCCCTCTTCCATGCCGGCCATGAAAACGACGGCGAATTCCAGTCCTTTTGCGTTATGGAGCGTCATGAGCGTCACGGAATCGCTGTTCCCGCGCCCGCTGTCACGCGTAGTCTGCTGCTCGAGGTCCGTGATGAGGGCTACCTGGTCCAGAAACGCCGGAAGCGATGCATCCTTGTTTTGCTCCTGAAAATCCTCGGTTGCAGTCACGAGTTCGTTCAGGTTTTCAAGCCGGATGCGCGCTTCGACGGTCTTTTCCTGCTCCAGCGCCGCGCCGTACCCGCTCTCGTGGACCACGCGCCGCACCAGATCCGTAATAGTCAGTGTCCCGAGATCGGTCCGTATCCGTTCCATCATTGCGGTGAATTCCCGGAGCTTCTTTCTCGCCGACGGCGTAACATCGGCGTTTTCCGGGCGCATTGCCGCCTCATAGAGTCCGGTGCCTGCCTGGGCCGCCGCTTTTTCAAGCTTGTCGATCGTTGTATCGCCGATGCCGCGCGCGGGGACATTGATGATCCTGCGAAGGCTGACGATGTCCGCAGGATTGTGCAGGACCCGCAGGTATGCGATGATATCCTTGATTTCCTTCCGGTCGTAGAACCGCAGGCCGCCGAAAATCCGGTACGGCATGCCCCAGTTCCTGAGCGCGTCTTCGAGGGCGCGGGACTGGGCGTTCGTGCGGTAGAGCACCGCGATCTGGCGCAGGTCCCTGCCCTCGTCCACTTCCCGCTGGATGGACCGGCAGATGAAACGGGCCTCGTCCTTTTCGTCCCGGGCTTTGTAGCACAGGATCTTGTCGCCGCCGCGCTTCTCCGTCCAGAGTTCCTTGGGCTTTCTGCCGAGGTTCCGGGAGACCACGGCCCCGGCCGCGCCCAGAATGTTTTGTGTCGAACGGTAATTCTGCTCCAGTTTGATGACCTTGGCCTCGGGATAGTCCTTCTCGAAGTTCAGGATGTTCGAAATGTCCGCCCCCCGAAACTTGTAGATGCTCTGGTCATCGTCGCCGACAACGCACAGATTCCTCCGTTCCGCTGTCAGGAGCCTCACGAACCGGTACTGGGCGTGGTTCGTGTCCTGGTATTCGTCGATCAGGATATGGTGGAACAGGCCCTGGTAATAGCGAAGCGTATCGCGATCCCGCTCGAACAGCCGGACCGTGAGCATGAGCAGATCGTCGAAATCGAGTCCGCCCGCCTCCCTGAGCTTCGCCTGATACAGGGTATAGACGCGGGAGACCGCCTCGTCGAACCCGAACCGGCCGCACGTTTTTTCGAACTGTTCCACGTCGGTCAGGTTGTTCTTGAGCGCGCTGATTTTCGCGCCGATGGCCCGGGGCTGATACCGCTCGGCATCTATCCGGAGGTCCGCCATGCAGGCCTTGATGAGCGCGGACCGGTCCGTCTCATCGTAGATCACGAAGGAGCGCTTGTACCCCAGGGCGATGATGTGATGCCGCAGGATCCGGACGCAGGACGAGTGGAAGGTGCTGATCCAGAGCCGGGTGAGCGGGATATCGAGCATCCGCTCCACCCGCTCCCGCATTTCGTTCGCCGCCTTGTTCGTGAACGTAACGGCCAGGATATTTCCCGGATCAACGCCGCGCTCGCGGATCAGGTGCGCGATCCTGCTCGTAATGACGCGAGTCTTCCCGCTGCCCGCTCCCGCGAGGATCAGAAGCGGCCCGTCGCCGTACAGAACCGCCTCGCGTTGGGGCGGATTGAGATGTTCGAGATAATCCATAAGGTTCTATTGCGGATTTCAGATTGCAGATTGCGGATTTGACGGCTTTTCATTCCGCATTCCGAAATCGGCAATCCGCAATTGTCTCACTCCACCGTCACGCTTTTCGCCAGGTTCCTCGGCTGGTCCACGTCCGCGCCCAAAAGCACCGCGATATGGTACGCGAGGAGTTGGAGCGGGACGCACAGGAGAATCGGCATGAGCAGCTGGTTCGTCGCCGGAACGGGAATCGCGTGGTTCACCCGCTTCACGATCTCCTCGTCGCCCTCCGTCGAGATTGCTATCACGATCCCGCCCCGCGCCTTTACCTCTTCAATGTTGCCCAGGATCTTGCCATACACGCCGTTCTTCCCGGCCAGGACCACGACAGGCATATTTTCGTCGATGAGCGCGATCGGACCGTGCTTCATCTCACCGGCGGGATAGCCTTCGGCGTGGATATAGGATATCTCCTTCAGTTTCAGCGCGCCTTCGAGTGCCACGGGAAAGTTCGGTCCCCTCCCGAGATAAAGAAAATCGGTCGACTTGAAATACCGTTTCGCAATCTGTTCGATGCCCTCATTCGCCTCAAGGCAGCGCTCGACAAGCCTGGGGATATGCACAAGGTCGGCCAGCCTTTGCTTCACGTCTTCGGGGGAAAGCTTGCCGCGCAGGCCGCCGAAGAAAAGCCCAAAGAGGTAAAGCGCCGTGAGCTGGGCTGTAAAAGCCTTGGTTGAGGCCACTCCGATCTCCGGCCCGGCGTGGGTGTAGATCACGCCGTCGGCCTCGCGGCTCGCCGTCGATCCCACAACATTGCAGACGGCGACGACCGTGGCCCCCCGCTTCTTGGCCTCGCGCATGGCCGCGAGCGTGTCCGCGGTCTCGCCCGACTGGGTGATCGCGATGAACAGGTCGTCCTCGCAGACGAGAGGGCAGCGGTAGCGAAATTCCGATGCAATATCGACCTCGGTCGGCATGGCCGCAAGCTCCTCAATCATATACTTGCCCACGAGCCCGGCATGCCACGACGTGCCGCAGGCGACAATGAATATTTTTTTCACCTGCCGGAGCCGCTCCTGCGAAAGGCCCATCTCTTCAAGGTGGACGGCGCCCGTCTCCTGCGAAATCCGGCCGCGGATCGTATCCATGATGGCGCGCGGCTGCTCGTAGATCTCCTTGAGCATGAAGTGGCGGTATCCGCCCTTCTCGGCCATGACCGGGTTCCACATGACCCGCGTGATCTCGCGGGATAGCTCCGTGCCCTTGAGATCGGTGATGCGCACCCCCTCGCCGGACAGGATGGCCATCTCATCGTCGTCCAGGAACAGCACGTCCCGCGTGCGGTGCAGGATGGCGGGAATGTCAGAAGCGAGAAAGTACTCGCCCTGACCGAGGCCGACGACGAGGGGGCTTCCCTTGCGCGCGCCGACCACGACATCGGGACTCCGTTCGTCGATGACGGCGATGGCGTAAGCCCCTTCCAAATGCCGCGCCGCCTCACGCACGGCCTCTTCCAGCGACAGTCCTTTCTGCGCGATGCTGTCGATCAGGTGGGCGATCACTTCCGTATCCGTTTCGGACTGAAAGACGCGGCCCTGGGCCGAAAGCTGCTTTTTGAGCGTCGTATAATTTTCGATGATGCCGTTGTGGACGACGACCACGCTGCCGGCGCGGTGGGGGTGGGCGTTTTCTTCCGACGGCCTGCCGTGCGTGGCCCAGCGCACGTGTCCCACGCCCATCCTGCCCGTAAGCGTTTCACCGCGAAGCACAGCCTCCAGGTTTTGGAGTTTGCCGACCGCCCTCCTGACTACGAGCCTGTTGTCCTCCAGAACGGCCACTCCCGCCGAGTCATACCCCCGGTACTCAAGCTTCTTGAGGCCCTCGATGAGGATCGGGACCGCCGGTTCTTTGCCGATATAGCCGATAATGCCGCACATAAATTCAAAACCTCATTTCAAATTGGAAATTGCAAAATTACTTTTTCCGTTTCATCCTTCTCCTGCGGCTCGCAAACCCTTCGCGGACGGCCTGCGGCACGCGGCTGATGGCAAGCGCGTCGGCGGGAACATTGCGGGTGATCGTGGCCCCCGCCGCGATGAGAGCTCCCTTGCCGATGGTCACAGGAGCGACAAGCTGCGCATCGCTGCCCACAAACACGCCGTCTTCGATTATCGTACGGTGCTTCTCGTAGCCGTCGTAGTTGCAGGTGATGACGCCGGCGCCGATATTCACGTCCCTGCCGACGGTCGCGTCGCCGATGTAGGCCAGGTGGTTCGCCTTGCTCCCCGCGCCGATCGTCGACTTCTTGATCTCGACGAAGTTCCCGATCCGCGCCCCTTCTCCGATCACCGAGCCCGGCCGGAGGTGCGCAAAAGGCCCGACCACGGCTCCGGAAGCGATGTCGCTCTCCTCGATGACCGAGCAGTCCTTGACCGTAACGGAACCGGCGATCGCGCTGTCAACGATCCGCGAGCCGGAATAGACGATGCAGGAGCCGCCGATCTTCGTCTTGCCCTCGAGCCTGACATTCGGATAGAGGACGACATCACGGCCCATCGAGACCTCGGACCCGACAAAAGTCGTGTCCGGATCGATCATCGTCACGCCGTCGAGCATCCATTGCCGGTTGATCCGCTCCCGCATGACGGCTTCCGCGCGGCTCAGATCCTTCCGCGAATTCACGCCGATGACCTCGTCGGGGTCTCCGCACGTCAGGGCGGCGACGGTGCGTTTCTTTTTTCTGGCAAGTTCGATCGTGTCGGGAAGATAGTATTCTCCCTGGGCATTGTTCTTCCCGAGCCGCTCAAGGGCAGACAGGAGAAACGCCGGATCAAAACAATAGATCCCCGCGTTCACTTCCTTGATCTTCTTCTGCGCCGCGGTGGCGTCCTTCTCTTCCACCACGCCCATGACGCCGGTTTTGCCGCGCACCACCCTTCCGTACCCGAAGGGATCCTCGACCATGGCCGTGATCAGGGTTACCGCCGCGCGGGACTTCCGGTGGAGTTCGATGGCGGACCTGAGCGTACCGCTCGTCAGAAGCGGCGTGTCGGCGCAGAGGACGAGGACCGGGCCGGTTGCGCCGGCGAGAGACTCCTTCGCTTGCCGCACGGCGTGGCCGGTTCCGAGTTGTTCCGTCTGCAGGACGATCTCCGCCCCGTAATCAATGACCGCATTCCTTACTTTGTCGGCCTGGTGCCCCAGAACGAGCACCACCTTCTCGGGGTCCAGGCCTGAAACGGCGTTCAGGACATGCCGGATCAGCGGCATTCCCGCAAGCGGGTGCAGGGCCTTGGCAAGAGAGGACTTCATGCGCGTACCGAGGCCGGCGGCAAGAATGACGACCACCGGTTTCACTTACCGCACCTCCTGCGTCTGCTGTTTCAGCTTGTTCGCCTGGAGTTCGCTCAGCGGGACCAGTCCCAATGATATGATGAACTTCATCCCCTGTTCCACGGACATATCGAGCTTGGCGACCTCCGCCTCGGGCAGAATGAGAAGAAATCCCGCCGTGGGATTCGGCGTGGTGGGAACGAAGACCGTCACGAACTTGCCGGACATGCCGAAAGTTCCTCCCTGCGTCTCGCCGGTCATGAATCCGACGCTGTAGCACCCTTTCCGCGGGTACTCGACCAGCCCGACGCCGTGAAACTGCTGCTTCATGGAAAAGGTTTCCATGATCTGCTTGACGGTGAAATACACGCCGCGGACGAGCGGCACCCGCTGCAGAAGTTCGTCGCTCTTTTTCACGATGCGACGGCCGAGGTAGTTGGCGAAGAGTACGCCGATGAGCAGAACGAAGAGTATCAGCGTGACGATGCCGAGCCCCGGGATCCGCCGACCCAGAAAATGCGCCGGAAGGTCTCCCAAAAGCCCGTCGATGACGCCGAGCAGGGCGGTCAAAACGTAGTAAGTGGCCCATACCGGCAGAATGACGAGCAGGCCGGTGATGAAATATTTCTTGAAGAAAGCCCTGATGTTTCTCACGTTCGCAATATTACTGATTTTACATGGAGGTTGCAAGCTTTTTTTCAGAAACGGCCTTGCGAAATACGGAGGTTCCTGCGGCGGGCTGCTGCTTTGAGGCGTGCATTACCAGGCATTATACGCAGACCCGTCCAGCGCAAGCAAAGGGCTCGCGCTGTGGACGTCGAAGATGCCGCCTTCCTCTCCCTCCGCCGCGACCGTGATCCAGTCTGCGGCGCCGGTAAAGGGGTCTTTGGGGATATCGCGCAAATAGCTTTTCGACCGGTCCTCGACGTTGATCAGGTCCTCCAGCGCGGCGGGATACTTGTTGTTGTCGGCGTAGTACTGGTCGATGGCCTCCCGCATCTGGAACAGGTCTTCCCGGAGAACCGCCTCGCGCGCACGGATCAGGGAATTCTTGAGGTTCGGCTGGGCAATGGTGATGAGTATCCCCATGATCGAAAGAACGATCATGAGCTCGATCAGCGTAAAGCCCTTCGATTTCGGATTGCCCCCGATAGAAGCATTCGAGGGAAGGCTCCTTGCGGATTGCGGATTGTTAAAATCGAACGCTAAACTCCGCACACCGTCCCCGCTGCCGTTTTGCTCTCTTATTTTTGGGCGTCTCAACATCCCGTCTCGCTGTCCTCTGCCGCTGTGCACTGCTCTGTCATCGGAAATCCAAATCTGCCTTTGCCGTTCATTCCGCAATATGCAATCCGAAATCTCTTCTACCACGTGTTATACTTCGACCCGTCGAGCGCGACCTTGTCGCTCTTCGAATACACGTCGTACACGTTGTCACCGCCCCACTGGGTGGAGTCAGGAGGATCGCTGTAGGAACGCAACCCCCAGTTGTTCGGATTGCCGGGCGAATCGGGCTCCGTCATGGGGTCCCGCGGTATCCGGCGGAGATACTTCCGCGTCTTATCCACGGCCCCGGACATTTTCAGCGGCTCCGTTAACTGTTCGAGCGATTCGGGATAGTTGTTCCGCTCGGACTTGCAGTAACCTTCAATCGTGGACAGTTTCTTGTTTTCACAGTCCATTTTAAATTCATCGATTGCCTTCCGCAGGGTCCTCAGGCTGGACCGGAGCTCGATCTCCCTGGTCCGCGTTACGGTCACGCGCGTCAACGGCATGACCGCCGTGGCCAGGATGCCCATGATCGCGATCACCACCATAAGCTCTATGAGGGTGATGCCTTTTGAGTTCCTCATGGTAAAATGAAGCTTGGGAATCGGAAATTGCACTTTTCCCGAGCCTGCGATCCTGTCATTTTTAAATCTTCAATCTTCAATTTTCAATTCGGCATGTACGCATGCCGCCTTACTTCACCGCCACCTTTGCGCCCCGGACGTCCGTCCTGATCTGTTCGCGCCCGAATGTCGTTAGCTTCACGCTCTTCATGGATAATTCGCTTGTGCCGCCCGACTTTCCCTGGAAGACGAGGCTGCAGAGGTTTCCCGGGCCGTCCACGCCGCCGACATCCCCGATGCGCGTCATATAGACGTCCACGGTCCCCGCCTTGATGTTGTTCGAGAACAGGAACGACGTCTGCTGCCCGTCCTTCTTGAGGAGGGTCCCCTCGCCCGCCGTCTTGAACTCCACCACCTTGGGATCGTAGCTCAGCGTCACGATCGCCCCGTACAGGTCCCTGACGCCGCCCGCGACAACAACCTCGAACCTCGCTTCCTGACCCACCTGGGCCGCAGCTTCAGCAGGCTTCATTTCCAGAACAACGGCCCCTTCGGCGGAAGGCTGTCCGGCCGGCGCCTCCTGCGCCGCTTCACCGGCTGCCGGGACGGAAGCCGCGCCTGGCTCGGGAGACGTGCCTGGCTCGCGCCTTGCCATGGAATCCAGCACGGCGGCCTTGTCAAAGGGCTTTTCCGATGCCTTGGAGCTCTTGCCGGCCGCGGTGACGAAGAGCGGCTTGATGTCGTAGTGCTCCTCCGTTCCCGACCAGAAGGACTGCGTGTCCTTGTCCGGAAGCTCCATGCTCCGGACGATGTTCGGTGTTATCGACATGAGAATGTCCGTCTTGATCGTGCCGTCATCGGAGGACGAGAAGAGCTTGCCCAGGAACGGAATATCTCCGAGGACCGGGATCTTATTTCGTGACTTGCGTTCCTCGTCCTTGATCAGGCCGCCGATGATCACCGTCTCCCCGTCGCGAAGGTTGATGAGCGTGTCCGTGTTCCTCGTGCCGAACCGGAATTGTCTCTGTCCGCTGCCGAACTCGAGGGCGTCGCCGAGAGTGCTGATCTCAAGCCCCAATTTGAGCGTCACCGTATTGTTGAGGTGCACCGTCGGCTCGATGTTCAGTTTTATGCCGACGTCTTTATACTCGAAGGTGGACGTGACCGCGACCGCCGCGGTGGACTGGACGACAGAGGTCTGCACCGGTATTTTGTCTCCGATGTGGAACTTCGCCTGTTTGTTATTCAGCACGCGCACCCGCGGATTTGCCAGCGTCTGAGCGTCTGAATCCTGCTTTATCAGGTTTACCACCAGGCTCGGGAGCGTAACGAAGACGTTGTCGTTCGAAAGGTCCCTCAGCTTGCTCAGGGCGATCCCGGAGGTGCTTGCCGTGGCGGTGGCGCTCTCCTGCACGGCAGCGGTGGCCCTCAGGCCGGGCTGAAAGTTCCATCCGTACGTCAGCGAGTTGGTGCGCGAGATCTCGAGGATCTCGACATCCAGGATGATTTCCGCTTCTTTAAGGTCGTTCGCCGCGATGATCTTCTCGACGAGCTTCATTTTCTCCGGCGTCTCGCGAACGGTGACGGAGTTCAGCACCTCGTTCACATACACTTTCTTGACGTCAAGCATGGAGCGGATCAGGTTGACGATCTCCTTCGACTTCGCATTGTTGATATAGAAGGTCCTGACCACCAGGTCCTGATACTGGTCGGTTTTGGCCTTGTTCTTGGGAATGATGATGATGGTGTCGGCGCTGATCTTTTTCATGAAGAGCTTGTTTGTCGAAAGGAGCAGGTTCAGCGCATACGGAAACGACACGTCCTTGACGAAGACGGTCACCGGCTGGGCCTTCACCTCTTCGTCGAAGAGGATATTGATGCCCGAAAGCTTTGATAGAAACTCAAAGACATCCTTGATATTCGTATTTTTAAAGTTCAGGGTTACGGGCTTTTCCGAAATCAGCGTGAGCGCGTCCTCGGGCTCGATCTCGGTCTTCTTCTTTTGGAGCTTGCCGAGGGCGTCGTGGTACTTGGCGTTCTCGGGGTCCAGATTGACGGCTTGCGTCAGTTCGTTGATGGCTTCCCCGAGCCTGCTCAGCTCCGCGAAGGTGAGCGACGCGCGATAGTGCTCCTCGGCCTGCTTCATGTCGAGGACGGACCTGAGCGCGCTCTGGGTCGCAACGTTGGTGGGGTTCAGATAGATGGCCTGCTGCAGTTCCGTAATGGCCTGGTCGAGCTTGCGTTCTTTCAGAAAATTTTTGGCCTTTTTATAGTGCTCGTTCGCCGCCGTTTCCTCCGCCCTCAGCAATGCGGAGCGGTACTCGATCTGATGGGGCACCTGCCTGTTCGCCTCCCGGTATTCCTTGACCGCAAGGTCCCACTCGCCGTGCTGAGCATACCGCTCGCCCCGCTGAAATGCCTGGGAGCCCGCGCAGGAAAGCAGCGTTGCCGACAGCATGGCCGCCGCGAACCATAGCACGATCCTGTTCATCTTTTCCTCCTCGGAGTAAAAATCGTGAGGGACCACCACTCACCGCGTTCGCTGGGACGATGGACGAATCTGCGCCCCTCCCTCGTTTGCAAAAGCTGCTTCTTTCCCGGTTACCGCAGACGCGGCAGCGGCAGCGGTTGCGGCTCACTGCCGGACAGCTCAACGCGCACCTCGACACGGGTGACCTTATCGAACAGGACGACGTAGTCCTTGCCCGAGTCTTTCACCTGGTAGTTCTTGAGCAGCGTGTCCCCGGTTTTCACGATAAAGAGTTCCCCTTCCTTGGACAGGAAAAGGGTGTTGTCCTTTTCGGTCAGATACCCGAGGAACCGGAACTTCGCAAGGTCCGCCCGGGAGGCTTCTGCGGCTATCTCCTCGGCAGTCCGTACCGGCGCGGCCGGCGGCGGTGGCGGAGTCACCACCACCGGCGCGGGCTTCGGCGCCGGTTTGGGCGCTGGATTCTCCATCCGGAAGATGTCGCGCGCAACGCCGGGGAACTTTTCCTCCCGCTTCGCGAGAAAGACGTCCAGGGGATCGACGCCGGAAGCCATCGCCGCCAACCCCTGCCGCACCGCGGAAGGAGCGACGGAACCGGACGGAAAAGCAAGCGGCGCGGTCCTCGGCTTCTCAGCGGTCACGGCCCGGTACACGATGAACAGCATAAGGACCACGAGCAGCACGATCAGCGTTTTTTTCTCCTGGTCCCGTGTTAGATTCATCATCGCGCTTACTGTCCCTTGATATACGTCACGAGCTTCATTTCCAACTTCACCCTGCCCTGATCGGAATCCATTTTCAGTTCCTGGATGCCGACGAGCCGGTCCGATGTCTCCACTTCATAGATAAATCGCTTGATATCGGGATACCTTCCCTCGGCCGGGAACGAAAAGGCCAGCAGCGCAAGCTCACCGCTCGCCCGTCTGGGGATATCGTACTTGACCGATGCCACGGCCAGGTTCAGCCGCCGCGCCGAGAGGACCAGGTCCTTGACCAGAAGCGGCATGTCCTTCTGCGCGGGGATTCCGGCCATTACCCCGGCGAACGAAGGTTTCTGCTTCTTGAACAGGGTTGACTCGGCATGCCGTTTCCTGAGCTCGGCGTATTTGGCGTCCCACGCGGCAAGCTGCACGGTGGAAGGCGCAATCATGACACCGTAGATCAGCAGATCAAGAACGAGGAGCCCGGCAAACGCAAGCGCCGCCCCGCTGAGCCTCTTATCGTTTCCCCTGAGCCATGACGGCGCTTTTATGTTCATGATAAACAGCGACCACATTGAACGAAATGCTCCCCTTGTCCAGAGTCTGATGTTTAAGAAACGGTTCCCTGAACGACGCAGATTTTTCGAGCCCCACCACGAGGTTGCGGAGCGACTCCGGAGACTGCGCCATCCCGTCGAGGATCAGCGAATTGTCCCGGGGGTTATATTCCACCTTTTTAAGCGCCACGCCTACCGGGACAACGGACTCGATGCTCGACAGAAGTCTCGTCCAGGAAAACTTCCGCGCATCAATGAGGCCCGACATGGCGCCCAGGTCCCTCGCGAGCTGTTCACGCTCCACCAGCACGGACTTCACCAGTTCGTCGGCCGCCTCCGCCTCAACGAGTTTCTGCTGCATGACCGAAAGGTCCGCGCGCAGGGATGCGGTTTTGGCGAGCAGCCCCGCTGCGCCGACAGCGAGGATGAGGCTGCCCGCGACGAGCGCCTGCACCGCCCGCGCCCTGAGCCGGTAATTTCTGCCCGCAAAGTTGATTGATATCATAATGAGCTCCCGGCGCCCAGCGGCGCGGCCATGGCCACCAGCCATGCCGAGGAGGCGCCTCCCGCGCTGTTCTGGCCGACGAGGTCGGCGGGGGAAAGGACCTCAACGTTCAGCGATGTGGCGGTGCTGAGCCCCTCCGCCAGATCGTAAGGCAGGGTTGATTCGCCGGTAAGATACAGGTGCCGCACCTCCGACGTCTGCGTACGGTCCATGTGGGTATAGAAATGGAGCGAATCCTCGATCTCGCGCATATACCGCGCCTTGATCTCAGCGACGTTCCCCCTCTTTACTTCCTTGTATCGGTAAAAACGGGTCCCGCCCGCTTCTGTTACCATGGTGGTAAAGGAATCGTCCATCAGGTGGGCAAGCGCGAAGACCGGCGATTTTTTCGCAATAAGCGGAGAGAAAAGGTTCAGGATAAAAAAGGATGAAAGGCCTACGCTCCAGGGCTCGAGCCCGAGTTCCCTGAGCACCGTCTCGTACTGCGCGATCACGGCTTGCTTGGCCACGCAGGCGAGCACCGTAAATCCCTTCTCCTGTCTCCGGAGGACCTGGTGCCTCAGGACCGTGTCGGAAAGATCAAAGGCCGCGGCCTTCTCCAGCCGCCAGCGGATAAACCGCTCCCGGTCCGCGAGCTTGCCCGGCAGCTGGTCGAACTCGAGGGTCTGGACGCGAAACACACCGTCGGGGAGGCTCAGAGCCGTCCGGCGAAAGCGCTGGGAGGCCCCAGCCAGGCTTTCACGCAGCACATCGGCGAGGCCTTTTACATCCTGGATGTTCGGCGTTGCGTAGCTCCCGGTCACCATGCCGGAAGGCAGATCTGTTGTCTTGGCGTACAGAACGGACAGGTTCGGGCCGCGGCCCGATAACGCCGCCAGCCGCACCGTGGATGAAGTTATTTCAATCCCCAGACGGGGCCTTCCCGAAAAAAATCGTAACATCGTCACATATTAACAAGATGCCGCGGGGAAGTCAATCGTTAATGCGGATGGACACTCTGTCCATGCTTGAGGAATGAGCCCCTCTGCTTGCGTCGGCCGCCGTATGCCGGAAAAAGGTTTTTCCGTCGTCCGTCAGAGCAATACCCCGAGCCCGAGAAACGCCTCGAGAAGATAGAGGCACAAGATGGCGATGCCAAGGGCAAAGTGGGGAGCGCGAAAGGGAGACTCCGGTCCTTTGATCCTGCGGGAAATCACCCAGGTCGTGATAAGTAGAATGACGATTGCAAGTCCCGTGAAAAAATGGGCGGGATATTCGAGAACGTTTCCTGTGTGGAGCATGACAAGAGTGAACCCGACAAAAAAACCGAGCACGCCCCCCACGGCCAAAACAGGCCCCAGCCTGCGGTGCCGTTTGATCGTCGGGAAGGGCATAGGCGCCTTTGCCCTCCGCTTGCGCCTTATCGTGATCCCCAACCAGCCGTGGTAGACGAACAGCGCCAGAATGCTGGTATTATAGAACGCATGAATGAGCCGGAGCGTTGCGAATGCGTGGACATCGATCAGGGGATATGTCATAGGGCAGGGCGCCTTCTCCCGCGGTCTGTCACCGAACCGTCCGGCCGCATCTATTCAACCACCTCGAGCACGCCTTCCATTCCCCGTTCCTGATGGCTCTTGAACCACAGGAGCTTCTTATCGCAGTACATCGGAAACTTGCCGACCTTTGTGGGCGTAAACTTGACGAGCTCGGGTTTTTTCCCGTCCAGATTCACCTTGAAATCGATCCCCGCTTCGGGCGCTTTCACGACCAGATCGTGAGGCACGTATCCCGACGCTTTCTTCACCGTCAGTTCGACCGGCTTGTTCACTTTCACGATGATATGGTTCGGGTCGAAGTAGTATTCACCGCCAATGACTTCCGCCCGCTGAATGCCGTCGTCGCCGAGCGTTGCGACCAGGCGTTTCTCCTTCCCCATGGCATGGTCGTCTTTCTCTTCCTTTGCCTCCTGTCCGTATGCGCTAAAACCGAACGGCAGGAGCATGACGAATGCGATCACTAAATGCCTGGTGTATCTCACGGTGTCCTCCTTGGTGGTATAAAAGCGAGTTATATCGTCTCTCTATAATTGAAGTATAACCTGAATATCCGGGCTTTGTCAAAAGCGGGCAGGCAACAGCTGCCGGCGGTCGCGAATTGAACAGATCGAGCGGCACCCGACTCCCGGCCCCTTCAGCACACGGGATACCTGCCCTTGCTTAAGGCCGTGCAGAACCGGTTGATGTTCGAGAATTCCCGCTCGATGATCCCTTCCGCCGCGCGGACGATCTCCTTCACGTTCCGCCCTTTTTCAGGCAGGACCTGCGCCGTGGCCATCTGCGGTTTGTCGATCGGCGTTCCGATGCGGCTCAGGAGGAGGACGTACACTTCGCGGATTCCCTCGATCTGCTCGTAGAGGTCCCTGGCGATCTTGTGAGCAAGAACGTTATAGATCTTTCCCACGTGGCTCAGGGGGTTCTTGCCCGCCGCGGCCTCGGTCCCCATAGGCCTGTTCATGGAGATGAGCCCGTTAACCCTGTTGCCTCGGCCTACCTGGCCGGAATCGGCGTCCTCCGCCGAGGTGCCCAGAAGGCTAAGGTACACGCCGCCGAGCCCGCGCCGCTTCGCGTCGAGGGTGTTGAAATGGACCCGGACCTCCTCGAACGCTTCAAACCTCTCTACAAACTTTTGCATATCCCGGAGCAGAATATCTTTTCTGTCGAAATAGTCTTCCTCCGACTTGATCTCTCTGCACAGGAGCGGCATGGCGACCGTGAGGTCGAGGACCTTCTCCGCTCGTAAGCCCATGACCTTGATGTCCTCGCCGGTCTCGGGATGACGGTCCTTGAACCGTTTCGAGTTGAGATGCCGCTCCATATCGAGGACCGCGCTCTCGCAGGGGCTCAAGGGATAGTAGCCCACCGCGGCCGAGGTGTCGTTGGCGACCCTTGTCGTTCCGGGGCGCGAAAAAATGTCCGCCAGTTCTTCCGAGCCTGGCGCGAGGACGACGCGGTACTTCAGGTGCCTGCGGGGATCTACGAACCGCATGTTCTGCTTGAGCCACGCCCGGGCCGCTTCCACCGCGATGTCCGCCACGGGAATTTTCTTCGCGCCCGCGGAGAAAGTGGCCCGGTCGCCGATGGTAAGCTCCATAGGTTGGAGCACCCTGCCCCCGCCGAAGCGCTTCTCGACGCGCCCCGCGGCGAGCAGGCCCTTGTCGATATTGTAGTGCGGGATCGCGCCGAACTCGCGGATATACTCTCCGGCGAGCGCGACACAGATTGCCTCCATGATCGAATCGCAGAGATAGTCGGGATGGCCCGTGCCCTTTCGTTCGACGATCTCCACGCGATGACGGGTGACCGGTCTGCCCCGGTAGGGTTCGATGACGATCATGCTCCTTAGTGTAGCATAAGCCGTAGCACCACGCCGGACCGCAGGACCGTGTAACGAGATTGTAACTTGACTTTGTCGGCCCGATTCCTTACAGTTACGGTCATGAAGTCGGTTCTGGTCGTTGACGACGAGCCCGATATCGTTGCGCTCGTGTCGTATAACCTCAAAAAAGCGGGCTTCGCCGTCTCATCGGCCTCCGACGGCGAGGAGGCGCTCGCCCGCGTCCGGGAGGGCCGCTTCGACCTCAT
>JAXIPA010000141.1:0-7868 GCA_045403145.1 Nitrospirota bacterium | reverse complement strand
GTCTCGTCCCGCGCACGGTGATCTTCGGCGGCAAGGCCGCACCCGGGTACGCCATGGCCAAACTCATCATCAAGCTCATCCACGGCGTCGGCGACGTCGTGAACAACGACCCCGCAATCGGCAGCCGCCTCAAGATCGCGTTCCTTCCCGATTACAGCGTCTCGAACGCCGAGAAGATCATCCCGGCCTGCGACCTTTCTGAGCAGATCTCGACGGCGGGGACCGAGGCCTCGGGCACGGGCAACATGAAGCTCTCGCTGAACGGCGCGCTCACGATCGGCACGCTGGACGGCGCGAACGTCGAGATGAAGGACGAGGTGGGCGATGACAACATCTTCATCTTCGGCATGACCGCGGACGAGGTCGCCGCGCTCCAGGCGCGCGGGTACAATCCCTGGGACATTTACAACGCCGACGCGGAACTCCGGCAGGCGTTGGACATGATCGGCGGCGGCTACTTCTCGCCCGATGCGCCGAACCGCTTCCGGCCGGTATTCGACGCACTCACCGGTTACGGGGACCATTACCTGCTGCTCGCGGATTACGCTTCCTATATCGCCTGTCAGGAGCGGGTGGACGCGCTCTACCGCGACCCCGAGGAGTGGTCCAAACGCGCCATCCTGAATGTCGCGGGCATGGGAAAGTTCTCAAGCGATCGCGCGATCCGCGAGTACGCGGAAAATATATGGGGCGTCAAACCGATGACAGGAAAGTAGCTGCGGTCGATGTTTTCGATCACATCCCGGTTATGCACGAATTCCGTGGGCAATAAACTCCAGATCTTCGATGTAGCCAACCTTACTGCGCCAACGCTCCTCGGCAACTACGACCTTGGTGCGGGCTGGTCGAATGCGCTCTACGATCCCCACGCCTTCCTCTACTACGAGCCTCTGGGGCTTCTCACCATCCCCTACTACTCGTATGGAGCGACGTTCGACGCGTACAGCTCGGGCTTGAGCGTTTTCAATATTGATCCAGCGGGCGGCATCACCCTGCGGGGACTCGTTTCCGCCCCGACCGTTACGACCTTCTACGGCGGCTACAATGATACCGTGGACCGCTCGGTGATCATCGGCAACGATATCTACGCTGTAGCCTACCGCTCGGTGACTGTGGCAGGTGCGGATCAGCTCAATATCATAAAGACGGTAGTCCTGCCGGAATGCTGCTCCTATGATCTGGTGGGGACCGGTTTATGAGGTGATGGTGAGTCTGCCTTTTTTTTGCGATCTCGGCGCCGCTCATGGATAGCGTGGCGGGGACCGCGGGATCAGCGCTGATCAAATAATTGCGGCCATGGATGCAACCAAGAGCCGTTATGCGGCTACCGTCCTTTGTTCGCGGGGCCTGTCCGCCCGCGCGGGGGAAAGCCAATCGGCGGAAAAAATCTTGTCGATTTCGAGGATAATGATAAACTGTCCGCTGTGCTTTCCCATCGCCCGTATCACGTCCGTGAGCAATCCGGTCCCCTTCTTCGGCGGGGGCTCGATCTGGGCGGGACCGAGCTCCAGCACTTCCTGGACCGAATCCGCAAGGGCTCCGAGGATCGTCGTCTCGCTGTCCACGATCGCCTCCATGATAATGACGCAGGTGTATGCAGTGCGTTCCGTCGTCGGCATACCGAACTTATGCCGCAGGTCCACGACCGGCACGGCCGCGCCCCGGAGATTGATCACCCCGCGCATAAACCCGGGTGTTGACGGCACTTTGGTGATGGTTGGGAAATCCAGCACCTCGCGCACCTTTGAGATTTCGAAGGCGAACACTTCGTCGGTGAGGCTGAAAGTAAGAAATTGCTTCGTCTCCCCGGTATCCTCTGCACTCATGGAAACCTCCTTGGGTAGTTCAGGAAGCTGGGAAAATGAGTAGTTGGGAAGTTTAGATGAAACATGGTGTATTGTAGTCGCGGCTGCCTACCTTCCCATCTTCGTGCCATTTAGTAGTTCTCAAACTCCGGGTCTTTTCCGTCACTGTTTTCCGCCGGGTCTTTTTTCAAGTTCAGCGCCACGCCGGCGGGTTTGACCAGGGCACGGGGATAAGCCGGCACCTGCGGCTGCCTTACGGCGCGGGACAAATGAGCGGTCCGGGTCCCGCCTTTTTCCTTCTGGACGCGCTCGATCCTTTCACGCGTTTTCACGGCTGCGAGTTTGCGTATCGCTGCCCGGTCATCACCGTCCACCTTGAAGAACGAGATCGTTTCCTGGAGCTGTTCGGCCTGAGAAGAGAGCTCTTCCGAGGTCGATGCCATCTCCTCCGCCGCTCCCGCGTTCTGCTGAATCACCTGATTGAGCTGCTGGATCGCGCTGTTGATCTGGTCCGCGCCGGTAGTCTGTTCCCTGCTTGCGGCGCTGATTTCCTGAACAAGCTCGGCGGTCTTCTGGATGTCCGGCACGAGCCTGGTGAGCATGGCCCCGGCCCGCTCCGCCACCTGGACGCTGGAACTCGACAGCTTGCTGATCTCGCCGGCCGCCGTCTGGCTCCGCTCAGCAAGCCTGCGGACCTCCGCCGCCACCACGGCAAAGCCCTTCCCGTGCTCTCCGGCCCGGGCGGCTTCGATTGCCGCATTGAGCGCCAGGAGGTTTGTCTGGCGCGCGATTTCCTCAATGATCGAGATCCTGGCGGCGATGTCCTTCATGGCGCTCATCGCCTCGGCCACCGCCTTGCCGCTCTCCATCGCGTCGGCCGCCGACTTTTGCGCGATTTTTTCGGTCTGCTGCGAGTTGTCCGCATTCTGTCTGATCGTAGCGTTCATTTCCTCTATGGACGAAGACGCCTCCTCGGCCGACGCCGCCTGTTCGGTGGCTCCCTGCGACATCTGTTCGGAGCTTGCCGAAAGCTGCTGGCTGCCGGCGGCCACATTGTCCGACGCGCCCTTCACGTCGGCAACGACGGCGCGCAGTTTATCGAGCATCGCGGCGAGAGATCTGCCGAGGGAGTCCTTCTCCGAAAGAACGTTCACGCTGCCGGTCAGGTCGCCCGCCGCGATGGCTTCCGAAGCCTGCGCGAGCCCCTTGAGGTTCTGGAGCACCTTGTTCAGGCTGACTACGATCTTGGCTATCTCGTCCTGCCGCTCCGCGGTTACCGTAATGGAGAGGTCTCCCTGGCCGAACGCCTCCAGTTTCTCGACCAGCATGTTCACCTGCCTCTGCAGATAGTCCCGCTGTTCGTCCGCCTCTTGCTGAAGACGCTTGACCTCGGTTATGTCGATGATCACCTCCATGCCGCCGTACGGTTTGCCGTGTTCGTCGTGGAGCGCGGAACAGGCCGCCTGGATCGGGACCTTCTTTCCGTCCCGGGTCTCCGCCACCGTTTCCCCGATGATCGCCTGGCCGGTGCGGAAGCAGTTCTTGAGCGTGCATTTGTCCGTGCCGCAGAGCGGGGTGCGGGAAAAATCGGCGCAGGTCATCCTTCCCACGACCTCGTCCCGCCGGTACCCCATTGCCTTGAGCGCGGCGTCGTTGACGGAGGTGATGGTCAGGTCCGCATTGGTGACGAACATGGGCGCGGCGATGGATTTGAGGACATTTTCTATCTCCCACCTGGCGCGGGCCACGTCAGTCTGGTCGACGATCACCTCCATGCCGCCGTAGATGTTCCCCTGTTCATCAAGAAGAGGCGAGCAGGCCGCCTTGATCGGGAACTTTCGCCCGTCCCTCGTCTCCGCAATCGTCTCACCGTTGATCGTCTTGCCGGTGCGCATGCAGTTTTTCAGGGTGCAGTTGTCCGTGCCGCAGAGGAGTGTTTTTTGAAACTGGGCGCACGTCATCCTTCCCACAACCTCGTCCCTCGCGTACCCCATGGTCTTGAGCGCCGCGTCATTGACGGCGGTAACTCTCAAGTCTCTGTCCACGACGACCGTCGGCGCGGCGCTGAAGGTCAATACGGCCTCCGCCTGTTGTGCCCTTGTCCGCGCTTCGGTGAGCTGTTGTTCCAGTTCGCGCATGCGCGCCTGCGATTTCCCGTTCACCCTCTTCGCTTGCGGAAGCTTCGTGTTAGCCATTTTCTGATCCTCCTTAGCTTGCATTGGACAACTTGTCTATCAAATTTGCGCTGGCTTTCTCACCATCACGGCCGGCAGTTGCACTGAACAGTTTGTATGCATTTTTTTTACCTGAAAGGCAAAACGGGAATCGTCTTATAAATCAGCGGGTTCTATCTTCAGACTTGATCATTACCGTCCAAAAAGATACATTAGGGTCGGAATTTGAACGGCCGTCCGCGACTAGTGTTTCCCCACGCATCGGGACTTATCCGCTCCTTAGACAGACTGCATGTCAGTCCGAGGCAATAAAATTCGGGAATAAGACCTGTTTCAGCTTGACAGGCCGCAAACGAAAAACTACACTTATGCAGCGGCAATTCACCCGTCCGTTGTCCGGATACGCTTTCTTTCGGCGCGGACAAGAAGCAGGGAGGCGGTCATGAAAGCTCTTTACTATGATGCACAGAAAGGATACGCCGGAATCAAGATCGGCGACTTTCCCGTTCCCGAAATAACCGACGCCGAGGTCCTGGTCCGGGTAAAGGCCTTTTCCCTCAATCACCTCGACGTGTGGGTCATGGGCGGCAACTATCCGGTCCGGATTCCGCTGCCCCATATATTCGGCTCCGATGCTTCCGGCATTGTCCAGAAGGCCGGTGCGTTCGCGACGCATATCAAGCCCGGCGACGAGGTCGTCGTCCATCCCGGGCTTTCCTGCGGACATTGCGAAAGATGCCTGAGCGGACATGATAACGAGTGCGCCGGATTCTCCCTCCTCGGCGTTATCGCGAGCGGGGTGTCCTCGGAATACGTGAAGGTCCCCGCAACGAACGTCTTTAAAAAACCCGAAAACCTCTCGTTCGAGGAGGCCGCGGGCATCGGGATCACATACGCGACCGCGTGGAACTCGCTCGTGCTACGCGCGGGCATCAAACAAGGCGATACGGTTGTGATCCACGCGGCCGGAAGCGGCGTGGGCACGGCGCTCATCCAGGTTGCGAAGCTGTACAACGCCGTGGTCATTACCACCGTTGGCGACGACTGGAAGATGCCGAAGGCGAAAGACCTCGGAGCGGACGTTGTCATAAACCACCGGAAAGAGGATTTCGCAGAAGCGGTGAAGCGCGCGACCGGCGGCGGGCTTGCGGACATCGTGGTCGACCACGTGGGGGCCGCAACGTTTAACAAGTCCCTCTCGTGCCTCAAGCGCGGCGGCAGGCTCGTGACCTTCGGCGCGACCTCCGGCGACGAGGTTCCGATAAGCCTCCGGTACCTTTTCGGCAAGAACATTTCCATTCACGGCGTATATGTGGGGCCGAAGGCCGCGGCGGCCCATTATCTGCGGCTGTTTCCGAATAAGCTGAAGACTGTCGTGGATTCGGTGTTCGAGTTTGATGACGCGCAGAAGGCCTACGAAAAGCTCCTCTCCCGGCAGTTCTTCGGAAAGATCGTGGTGAGAATGTAAAGGGCTCATTTATTGAGTTGACGCGCAGGTTCTGATGGCTTCTCATGATGGCGCATCACGGGTAAGCGATCCGGGGCCGAGAGAAATGCTCTCCGGCCTTTTTGTTTCTTTCTCCGCCCTCTTCATCACCCTATCCCAAATCCTTCCTCCGGCAGTGTTACAATTGAAACAGGAACAGCCCCGTTTACGGGGACATCTTCGGCATGCACGATCGCCTCGGCGGGCTGCTCAAAAGGAGGCCAGTATGAAAAAGATCACCCCATGCCTGTGGTTCGACGATAAGGCCGAAGAGGCCGCGAAGTTCTACGTGTCGCTCATCAAGAACTCGAAGATCGGGAGCATCACCCGCTACAGCGAAGAAAGCGCAGCAGCCTCAGGGAGGCCCGCGGGATCGGTCATGACCATGACCTTCACGCTGAACGGGCAGGATTTCCTGGCCTTGAACGGCGGGCCGGTATTCACCTTCTCGCCCGCCGTGTCGTTCATCGTGAACTGCGATACACAGCAAGAGATAGACCGGTTGTGGGAGAAGCTGTCAAAAGGCGGAGAAAAGAGCGTGTGCGGCTGGCTCAAGGACAAATACGGCGTGTCCTGGCAGATCGTGCCGACGGTCCTAGAGAAACTGATGGACAACCGCTATCCGGAAAAAGCGAACCGCGTTATGCAGGCAATATTGAAAATGAAGAAGCTCAACATAGCAGCATTGAAAAAAGCCCATGCGCAACGTTGATGAATGATGAGAAGTCAAGCTTTGCCACATAAGACACAAAGAACACATAAGCAAGTCGTGTAAAAAACATAACATTTCTCCGTGCTTTATGTGCATTTTGTGGCTAAAAAAGACTTTTTGCAAATCTGACCAACCGCAGCAGCGGGCGCAGCAAGTCCTCGCAATTCATGCCGGGATTGCCTATAATGTTTAACGTGTGATGATGACTGGCGCCGTTTCTCATACGACGGCATGAGGCGGTCCATGAAAACCGTGAAAATAGTCCTCGCTTGCGAATCTTCGCTCTTCTGCGAAGGATTGACTGCGCTGCTCCAGAGAGAGAAGGACTTTGAGATCGTCGGGAAAATTGACCACGGCCCGCGGGTCATGAGGGGCCTTGACCGCAATCCGGACGTCATCATATTGGATCCTCTTCTCTTTGAACCGGGGGCAGTGGGGGGCATTATCGATGAACTGAAACTCAAGGCCCCGCGGACCAAAATCCTCCTCGTATTTTCGGAGCAGGAGATGTCCGACACGTCCCTCATGCAATATATGATGAGGGGGGTTGACGGGTACATCAAGCGCGCGGAAAAATTGAAACACGTCATCGAGGCGATACAGACCGTAAACGCAGGAAGCATCTGGGCCGAAAGGAAGCTCCTCCATAAGTTCGTCCGGGACTCTCCCCTCCTGACGCTGGACCTTGATTCGAGGCTTTCGAGAATGGAAAATCCCCTTACGAAGAGGGAGAAGGACATCGTTACCCTGCTCTTTCACGGACTATCCAACAAACGCATTTCTTCCCGGTTGCACATCAGTGAAAAGACCGTGAAGACCCATCTCAACAACATCTTTAAAAAAATGCATGTGACGAGCAGGACCCAGGTTATAAGCTCTCTGGTCTACAGACAATAAGCTCAATTTCCCCCATTTCAAAAAAACTCCGCCTTTCGATGTATATTGTCCGCTTAATGTCCATCCTTTGATCGATTGCATAATCCCGCAACTCGTTTATCATCTCATCGTCGGCAGTAAATTCAAGGTAAAGAAAGGAGACCGGGTTGTCTTGAATCTCGGCTCAAATGCCGAACTAAGAGTGCGCATCACCGGATTGTAAATTTGCAAAATACACTTTGGAGGTATCAGATGAAGAAAGCCTTAACGATACTCGGTGTCCTAACTATGGTGTTCGCCTTTGCGATCCCGGCGGCCTTTGCAGCTCCGTCGGTAACCCTGACCGTTGCCTCATCCTACCCGGGGAGCGGCGTTCTCATGACCGTCAGTCCTCCCGACAAGAATGGTCTGGCCGGCGGAACGACGCAGTTCACGAGGTCCTACGCCCGCCGCACGGTTGTGACGCTTGCCGCGCCTGCAACCGCAGGCGGCAATAATTTCCAGAAGTGGCAGAAGGACGGAGTGGACTTTGCCGCCACGCAGACAGCCACCGTGACTATGAAGGCAAACACACGGATGACGGCCGTGTACGCGGCGCCGACGGCCACCAGTTATACGCTGACCGTCGCGTCCTCCAACCCGAGCAGCGGTGTGGGCATAACAATCAGCCCGGCTGACCGGAACGGCCAGGGCAGCGGCACGACCCAGTTCACCCGCTCCTATAACAGCGGCGCGACAGTGACCCTTACCGCCCCCGCAACAGCCGGCGGCAACATCTTCCAGAAATGGCAGAAGAACGGCGTGGACGCGGCTAC
>JAXIPA010000215.1:0-7297 GCA_045403145.1 Nitrospirota bacterium | reverse complement strand
CTGCGATCTCTGCGGTAAAATATCTTTCGTTTTTTTCATAGAACTTTTGACAGTACCGTTCAACTGATGGCGTTAGAGCGGTTCTATTCCGTCGCATGATTCAAATATTAGCTTGTTCGATCGGATGTATCAGAAGCGACTGTCGTTTCAGCAATAGAAAGATGCGGTGATAGAAAGTTGACGTCGGTAACTCACAACGCCGCCCAACAGCAACATAAGACACAACACTATGGGGTTATGGAACGAGCCTTGATCACAGCCGGATTGCGTCTCGCGTGCAGGACACCAATGACGGAAACCGTGTCGCTATCGATGAGGTAAAATATCCCGTAGGGAAATCGCTTCGTAAGCGCTCTGCGGATTTCTTTGTAGATTTTTTGATGGGTTTGCGGGTTTTTTTGAATGCCGAGAAGGGAGGCTTCTACTGCGCGGAGAAACTCCTCACCCAATCCCGCGTCCTTGTTCTCGTACCAGCGATATGCCGCCGCAAGGTCGGACTCTGCTTCCGGGCGGATGAGGAGGTGATAGGTCATGGACGGGACTTGATCCGGGCAACCACCTCATGCCACGGCGAGCCCGCGCTGGGGTCCCGATGGTATGCCGCCAGGCGTAGGTCCAATTCCTCTTTCTGCGCAGCAGTAAGCGGCAGGGCCTCCGGCGCCTCTGCAATACTGTCCCAAATGTCCTCAACGAGCAAAATGCGCTCCGCTACGCTCAGTTCGAGTATGTCTGCCATCGAAGTTTTCTTCATGACCATAATTTAGCATAATCCCGCTGCGGATTCAACGCGATTTTCTCCTCATGCGCTCCTCGCTCAGCCCGGTGCCTCTCCGAAAAACCGGACAAGAAGCCCGCATCTCACGTTTTAAGCCGGACCCCATTTTTCCCATTTTTCCCCTCAAGCTGACAATTCAAGACGCGACCCTATAAGGTTCCTTCCTTGTTGATGTCCTTGGCAAGCTCCGTACGCCAGCCGGTCAGGTCTTCGAGGAACGACTTGTCGGGCGGTATCCTGAGCCGCTTGCTCTTGGGGTCCCGGGGAAGCAGCGCTTCAAGCGAGCCCTGTTCTACCCGCTCCTTGGATAGCTCCCACAGTTTCTCGATGTTGGCAAGGAATTCCGTATACTTGAAGTCGTAAAAAAGGCCCTCCTGCGGATACTTGGGATTGGGCTTTAGCGAAGCGTCGAATAGCTTGAATTGCTCGAAATCGGTGAGGATGACGAAGAAGACTTCCTTGGTTGACCATGCGTAGGTCTTGGCCTGCATGATGTGGTTCACGTCGTCGAGCGGGACCCACGGGGCTTTGGCCTCGACAAAGAATTTGGTGTTGCCGTTTATGCGGAAGTTGTAATCAGGCCGGAGCGAGGTTTCCGGGGAAAGCTCGACGATGACGTCTCGTTCGTGGGGAGGCTTGTGTGCCTTGTTCTCGATGTCCCAGCCGAGGGCGGCGAAGAAGGGATTCAGGAAGTCGATCCGGACCCGGGCCTCGGGGTAGCCCTTCTGGAGGTAGTGGTTCTTGTCCTGTTCGAACTTCCTGATCAGGGAGTCAATGTCTTTTCTGAACGATTGAAGATCGGCCATTCATCAGCCCCCGCGGTAGTTCAGCGCTTTTATCGGGTTTAGAATAGCATCACTTTTTTTCAAAGACAAAAACTATCTGGGAAATTATGGTCAGCGCGCGGGCGAAATCGACGCGAGGTCGATGCCCAGAAGCCGGATTTTCTGCTGCAGGTTCTGGCGGTGGACGTTCAGGAGCCGCGCGGCCTCGGAGATGTTTCCGCCCGATTCGACGAGCGCGGCGATGATGAGGCTCTTTTCGAACTGGCCCTTGGCGTCCTTCAGAGGCATGATGGGGATCTTCTGCTCTTCCCGGCCGAACTTTCTGTCCTCGAGGATGTATTTGGGCAGGTCGTCCTTCCGGATTTCGGGGCCCGAGGTGAAGGCGACGGCGTACTCGATGGAGTTCTCGAGCTCGCGCACATTGCCCGGGAAATGGTAGGCAAGCAGCGCCTGCATGGCTTCCTTTTCTATGCCGGTGATCTTCTTCTCCGCCGCCTTGCCCTTGTGCTTTTCGATAAAGTGGTTGACGAGGAGCGGGATGTCATCCTGCCGCCTCCGGAGCGGAGGCAGCTCGATGGGGATCACGTTCAAGCGGTAGTAGAGGTCCTCGCGGAAAAGCTTGTCCGTGATCGCCTTCTTCAGGTCCTTGTTCGTGGCGGCGACCACGCGCACGTTCACCTTCCTCGTCTGCGTATCGCCGATGCGCGTGAACTCCCCTTCCTGCAGCACGCGCAGAAGCTTTACCTGCAGGGGCGGCGAGAGCTCGCCGATCTCGTCGAGGAAAAGTGTCCCCTTGTCCGCCTCCTCCACGAGCCCCTTCTTGTCGGCGATGGCGCCCGTGAAGGACCCCTTCACGTGGCCGAAGAGCTCGGACTCGATCAACCCGTCGGGAATGGCGCCGCAGTTCACGGTCACGAACCGCCTGCGCGCCCGGACGCTGTTCGAGTGGATCGCCCGGGCCACGAGTTCCTTGCCCGTGCCGCTCTCGCCGGTCACGAGCACGTTCGACTCGCTCGACGCCGCGTGGCGCATCACCCGGAATGTCTCGCGGATCTCCGGGCTGTTGCCGATGATGCTCTGGAAGGAATACCGCGTCTCGAGCTGCGACCGGAGCGCGAGGTTCTCCCGCACCAGTCTCCGCTTCTCCAGCGCGCGCCTGATCGGCAGGCGCACTTCGTCCGGGGTGAAGGGCTTGGGGATGTAATCGTAGATCCCCTTCTTGACCGCGTCCACGGCGGAAGGGATGGTGCCGAAGGCGGTGATGATGATGAAGGCGCAGTCCGCGGCGGCGTCCTTGACATCCTCGAAGAGCTCGAGCCCGGTCATCTTCGGCATCTTGAGGTCCGAGATGATGAGGTCGTAGCTGTTCTGCTTGATGTCCACCGCGGCGGCCACGCTGTCCGTGAAGGTAACCACCTCGAGCCCTTCGAGGACGAGAATGGCCTTGACCGCCTCGCACACGCTTGGTTCGTCGTCCACGACGATCGCTTTAAACTTGTCCATAGATCGGGAGCCTCACCGTAAATGTCGTTCCCTTGCCCACCGTGCTCGCTACCTCGATGTCGCCTCCGTGCTTCTTTATGATACCATAGCTCACGGCAAGGCCGAGCCCCGTACCCCTGCTGGCGTCCTTGGTGGTGAAGAAGGGGTCGAAGATCTTACGGATGTGCTCCTCCGGGATCCCCGCGCCGGTATCGGAAAAGACGAGCTCGATGCTGTTTTCGTTCCGCCGCGTGACGATCTCTATCCTGCCGGGGGGCGTAATGGCGTGGATCGCGTTCAGGAGCATGTTCATGACCACCTGGCCGATCTGGGCGGGGTCGGCATAGACGTCGGGCAGGTTTTCGCCCAGCTTCAGGTCGAGCCCGATGCCCTTGAACGCGTCCTGTGCCGCGAGCGAGTCCGCGATCTCGGAGACCGGCTGGTTGATGTTGATCTTCTCGGGCTTGATCACGATTTCGCGGCCGAAGTTCAGAAGCTGCCGGACGATGGTTCTTGCCCGGTTCGTCTCCCGCGCCATCAGCTTCAGGCTCTCATGGCGGGGATCGCTGGGCGGGCATTGTTCCAGCATGAGGTGCGAGAAGGTCAGCACCGAGGTGAGCGGGTTGTTGATCTCATGGGCGATCCCGGCTGCAAGCTTGCCGATCGAAGCGAGTTTTTCCGCTTCGACGAGCTGTGCCTGCTTCTCCCGGAGCTTCTCGATCGTATGTTCGAGGGTCCAGAGCGCGTTCTTGAGCTTTTCCTCCATCAGGTTGAACGCCGCCTCGAGGGATGAGAGCTCGTCCTGTCCCTTGACCTCGATCCGTTCCGAGAAATCTCCCTGGGCGATCTTCTTGGTGATCTTTTCAAGGGTCCGGAGCGGTGTTGCGATGCTCCTGGCGAGCTTGATGTTGATGATGATCCCCACGACGACGACCAGCACCAGCGCGGCCACGAGCAGAATGATGGACAACCTGATCGTCGTGGCGATGATGGCCCGCTCCTCTTTTGAGAAGTTCTCGGTAAAGGACTGTATCTCGCGCGCCGTCTGGCGCATCTTTTCGATCGATTCCTTCTCCGCCTCGTAGAGACGATAGAGCCGGGTCACCTGGGCCTGGTAGTTCCGGACCCCGGGATGGACGGCAAGCAACGAGGCATCGAAGGCCCGCTTGTACTCGTCATACGCGCCCCGGCTCCGGTAGATCATGATGTTCTTTTCGTAGCGCCGCAGGAGGAGGAATGACTCGCGCGCGGTATCAGCCAGCTGCCGCTCCGCTGTTCTCCCCGTTTTCTGGATGAGGCCCTCCTGCTCATCCTGGGAGGTGAAGTTCTCCGAGATGTCCGTGACGAGGCGCTCATAATCGGCAATGGCCGATTTCACCATGGCATAGTTGTCGCTTCCGACTTCGCTGACGATCTCGGCCTGGATGGCCGCGATGTTGTTATTCAGCGTGCCGAGGTACTTTTGCAGTTCCTCGAAGCTTTTCTGGTCCTTGAACAGGAGAAAGTTCTTTTCATACCGCCGCACTTCGAGGATGGTGTTGGTGATATCGTCCGCCGTCTCGACGAGGACGAGCCGCTTCGAGATCGTGCGGAGTTCCCGATAGGCGAAAAATCCGAGGATGGCCGCGAGAAGGATATAGAGGCTGAAACCGAGAAAAAGCTTGTCCCGTATTTTCATATCGGCACCATTATAGCGTAATACGGTGTAAAAAGAAACAGGAGCCCGATGTCTCCACCGGACTCCAAACGCCATGGTGCATCAGACCCAGCAGGGCTCCTTCACCACATACACACAGCAGGGGCTGTAGCGGACCACTTTCGAGGCCACGCTGCCGAGAAAGAACCGCGATGTCGCGCTCCGTCCCTTGCTTCCGATGACCACGAGGTCGATCTTTTCCTTCTCCGCCAGCGCAACAATCTCGGCCGCCGGCGATTCCGCCGTTGCAAGGATGGTATTAATTTTAGTGACGCCGAGAGACGTCATGGTCTCCCGGGCTTTCCGCAGGAGCTCCTCCCCGCGTTTCTTCAGGCTCTCCAGCAGGCGGTCTCGCTCCGAAGCGGATATTTCAAGGTCGATGTCCGCCACCGACGAAGTCACATTCACGAGGTATATTACCGCGTCCTTGGCCTTCGCGAAATGCGACGCGATTTTGAGGCCTTCCATTGAATACTTAGATCCGTCTACCGGCACCAGTATTTTCATAGCACCTCCTATACCTCTTTTTTGACTTTGGCTTTTTTCATGGTAAGGCCGATCCCGTCGAACATATAGAAGATGGCAAAGCCCCACCACATGGTATAGACGACGTAGAACACGAGGAGGCCCGTCATGATGCCCGCCTTGTCGATGACGTTCTGCGCCTCGACCTTGTAGTAATTATAGGCCGGCTCCACGGCCTTTTTCATCACATCCGAGACGATCTTCGCCTCCTCGATATTGCCCTGCTTCTTGAGAGCTTTGTCCACTCCCTTGAGCGTGACATGCCAGGACTCCATGACCTTCTTTTCGTCGGCCCCGTAGCGGGCGGCAACTGATGCGCCGTTGTTTTTGAACATATCGTCGGAGTCCTGGAGGATCTTCGACATAAGCGCGCCGAGGTTGCCGCTGATCTGGAGCTCGGGGCTCGCGCTTTTCGCCTCTACCCCCGCGGCGGCAAGGAGCTTCATGGCGCCGTCGATCTGCTCGGGCTTATCAAACTTGACGCTCACCGCGAAGGCCGTATTCGCGAACTTCTCGTTGCTCTTCATGACCTTGGGGATAAAGTAGGAAGATCCTTTCGAAAGCTTGTTGAACATATCGTCGGCGTATACGAGCCCGTTCCTGCCGTCACCGAAGACAGGCGAGAAGATGAGCGCAAGCACGCCGGCAAACGTCACCGCAAGAAATGCGCCTTTGGCAAATTCCGTTTTATTCTTTACAAGCATGGCTATGCCTCCTCCCTGAGTGTTTTTATGTTGCCGAAAAACTTGCTGAAAATCCAGAGACCGAATATGGCGACCACGATCCAGAATACGATGTTGCCCACGGATTCGATGCCATTGATGGTGGCCTTGGACATATCGATATACTCAAGCTCCACCATTTTCTTGGGCAGCGTGGAGGCCCGGTTGATGAAGCCCGCGAGGATCGAGACCGCATAGAAACCGCGGATGTGGATGCCTTTCACCACCTTGGTCGTGAGCGCGCCGACCTGGATGCCGATCAGGGAGCCGATCAGCATGCCCATGGCGAGGGTGTAGAACACATAACCGTAGATGGCGTACTGCGCGATGGAGGCGAGGCCCGCCGTGAAGATGATCTGAAGGATGTCGGTGCCGACCGTGGTGGCCGTGGACACGCCGAACGTATACACGAACATGGGGAAGGTGACAAAACCGCCGCCCACGCCCATAATTGCCGCCAGGATACCGACGATCACGCCGCCCATGGCAATGAACACGCCGGAGATCTTCTTGCCGCCCTCGATATAATCCTCATCGAAGGTGATCATGGGCGGGATGTTCATCTTCTGAAGCTTCACCGCGAAGCCGGTGGTGCCGGCCGGACCGCCGTGTGCATCGCCGCCTGCCGGACCCCTCGTGGACTTCCAGAAGTCCATCATTGCATACACGCCGAGGAAACCAAGCAGAATGGCATAGACCAGGCTGATGAAGGCCTCGGAAAGAATCGGGTCTTTGTCATAGAGAAGCCTGTTGATATAGCCGCCGATGAAGGTCCCGCCGGCCGAACCGACAAGGAACGCCATGGCCAGTTTTACCGATACGTTGCCGAGCTTTTTGTGGACCGTGGTGCCCATGATGGCCTTGGCAAAGATGTGGAACACGTCCGTGCCCACCGCCAGGATGCCCTTGACGCCCGCGGCCATGAGCGCCGGGGTGATGATGAAGCCTCCGCCCGCGCCGATGCAGCCGGTAATGAGTCCGGCGGCCAGGCCGATGGCGATGGAAACCGCGAAAATGCCGGTGGAATAAAATGCCGGCGCATAGGCCGTTTTGCCGCCCAGCATGCTTGCCGCGTCGGACATCGATACGGCGACGATGGGCAGCAGCAGGAGCAGCAGGATCCACATCTTCTTCCGGTTCTTGATGATGCTCATGGAGACTTCATAGTCCCATTTGGCGTGTGCGATCGACGCCGCTTTGAGAAATTCGTACGTATTTCTCATGACACTCATTGCACTACCTCCTTATATGATTTCGAATATTACCGCTAAACGATCTGTATCAGTTCCGTCTGGAGTTTGTACTTTCTGCC
>JAXIPA010000036.1:0-20539 GCA_045403145.1 Nitrospirota bacterium | reverse complement strand
CGCGCGCGCATCGTCACGTCCATCCCGGGCAATCAGTTCAGCCAGCGCGCCGCAACGTTCCCCTTCGGCGACCGCAAGCGCGTGGAAAAGGCCCTGCCCTTTGAGCTGGAAGACAGCCTGCCCTTTTCTCTCGATGACGTGGTGCTCGACCATATCGTCCCGGACCGCGCCGAAGCAGGTGCCGGGAAAAAGACGGAAACCCCGGTAGTCGGCATCATGCTCCCGAAAACGGTCCTTCGCCAGCACATCGACCTTCTTGCAGCCGGGGGCGTGGACCCGCAGGTTGTGGCTCCATCCTACATCGGGCTCTTGTGCATTGCGAAGACGATTCCCGTTGAGGGCGTCGCCGTTCTTTTCGATGGGCGTGACCTCTGCGTGAAGGATGGAAATGCGGTGATGGCCTGCCGGAGCTTTTCAGCGTTGCAAACCACCGGCGGCATCCGGCATACGCTTAAGGCGATTGAGATCGAGCATTCCATTCAGATTGAAAAGGCCGTTCTTCTTTCCGAAAACAGCCCTCTCCGCGACGAACTTACCGAACTGGGTCTTACCGTTGAACAGATAACGCCTGACTTCAGCGGCGGGAAGGCGGAAGACGCCGTAAGCCTCGGCCTTGCCCTGTGCGAGCAGGTGAACTTCCGCAAAGGGGAGTTCGCCTATCGGGCCGCGGATGTCGGCATGCAAAAACAGAGGCGCACGCTCATCATCGCCGGCGCGGCGGTTGCTTTATTCGCTGCGGTGAACATCGGCGTGAAGTATTATCTTGTCCAGTCCAATTACAGCAAACTGGACCGGGAGATCAGGGAGCTCTACCGCCAGGCGGTCCCGGACGCCAAGACCGTCGCCGATCCCGTTCGGCAGCTCCGGACGAGGCTCGACGAGTCGAAGAAGAAGTTCGGCGTTCTCGGCTCGGGATCATCGGCCCTCGACGCGATGAACGCGGTGACCGAGGGGGTGCCGAAAGAGGTGCGCGTCAGTTTTCAGGAATTTATCCTTGAGGGCGACCGCTTGAAGCTTGCCGGCGAGGCGGCCTCTTTCGAGTCCGTGGACAAGATAAAGGCCGAGCTTCAGAAGGCCGATTCTTTTGCCGAGGTTGCCGTCCTGGACACGAGAATGGGCGTGGACAACAAGGTGAAGTTCCGGTTCGAGCTCAAGCTGAAACAGGCGATGTGAGCCACGGAGAATTCATTTAACCACAGATGAACACAGATGGACACGGTAAAGATAAAGACGATGAATCAGGAAAAGGAATTTCTGTATAAAGATTTAACGAGGGACATTATAGATTCGGCATTTAAAGTTCACAATGCGTTGGGATGTGGTTTGCTGGAGAAAGTCTATGGTAACGCACTGGTTTGGGATTTGGAGTTAAAAAGGAAAAAGGTTTCAGCCCAGCAAGAATTCAAAGTTGTCTACCGAGAAAAAGAAGTCGGTATCTATTATGCAGACATGATCGTTGAAGAGAGCGTCATAGTAGAAGTCAAATCCGTTGAGAAACTTGAAGATGTCCATCGAGCGCAATTGCTGAACTATTTAAAGATTTCGGGTATTCGCGTCGGGTTGCTCATAAACTTCTCCAGGCCGAAATTAGAATTCGAACGACTTGTGGTTTAACCTGTGTCCATCTGTGTTCATCTGTGGTTCCAATTGTAGGGGTGTTGCTTGAAACTTGAACCAAGAGACAAAAAAGTGCTCATCTTCGGCGGCGTTGCGGCGGCGCTTATTCTGCTCTACGTGTACGCGCTGGCGCCGTTCGTCTCGGACCTGTCCCGTAAGAGGGAGTTGCTCCCGCGGAAGGAAAAAGACCTCGCGGAGATGAAGGTGCTCAAAACGGAGTACCTGGAGATCCAGCAGCGGCTTCGGGAGGCCCAGGCCGCAGCGGCGAAACGCGGGCCGCTGCTCACGGAAATCGAGAACATCACCAAGCGGGCGAACCTGGGCGGCAAGATCGTTTCGCTCAAGCCGCAGGCGGGCGTGCAGACCGAGGGCTTCAAGGAGAGCATCGTCGAGGTCAAGCTTGATAATATCACGCTCTACGACGTCGTGAATTATGTTTTTCTGCTCGAAAAGGAAGCCTTGCGGATACGGAAGTTGCAGTTCAAGCCGCGGTACGACAATCCCAAACTCCTGAACGCGACGATCCTCGTCTCGAGCGCCGGCTAAGTCATGATCGACAAAAAACTGCTCATCCGACGTCTGTCTCTCGCCGCATACTTTGCGGCGGCGTTCTTCGTTTTCCTCCTCCTGCTCTTTCCCTTTGACCGGGTCAAGGCAAAGCTGGTGTCCGAAGTACGCCGGCGCACGGCGCTGGAGTTGTCCGTTGCCCGCATCTCGCCGCTTTTTTTCAACCGCTTTGTGCTTGCCGATGTGGTCGTTTCGGACCGGAACGGCAGGGTACTGTTCGAGAGCCCGTCAATCAGGAGCACGGTATCGCTCTTCGGCCTGCTGCGAGGTCAGCTCACGGTGGACCTGAAGGCGAAGGCCTACGGCGGGGACCTTCTGGTGAAGGCGCGGCAGAGTCCGGGGCGACAGAATGTGCTGCTTGACGCCGACGGACTTGACATCGGGTCCTATTCGCTTCTGAAGGATCTCGGGCTTAAGCTTTCGGGCAAACTCGGCGGAAATATCGAGATGACCGGAGACGCGGGCAAGGGGAAGCTGTGGCTCAAAGGGTTGACCTCCCGGGAGCTCAAGATCAAGGGCTTTCCCATTCCGGACCTTGATTTCGACCAGTGCTGGATCGACGTGGACATCAAGGGAGACCGCTTGACGATCCGGAAGCTTGAGCTCGACGGCAAGGAGTTGAAGGTCCGCTGCCTTGGCGACTTGGTCTTGCGAGAGCGCGGAACGCTCAACCTTACGGTGAAGCTCAAACCCTCGGAGCGGCTGGCGCGCGAGCAAGCGGACATGCTGTCGCTGCTCAAGAACAAGGACGCGGAGGGTTTTTACCTCTTCAGCCTGGGCGGTACGCTGTCGGAGCCCCTGCCGAGGCTTTAGGTTTCCTCCCTGTTAAAATCTGTACATCACTTCCGCATACATGCCGTGACGGGTGACCGTGGCCCAGTCCAGCGTTGAATCCGCCGTCGATCCGTCCGCGAAGTACACCGTATCGATCCCGTCGATTGCGCGAAGAGAAAAATACCGATACCCCGCCGACAGGTCCACATTTTCGTAAATGGCATACACCACACCGAGCGTCGCTTCGTACCCATATCCCCTGGTGGATTTCTGAATGAAGTTCGGCGACTGGGGGCGGAAGGCGTTTCGGCCGCTCCCCGCACGCAGGTTCCAGTATCCTTCACCTCGATAGTTTACATACGGATAGAATGCAAACATTCCCGTAATCGACAGCCGGTCCGTCACTTCCAGTTGGGGCAGTACCCCGAGTTTGATCGTATTCCAGGTAAAGCGAAAATCGGAATTGAGCACCTGCGTAGGCGGGAAGGGGCCGAGCGGCGGGAACGAGACGCCGTCAAAAGTTACGGAAACGGTCTGCACGCCATGGGTCATGTGAAGTTCGTCCTGATAATATGAGTAACCGAATACCGCGCCCCAGGGGCCGCCTCGTTTTCCGGTGAACCGATGGTTGTTATAGTAGAAATTGAGCTCTCCTAATTTTACATCGCCGTCAAGGTTGCTTGCAGATTGAGAGAATTCAAGACCGCTCCCTGAGTTCGGCAAAAATCTATCGGTGTCGGTGCTCCTCCCGTCACCGATCGAGCCTCTCCCCAATAATCCTTCCAGGGAAAAGTAGGGGCCTATTCCCACGCCGCCCGTTATCATGACCACGGGACTGTCGATATTGTCGAAGTTCAGCTCTGATTCTATTTTACCTGCCTGGCCCGCTCCAGTGACATGGGGAAACGATATCTGCCATTTTGCGTCGGCCTGGGATAGCCAGCCTCGCATGCCGAGGGACACATGAATTGCGTCGTCAGTATTCGTTGTACCGGCGGCCAAAGCGCGGGGAGGCACGGAGAGTGCGGCCAGGAGCAGGAGTGGGAAGACAAAAGCTCTTTTCATGAGGTCCTCATTCTGATCGGGAAGCATGGCGCGTCCGCGTCGGGCATCCGGGACGCGTTCGTTCGCCTTAAAAAAAGCATAACGACTGGACGGAAGTTTGTCAAGCGATGGCACACTTTCTGCCTATGTTCTGATCACGTGCCTAAAACAAGTCTTTCGTGAACTCTCCGCTCTCGTCTCGAGCAACAGCCCGCATCCATAAGATCGGTATGAAAACAACATATTACTCGAAGCGTGCCCACGGTCCGCAGTTGGCACGGGCCTTGCTATAAGCATGGCAAGGAACGCAGTCGGCAGGATTCGATAAAAGTCCGGTACGATTAACCGCTCGACGGCGTCCTGCCTGTTAAAGGCGAAAATTAAACCAGTCAGTATTAAGGAGGAACATAATGAGACAGATCGCAGTTTACGGAAAGGGCGGTATCGGTAAATCAACAACAACGCAGAATACAGTTGCCGGCCTCTCGCAGGCAGGATACAAATGCATGATCGTGGGCTGTGATCCTAAAGCAGACGCAACGAGGCTCATACTGCACGCAAAGGCGCAGACGACGGTGATGGACCTCGCAAGGGAACGCGGCACCGTGGAAGACCTTGAAGTGAATGAAGTGCTTTTGACCGGCTTCAACGGCATCAGGTGCGCGGAGTCGGGAGGTCCTGAGCCGGGAGTCGGGTGCGCGGGCCGCGGGGTTATAACCGCCATAAACTTCCTTGAAGAAAACGGGGCATATGATGCGGACACCGATTTCGTCTTTTACGATGTGCTCGGCGACGTTGTCTGCGGCGGCTTTGCCATGCCGATGAGAGAGGGCAAGGCAAAAGAGATCTATATCGTGACCTCCGGTGAGATGATGGCCATGTATGCCGCAAATAATATCTCACGAGGCATCCTTAAATATGCGCACAGCGGCGGCGTGCGGCTGGGCGGCCTCATCTGCAACAGCAGAAAAACAGACAAGGAATACGAATTGATTTCAGAACTCGCGAGAAAACTTGGGACACAGTTGATACATTTTGTGCCGAGGGACAACCAGGTACAGCGGGCCGAACTGAGAAGGATGACCGTCATCGAATACTCGCCGGAACACCCTCAGGCCGAAGAATACAGGATACTCGCAAAGAAGATTGCGGACAACAGAGACCTGGTTATACCTACTCCCATTTCAATGGATGAGCTGGAGCAGCTGCTTATGGATTTCGGCATCATGGAGAGTGAAGCAGTGGCGTAATTCGATTGCGGAATGCGGAATGCAGATTGCGGAACTTTGAACCACCCCTCACCTTGTCCTCTCCCCTTGAGGGGAGAGGATTGTCGCGGGAGGTAGCCGCAGGCTTTAGCCTGCGTGAAAGGGAGATGTCATGAGCACAACCATCAAAGACACCCAAAAAATGATCGAAGAGGTGCTGGATGCGTATCCGGAGAAATCTAAGAAGGACCGGGCGAAGCATCTCGCGGCCAATGACCCCACGGGCCAGTGCAGTTCCTGCCAGGTGAAGTCGAACGTCAAGTCCCGTCCCGGCGTCATGACGGTCAGGGGCTGCGCGTACGCTGGCGCGAAGGGCGTGGTCTGGGGCCCGGTAAAAGACCAGATTACGGTCAGTCACGGTCCGGTGGGCTGCGGCCAGTATTCCTGGTGGTCGCGCAGGAATTATTATAACGGCCAGACCGGCATCGACGCCTTCGGCACCATGCACATCACCACGGACTTCCAGGAAAAAGACATCGTGTACGGCGGCGACAAGGGCCTTGATGCTGCTCTGAAAGAATTGAGAGGGCTCTTCCCCCTCGGCCGCGGCATCGGCATCCTGTCCGAATGTCCCGTAGGCCTTATCGGCGACGACATCGAGGCGGTCTCGAAGCGGGTAGCGAAGGAGATGGGCATCCCCATCGTTCCGGTTCGCTGCGAAGGGTTCCGTGGCGTCTCCCAGTCCCTCGGCCATCACATCGCGAACGATACCATCAGAGACTATGTGCTCGGCAAAGGCGAGCTCAAGAAGTCCACACCCTATGACGTAAACCTTATCGGCGACTACAACATCGGCGGCGACGCATGGGCCTCGCGCAAAATACTTGAGGAAATGGGCCTCCGGGTGATCTCCCAGTACACCGGCGATTCGACGATCAACGAAATCGGCATCGCCACCAAGGCAAAGCTGAACCTTATCCACTGCTACCGCTCGATGAATTACATCTGCCGCCACATGGAGGAAGCCTACGGCATCCCGTGGATGGAGTTCAATTTTTTCGGCCCCACGAAGATTTACGACAGCATTAGAAAAATCGCCGCAAAATTCGACGAGAAGATCCAGAAGAACGCAGAGGCGGTGATCGAGAAGTACAAACCGCTCATGGACAAGGTGGTGGAACAGTACCAGCCGAAGCTCGAGGGCAAGAAGGTGATGCTCTACGTCGGCGGCCTCCGGCCGCGTCATACCATCGGTGCTTATGAGGACCTCGGCATGGAAGTGGTGGCCTCGGGTTACGAGTTCGGCCACAGCGATGACTACAAGCGCACTTACCCGGACCTGAAGGAAGGCGCCGTGATCATGGACGACGCGACCCTGTATGAGCTGGAAGAGTTCACCCGCAGGCTCAAACCTGACATGGTCGGCTCGGGCATCAAGGAAAAGTACACGTATCACAAGCTCGGCGTGCCCTTCCGGCAGATGCACTCCTGGGACTACTCGGGACCCTATCACGGGTTCGACGGGTTTCCGGTCTTCGCCAGGGACATGGACATGACCGTGAACAGCCCGACGTGGAGTTTGATACGAAGAAAAAAATAAACAATTGTAACCACGGGTCACGCTACGCGTGACGCACAGATAAACACTGTTTAGATAACAACCAAAGTCTTGAGTTTAGATTCTAACCGTGTGCGACGAAGTCGCCTGTGGTTAAATGGAGGATATCATGAAAATCAGAGACCACAGCGAGCTGTTTAAGCAGAAAGATTATCAGGAGCAGTTCGAGCGTAAGAAGGAGTTCGAGAACTGCTGGCCCGCCGAGAAGGTGAAGGAAATCTCGGAGTGGACCAAGACCGAGGAGTATAAGGCACTCAACTTTAAGCGCCAGAACATCAAGATCAATCCGGCAAAAGCCTGCCAGCCCCTCGGCGCCGTGTTCTGCGCATCGGGCTTCGAGGGGTCCATGCCGTTCGTCCAGGGCGCCCAAGGCTGCGTGGCCTACTTCCGGAGCCACCTTTCCCGGCATTTCAAGGAGCCCTTTGCCGCGATCTCGACTTCGATGACCGAGGACGCGGCCGTATTCGGGGGACTCAACAACATGCTCGAAGGCCTGGAGAACGCCTATACCCTTTATAAGCCGAAGATGATCTCGGTCTCGACGACCTGCATGGCGGAGGTGATCGGCGACGACCTCAACGCCTACATCAGGACTGCTCGTGAGAAGGGCGTGATCCCCCAGGACCTGCCGGTGCCGTTTGCTCACACGCCCAGCTTCGTGGGCTCCCATATCGTAGGTTACGACAACATGATGAAGGGCATCCTCTCGATGCTCTCCGCGGGCAAAAAGGGCGAGCCGAGCAAGAAGCTCAACATCATCCCGGGCTTCGACACCTATACCGGGAACTATCACGAGATCAAACGGCTGATGGGCCTCATGGGGATCGAAATCACGCTCCTGGCCGATGTGAGCGATACCTTTGATTCGCCGAACACGGGCGAGTACAAGCTTTATCCCGGCGGGACCCCGCTCCCTGCCGCCAGGGACGCGGTGAACGCCCTTGGAACGGTCGCGCTCCAGAAATACTCCACCGTTAAGACCATGGAATATATCCAGAAGGAGTGGGGACAGAAGACGCTTTCACTCTCTCCGATCGGCATCAGGAACACGGACAAATTTTTTGGAGAGCTTTCCAAGCTCACGGGTAAGCCGGTGCCGGCGGCGATCGAGGCGGAGCGCGGCAGGGTTGTGGACGCCATGGTGGACTCGCACCCTTATGTCCACGGCAAGCGTTTCGCCCTTGTCGGCGATCCGGACATTCTGCTCGGCATGGTGAGCCTCATCATGGAGATGGGCGGAGAACCGGTGCATATCGTCTGCACCAACGGGGACAAGAACTTCGAGGCCGAGATGAATGAGTTGCTCGGATCGAGCCCCTTCGGTGCGAACGGGAAGGTCTATGCGGGCAAGGACATGTGGCACCTGCGGTCGCTCCTGTTCACCGATCCCGTGGATGTGCTGATAGGCAACTCCTATGCAAAGTTCCTGACGCAGGACACGGGCACGCCGCTTGTCAGGATCGGTTTCCCGCTTTTCGATCGGCACCATTTGCACCGCCAGCCGATCATCGGATACCAGGGCGCCCTAAACCTCGTGACCATGCTGGTGAACACGGTGCTGGATGAACTGGACAGGAAGACCGAGGGTTCGGCGAGCTTTGATGTAATCAGGTGAGGTAAATCACGAATTTCGAAATCCTAAATCCGAAATAAAGTTGAAGCATCAATATTCCAAATTAAAGATCTTTCGATGGTTTGAATTTGGAATTTCGACATTGTTTAGGATTTCGATATTAGAGTTTCGTGCTTGGAGTAATGATATGGTTACTACTATCGACAAATTGACTGAGCACGGTTGTTCGACGGACGACAAGCACAAGGTCTGCCGTTCCCGGGGCGGCGAGTCCTGCGCTTTTGACGGGGCCATGATCGTTCTGCAGCCGATCGCGGACACGGCGCACATCGTGCACGGGCCGATCTCCTGCTGCGGCAATTCCTGGGAAGGGCGGGGTACGCAGTCGTCCAGGGGCGAGCTCCATACCCTGGGTTTCACAACGGACATGGGCGAGATCGACATCGTCTACGGTTCGGAAGAAAAGTTGTTGAAGGCCATCTCCAGGACGTATGAGTCCGTGAAACCAAAAGCCATCTTCGTGTACTCCACCTGCGTGAGCGGGCTCACGGGCGAGGACATCGACGCTGTCTGCAAACGGGCTGAGGCCGGGCTCGGCATCCGCGTCATTCCGGTGAACGCGCCGGGCTTCGTGGGGCCGAAGAACCTCGGCAACCGCATCGCGGGCGAGGTCCTGCTCGAACACGTGATCGGCACCGGCGAAACGCCGGTCATGACGCACGCGGACATCAACCTTATCGGCGAGTACAATATTGCGGGCGACCTCTGGCTCGTGGAGCCGCTCCTCGCAAAGGCCGGCATCCGGATCCTGTCGAAGATCACCGGCGACTCAACCTTCGAGGAGATCACCTGGGCTCACCAGGCAAAGCTGAACGTAGTCGTCTGCAGCCGCGCCCTGATCAACGTCGCTCGCGAGATGGAACGGAAGTACGGCATCCCCTATGTGGAGGTTTCGTTTTTCGGCAACACAGAGATCGCGAATGGGCTGCGCGCGATCGCTGAAAGCCTGCAGAATATCGTGGGCACGGACGAACCGCCCCTGATGTCCCTGGTGGATGACCTTATCAAGAGCGAGGAAAAGCGGCTCAAACACCTGCTGAAACCGTATCAGCACCTGCGCGGCAAAAAAGCGGTGCTGTACACCGGCGGGGTCAAGAGCTGGTCCTTTATCTCCGCGCTTCGCGATCTTGGCATCGAGATCGTGGCCGTGGGCACCAAAAAGAGCACTGTCGAGGATGAAGAGAAGATGAAGGCCATTCTCGGGCCTGATGCGCCGCTCGTGGAAGACGTGACGCCGAAGAACCTGCTTAAGCTCCTGAAGGAGCGGAACGCGGACGTCCTCGTCGCGGGCGGCCGGAACCAGTACCTGGCAATCAAGGAAGGTTACCCCTTCGTGGACGTGAACCAGGAGCGGCACACGCCCTATGCGGGATACCTCGGCCTGGTAAACCTGGCGGAGCAGATCAGCAACGGTCTTCGATTCTATGAAGGAAGCGGAGAGATTGCGGAATGCGGAGTGCGGAATGCGGATTTAAAACTAAAAAAACAAAATCGTCAAATCGCCAATCCGAAACCCGCAATTCTTATAAATCCTTTGAAACACTCTCCGTCGATCGGCGCCGCCATTGCGCTTCAGGGAATCGACCGGGCGCTGCCGATCATCCACGGCGCCCAGGGCTGCGGCTTCCTCGGCAAGGTGCTTTTGACCAGGCACTTCCGGGAACCGATATCACTCGCGACGAGCAAGCTCTTTGTGGAAGACGTGGTCATGGGGAGCGAGGAAAAGCTGATAAAAGCGGCGGGGGACTTTATCGAGAAGAACAGTCCCGCACTCATCGGCGTCCTGACCTCAGGCCTGTCGGAAGTGAAGGGGGATGACGCAGCAAGTGTCGTGAAGCAGTTAAAAATCCGCCATCCGGAATCCGCAGTCATCAATGTTTCCACTCCGGACTATCAGGGCGGACTGGAGATGGGGTATGCGCGGGCGGTTGAGGCGATGGTTCAAATTGCGGATTTCGGAATGCCCCCGATGAAGGCGTTCGAGGGCAGGCTCCCTGCGGAATCGAATCAGAACCAATCTAACGGAACAAGAATAAATCTGCTTGTCGGTTCTCACCTGACGCCTGCTGATGTGGGTGAGTTGAGGGAAATTGTTGAAGCTTTCGGTATCAAACCGGTTATCCTCCCTGACCTGTCTGCTCTCGATGGGAGCAGGCAGGATTTTTCTCCCCTCGCAGCAGGAGGGACGACGGTCGAAGAATTGAAGACCATGGCCAATGCGTCATTCACGATCGGCCTGGGAATGAGTATGGAGCCCGCGGCAAAGTTGCTGCGGAAAAAGTTCGGGATGGAGTACCGCATGTTCGACAGCATCGCGGGTCTCGCGGGTTCGGAGCACCTGATGCGGACGCTCTCGGAAGTGAGCGGGACGGCCGTCCCCGGCAAGTACGAGCGGCAGCGGAAAGTCCTGTCGGACGCCATGCGGGACGCGCATTTTTTCTTCGGAGGCAAAAAAGTCTGCATAGCCCTCGAGCCCGATCTTGCGGTGCAGACTTCGACGTGGCTCGACGAGATGGGCACTGTTGTCGAGCAGGCGATCATCCCCACGCTTTCAGACGCTGCTGACCGCATCAGGGCCAGAGACGTTCAGATAGGAGATCTGTTCTCCATCCGGGGAGAGTTCGATGCGCTTATCGCAAACTCGCATGCGGAAGGCACGGCAAAACGGATCGGCGCGCCGCTTTATGAAATGGGATTTCCGGTGTACAAGACTTTCGGTTACACGTCGAAGGTCATGATCGGCTATCGGGGGACGTTGACGTTGATCACCGAGATGGCGAATTTGCTGATGAAGAGACATTGATACTGTAGGGCAAGAGGCAAGGAAACCCCGGGGAGGGACCATGAAAGTCGCATTTGCAACCACGGATGGAAAACAAGTCAACGAACATTTCGGCAGGGCGGGAATGTTCGCAATATATGAAACGACGGAGGGCGGATTCCATTTTGTCGAGATGCGGAAGTTCGCGGACGGCATGGACATGGCTGTCGTGGACACTAAGGACGTGGGTTCGCTGCACGATGACGCGGTCCAGAATAAGGTTGACCGGCTGGCAGACTGCAAGCTTATCTATCTCACCGAGATAGGCGGGCCTTCCGCGGCGCGGCTGGTGAAAAAAGGCATCATGCCCATGAAAGTGAAGGAAATCGTTTCGATCGAAAGCGCTCTCGATCAACTCGGCGAGACGATCAGAAAGTCGCCGCCGCCGTGGCTCAGAAAAGCAATGCAGAAAGAATAGAATTGCGGATTTCACCCTGCACTCGCGCGAAGCACTCGTAATCGCTGGGCGCAGGCGGATTGCGGAATGGGGAATGAAAATAATTAAGGAGGAATTACCATGAAGATGATCAGGGCATTTATACGGCCGGAAAAGGAACAGGAAGTGGTGCTGGCGCTCGAAGGTGCGGGCTTTCCCTCCCTTACGAAAGTGCCGGTATTCGGCAGAGGCAAGCAGAAGGGCTTGACGGTCGGGCCGGTGCACTATGACGAACTCCCGAAGACCCTCATTATGACGGTCATTGACGACAAGGACCTGGACAAGGTGCTCAAGGTGATTCAGGACAAGGCGCGGACGGGGTTCATCGGCGACGGCAAGATCTTTATCAGCCCCGTGGAAAGCGCCTACACGGTCAGGACCGGCGAAGCGGGGCTGTAGTGGCATTGCGGATTGCGGAATTCGGAATGCGGAAATAAGTTTCCTCCCCTTCAAGGGGAGGATTAAGGTGGGATGGGTTGTGAAGATCCGACGACAGACCCATCCTCACGCCCTGCACTCGCGCTGACGCACTCGTAAACGCTGGGTGCAGGCCCCAGCCCTCTCCTTGAAGGAGAGGGAGTTTAATTGGAGGCATAACGTCATGAAAGAGATCACAGCCATTATACGCCGGGACAAGCTCCCGGAAACGAAAAAGGCTCTCGACGACCTCGGCTACCCGTCGCTCACGATCCAGAGCGTTGATGGCCGGGGTAAGCAGAGGGGCGCCATGTGCGCTGAAATGGATTCGGAGATGCCGGAAAGTTTCTGCACCGCGGTCAAGCTGAAACCCACCCCCTCCGCCTACGCTCTCGACCACACATTGCCGAAGATCGCGTTGTATGTACCGAAACGGCTTCTGACGATCGTAGTGCCGGACGACGTGGTCACGACCGTGGTCAAGTCGATCATCAAGGTGAACCGGACCGGCAAGGCCGGTGACGGAAAGATTTTTGTATCGCCCATTGAAGGCGCATTGCGAGTAAGGACCGGCGAGACGAACGGCGAAGCGATAGCGTGATTCGATTGCGGATTGCGGATCGCGGAATGCGGAATGATGGTAGCCGCAGGCTTCAGCCTGCGTTATGGGAAGGAGTCATCATGTCACCCATTACCGGACAGACCCGGGGCGGGAAGCCCTGGACCCCGAAATTTATCGATGCAATCGAGATCGACAAGTGCATCGGCTGCGGCCGCTGCTACAAGGTCTGCGGTTTCGACGTGCTGGAGCTTATTGAAAAGCCCTTCGAAGGCGAGGACGAGTACGGCGACGACATGGGCAACAAGGTCATGTCCATCGCGCGGCCGGAGAACTGCATCGGCTGCGAAGCCTGCGCCCGCACTTGCACGAAGAAGTGCCACGTGCATGTGACGGCATAAACGAAAATTGCGGATTTCACCCTGCACTCGTGCCAGGCACTCGTAAACGCTGGGCGCAGGCGGATTGCGGAATGCGGAATAACAGCGATTACATCACCATTCGTCCTGCCCAGCCCGAAGACATTTCCCTGTTGTGTGACCTGCTTGCTGATCTTTTCACCCTCGAATCCGACTTCGAGCCGGTCCGGGAGAAACAGGCTCGGGGTCTCGGCGCGCTCATTGCCGATCCGTCGGCGTCATCAATTGTCCTTGTTGCCGTCATGGGGAAGAAGGTCGTGGGAATGGCCTCGGTCCAAACACTCATTTCGACTGCCGAAGGCGGTCGTGTCGGCCTGGTGGAGGATGTTATCGTGGACCGTTCATACCGGCGCCGGGGTGTCGGCGTGATGCTGCTCGACAGTGCAACCGCCTGGAGCAGAGAGCAGGGGCTGAAGCGGCTCCAACTTCTTGCTGACAGCAATAATCGCCCGGCGGTGGATTTCTACAAAAACCGTCGTTGGAACATAACCTCTTTAATCTGTCTTCGAAAGATGCTCTGAGCTTTTTCCGTGATCCTGCCCGCACTCCGCACGTGAGAAATCCCTTCGATACCCTTGCCATTCTTCCGATTTTATAGTATCGTCGGATTAGACGCCTCTTTGAGGAACGATACCATGAATCCACAGCCGACAGACCTCATGATCTCCGGAAAGCGGGTCCACGTCTGGACCGGCGGCACGGGGCCGGCTCTCCTTTTGCTCCACTCTGCCTGGGGCGACGCTGAGATGAGCTGGGCGCCGGTGTGGAACGAGCTCTCCCGGTCCTTTACCGTCATCGCCCCTGATATGCCGGGCTTCGGCGCATCAGACCCGTTGGACGAACCAACGCTTGCAGTCAACACCCGCGTCCTGAAGGACTTGCTCAATGCCCGGAAGGCCGACCGGGCCATCGTGGTGGGCAACTCCTTTGGCGCGGCTGTAGCCATCGAATTCGCCTCGTCCTATCCCGAACGAACCCGCCACCTCGTGCTGGCGAACGGCGCGTACGTGCCTTTTCTGCCTGGTGTCATGAGAAAAATTATCAGCATACCTGCCATGGAAAAACGCTTCCGTCGCATCATGCGAAACATTGCCTATTCGGACAAAGCGCTCGCAAAGGCATTCCCGGACCCGTCCAAACTGCCCCAGAGATTCCTCGACCGCATACATCAAAACGAAGAGAAACACTCCCGGATAGTCTTTGATACTTTCATGAAACAGACAAAGCCGCAGACCCCGCCCAAAGTCCCCGCGACCATCATCTGGGGAACAGGGGACAGGCTCGCGACGATGAAGCAGGCGGGGATCCTCCAGAAGTGGCTCGGCAACGCGGATTTCGTGGCCATCAATGGCGCGGGCCACATGCCGCAGGTGGAAAGGCCGGGTGAGTTCGTGGAGGCGGTGAAGAAGGCGGGGGAGATGTAATTCGGCGAAAGGAAGTGATATGCCAAAAAAAGCCCGCATTGATAAAGCACTCATGCGGGCATAAAACACAACTCCTCCCTTTGCTATGCCGCCTTCACCTCCCTGTACGCCGGTACGAAGACCTCGTCGCAGAACTGCTCGAACGACGTGGTCGTGGTGTTCTCCGGCGTGCGGCTCACGGAGCCGTAGATGCGGCCGTTGTTACAGGCCTTGCACAGCTCGGTGTAGAGCCTGCTCAGATCGGACGACATTCCGATGGACCTGAGCCGCATTTCGGCCTCGTCATAGGTGGACATGACGTAGATCAGATTGGGCTTGTTGATCTTTCCGCCGATGGTCCCGGTGCACTCGGTCATGCTGATGTCCCGCTGGCCGAGCAGATACCGGACCGATGAGCCGCTGAAATCGCAGTTCACGAGCCGGTCGGCCGCGAACGCCGCGACGTCCCTGGTGGCGATTAGGGGGAATTTGAGGTCGCCCCGGTAAGCGCTGCTGCAGACGCCCCTGGATTTGATCGTATTGATGTTCGCGAGCAGGTGTTCCATGAAGGGCCCTGTGCGGAGATGCACGACGTTCAGTCCCTCGACCCTGTTCAGGCACTCTTCGAGGTAATGCAGGCCCGCGATCGGCCCGTTGCCTTCCGCGAGCTCGGCGCCGACGCTCGAAAGGTTCACCACGTACTTCACCCTGGCCGCCTTCAGGGCGGTTGCGATGCTGTCACTCATCTTGGTGGCATAACCGACGTAGTTCGGGGCATGGAGGTTCGTGGGAATCATGGTGAATACGGCGTCGGAGCCCTCGAAGGCTTTGGTGAGGAACTCGGTATTCAGGACGTCACCGGCGAATGCCTGTGCGTTCTTGCTTACGAACGGCCGGAGCTGGTCCGCGTTTAACGCGACCATTCGCACCTTGTCGCCTTTTTTGACCAGGATGTCGACAATTTTACTGCCGACATTGCCTGTCGCTCCCAGTATGGTAAACATTCTTCTCCTCCTTTTGTACGACTACCGTCGTACGGTAAAAGAGGGCTTTTACTGTCCTCTCTTTAAAAATATCACCGGGTCCTGTTGGCTGTCAAGTGTTCATCCGGCGCCCATCCTCTTCGCCGGTCCACGGACGTTTTCAGGGCATAGCCGAAGCGCTATCCTTCGGAATGTACAGTTCTACCGGACCCCTCGTACGGCGCATAAATCATCAGTTGCTTCATCATAAGGCAGCCCCCTATCTCCCTCTTCCTGTAACTCCTTGATTCTCCGGCTCGTTGAACTGGCAATGATATTGCTATTCCTCTTAGTAGAAATATCGGATAAGCGCAAGGAGGATAATATGAATAAGACCGGACGTGTTTCTAAGGAGCTCATGAAGGCGCACCCCTGTTTTTCCGAGGAGGCGCATCATAAATTCGGCAGGGTGCATCTGCCTGTCGCTCCGGCCTGCAATATCCAGTGCCGCTACTGCATCAGAAAATTCGACTGCGCGAACGAGTCCAGGCCGGGAATCACGAGCCGGGTCCTGACCCCGGACGAAGCAGTAGACCGCACGAGGGCGCTCATCGAGCGGAGCGACCGGTTGAGCGTCGTCGGCATCGCCGGCCCGGGAGATCCGCTCGTCAATGCCCCGACATACGCCACGCTCAAAAAAATAAACTGGGAATACCCCGATCTCACCCTGTGCCTCTCTACGAACGGCCTGCTTCTGCCGGACCGTTTGGAGCAGCTCCGGGCATCGGGCGTGCGCAGCCTGACCGTCACGATAAACGCCGTCACTCCCGAGACCGCAGAAAAGATCTATTCCTGGGTCATTTACCATGGACGGCGATACGAGGGGAGAGAGGCCGCAATACTCCTCCTTGCGAACCAGTGGAGAGGGCTTGAGAGCGCGATCGAGGCGGGGCTCATCGTGAAGGTCAATACCGTTTTCATCCCCGGCGTGAATGACGGGGAGATACCCCTTATCGCCGAACGGGCCGGCGCTCTCGGAGCGGACATCATGAACATCCTGCCGCTCATCCCGCAGGCGGAGTTCGCGCATCTTGTACGGCCGTCGCACAAGGAAATCGGCGTAATGCGCGAACGGTGCCGGCCCTTCATCCCGCAGATGACGCACTGCAAGCAGTGCAGGGCCGACGCCTGCGGCATCCTGGGCGAGGACAAGGACATGGAGCTCGAGGTCCTGCATGCACGGATCGGCGAGGAGTATAGCGAGGTGGTGTAACGATCATGAAAGAACACGCCATTCGTACCGACCTGGAACGGTATCGCCGCCAATTGATGCTCCGGGGTTTCACGACGGACCACCAGAAGTGGCTCGGGAATTCCACGGCCCTGGTCGCCGGCGTGGGCGGTCTGGGCGGTACCGCGGCGCTCTATCTCGCGGCCGCAGGGATTGGGCGGCTGGTGCTGGTGCATGCGGGCAGCCTGACGCTTTCGAACATGAACAGGCAGATCCTGATGAAGAACAGCCGGATCGGAAAGAGCAGGGTGGAGCAGGCCAGGAAGACGATCAGGGAGTTAAACCCCGGGGTCGATATTGAAATCCATGATGAGCGCATTACGGAACAAAACGCGGAGGCCCTGCTCCGAAGTTCGCAGATCGCATTGTCCGCGAGGCCGAATTTTGAAGAACGAAGGATTTTGAACAAGGCCTGCATCGGGAAATGCATCCCCATGGTAGAGGCGGCGATGAACGGAATGGATGGATATATTTTCAACGTCATCCCGAAAGTCGCATCGTGCGTCCATTGCGTGTACCCCGAGGACGATCCGTCATGGCAGGAACTGGGCTTTCCGGTCCTCGGCGCGGTTTCCGGGATGCTCGGATGCATGATGGCCGTGGAGGCGATCAAACTGCTCACCGGTTATGGTAAACCGCTTTTTTCGGAGATGCTTGTGTTCAGCACGATGGACATGGATTTCAGGAAGGTAAAGATACCCCGGAACGAACAGTGCGAGGTGTGCAAGGCCTGAGCAGGGGATGAAATGCTGGGAGGTGAATCATGCTGGTAACCGGAGTGCTTATCTTCGCGATCGTGACGTTTATCATCTCATTCATGGTCGCGAATAAGGGCGTTGCCGAGAAGGGCAAGGCCGCGACCCTGGTGACGCTTGTTGCCTGGAGTGCGCTTATTTTCGGCCTGTATATTGGTCGGACAGTCCAATAAGGGACTGAAAAGGGGAAGAAAGACAATGAAAATGCTGAAAACCGCGGCGCTTGCGCTGCTGATGCTTGCCGCCGCATCAACAAGTTTTGCGGAACCGGCGCAGGAAATTACCGTGTCCGCGGCCATAAGCCTGAAGAACGCCTTTGAGGAAGTCGGAAAGCTGTTCCAGGCCCGGCACCAGGGCTCCCGGGTCATCTTCAACTTCGGGGCGTCCGGGGACCTTGCGCAGCAGATCAGGGGCGGCGCTCCGGTGGATGTATTCGCGTCGGCAGCCGCGAAGGACATGGACAGCCTTGAACAGGATGGCTTGATCGTAAAAGATACGAGGGCGAATTTCGCGGCGAACGAGGTTGTGCTGATCGTCTCTGTTGGAGGGAAAAACCGGATATCATCGTTCAAGGACCTTGAACAGCCGGGGATCAGGAGGATCGCCGTGGGGAACCCGAAGACCACGCCGATAGGCAGGTATGCGGACGAGGTCCTGCGGCATTTCGCCATCGCGGACAGGATCAGGGAAAAACTCGTGTATACGGAGAATGTGCGCCAGATTCTTGAGTATGTGGCGCGGGGAGAAGTTGATGCGGGCATCGTCTATGTGACCGACGCACAAGTCAATCCCCGGGACGTTGCAATCGCCGCGAAAGCGCCCGCAGGCAGCCACGGGCCGGTGCTGTATCCCATCGCCGCGGTAAAAGGCTCATGGAACGGGAAGGCGGCCGGGGACTTCATCAGCCTTGTCCGTTCGGGCGAGGGAAGGAAGGTCCTTCTCCGGCACGGATTCAGCCCCGTCAGTCCCTGACGCAGGCCGTTATCGATACAGTCAAAAGCTTTATGAAAATCTATGAGTTTTTACCGCAGAGGACGCAGAGAAAAGCAGTAAAAGAAAGAAAAGCACAGAAGCAAAGAGAAACCATAGGCAAAGCGGCATAAACGAGACATGGAACTGAAGATGAAGAAGCGCACGAGAGGGCGGAGAGAGGGAGGGTGGCGCGGAACGCTTGCCACATGATCTATTTTCCAGGATTTTCTCTGCGTCCTCTGCGGTGAACAATTTTGACGCTACGCCTTCGTCAGAAGGGAGGATGTGATGGACAGCATTATTCTGACGCCGTTAAGCCTTTCCTTACAGGTCGCCCTCTGCGCCACGGTGTTCGTCGTGCTCCTCGGGACCGGCGTCGCCTACGTCCTCGCTCGGAGGGAGTTCGCGGGCAGGGAAGCGCTCGATATGCTGTTCACCCTTCCCCTGGTCCTGCCGCCGACCGTCACCGGCTACTATCTCATCGTCCTCTTCGGGAGGAACGGCCTCATCGGGAGCAGGTTGTATGCCCTTACGGGGTGGAGCATCATGTTTACCTGGTACGCGGCCGTGCTCGCTTCCTTCATCGTTGCCCTCCCGCTCATGATCAAGACCACGCGCGCCGCCATCGAGTCCGTGGACAGAAACCTGATCAGCGCCTCGTACACCCTCGGCCATTCGGAGCTCAGGACGGCATGGAAGATCGTTTTCCCTTTGGCCAGACGAGGCATCATTGCCGGGGCCGTGCTTTCCTTTGCCCGGGCCATGGGCGAGTTCGGAGCAACGCTCATGGTGGCGGGAAACATCCCCGGGAAGACGGCCACCATGCCGCTGGCCATCTATTCCGCGGCGAGCAGCGGCGACCGGCCGCAGGCGGACGTCATGGTCCTTGTGTTCACCCTGATTTCCGGCATATTCCTGTACGTGGCGAACAAATTCAGCAGGCGGGTGTTCTGACATGGGGCTGGCGATAAATATACAAAAGTCCGTGAACGGTTTTACGCTCAACGCGGATTGGGAGATCGGGAACGAGCTGGCCGTGCTCTTCGGGTACTCCGGCGCGGGCAAGTCCCTGACCCTCAGGATGATAGCGGGGCTCATGAGGCCGGACCGCGGCTCCGTGCGATTGAACGGCAGGCCCCTCTTCGACAGCTCATCCGGAGTCGATCTTCCCCCTCAGGCGCGTTCGTTCGGTTACGTATTCCAGGACCTCGCGCTCTTTCCCCACATGACGGTGAGAAACAATATCCTGTACGGCGCCCACGGCATGGACAGGGACGAACGATGGGATCGTATGGAGGAAATGATCGGGCTGTTCCGACTCTCGGGGCTTGAAGACAAGCTCCCCCCGGATATATCCGGGGGCCAGAAGCAGCGGGTGGCGCTCGCCCGCGCTCTTATACGGAAACCGGCGGCGCTTCTCCTGGATGAACCGTTTTCCGCGCTCGATAATCCGCTGCGCAGGGACATGCAGCGTTTCCTGAAGGAAATCCACCGGGAATTTCCCATCCCCGTTGTTCTGGTGACCCACGATATCAGCGAGGCCCGGGCGATCGCCGACCGGATCATCGTATATTGCAACGGCGCCGTGCTCCAGGCGGGAGAGGCCTCCGACGTCTTCGCGCGCCCCGCAACTCCGGCGGTCGGGCGCCTGGTGGCGACCGAGGGAAATTATGCCTTGCCGGTCGTCGCTTGAATGCAACTAGTGCCTCTCTTTTCAGCACATGCCTAAAAACGTATCGCCGCGAAATCATCACATGGCTTTTTGTCTGAATCTCACTTCCTAATAAAACCTCATTAAATCATGGTATTTCATGAATTATGGAACGCCTCCAACTGTGGCACATGCCTTGCAAAACATCTGCACAAGGAAGTCGCTTGCAGGACAATTGTACAAAAACTTCCGAGGCTATTCCCAAGACACAACGCCCGGGATAAAGTCACGGGCATATATCTACACAAAATATGAGGAGGAGATTTATGAAAAAGTTTTTTGGTTTTGCGTGCGCCGCACTGGTTGCGGGCACAACGGCAATGGTTTCACCG
>JAXIPA010000010.1:0-8506 GCA_045403145.1 Nitrospirota bacterium | reverse complement strand
ACTTCTCATGCTCGTTCCCGGGACCGCCGCTTCTCAGGAGCAAAAGGAACCTGCTCCGCAGCAGGTTGAGAAACCGGCAACGGAGCGGACGCCGCAACCGCAGCCCGGCTCGCTGATTATCCCGGGAGAAAAAAAAGCTGAAGAACCAGCGGCCGCTCCCATTGCGGCTCCCGCCGAAGAGGCGCCGGCAAAGGAGGAACACGCCGAGTACATCATCAAGCGGGGAGATACGCTCTGGGACATCGCAAATGCCTTTCTCAAGGACCCGTTCCTGTGGCCGTTCGTCTGGAAGGCAAACCCCTACGTTACGAACCCTGACCTGATTTATAGCGGAAACAAACTCGTCATTCCGAGCCTCGCACCGATTGAGCGGGCCATGGAGGCGGCGCCGAAAGAACAGATTGCCGAGAAACAGGCCCCCTTGCCGGGAGAGGAGGCCGCCAAAACGGAAGAAGCCCTGGCAACAAAACCGAAGCCGCTCAAACCCGAACCATCGGAAGAAGCGGCCCCCGCCGAGGGCGCCAGGCTCATCCTGCCCGAGGAACAGCCCCAGCTGGTCATCGACAAATATGCCATGCTGAGCGCGGGCTTTGTGAATGACGTGGAGAACGGGGACAGGATCGTCGGTCCCCAGGAGAAAGGAAAGAGTACGCTTGGGTATGATGACATCGTCTTCGTCACGGTCGGCTCCCGCGAAAACGTGAACGTCGGCGACAAGTTCCTGATCTTCACGCCCTTGGACCAGGTGAGGCACCCGAGGACGCGCGAGCGCGCCGGAAGGCTGATCCGGGGCCTCGGCATTCTGCAGATCACGGCCAAAGACCCCGCGGCTGACGTGCTCACGGCGCGGATCACGCTCTCCTTTGACGCTGTCGAGACCGGCAGCCTCCTGACTCCCTATCAGGAACCGGCGCTCGTTTATCAATCAAACGAGAAAAAGGCAAAGGACATCTCAGGGTACATCCTGGAGGTGACGGACCGCCGCTCCATCAGCGGGCAGACGGATTTCGTATACCTGGACAAGGGGAGCGCGGACGGCGTTGATCCCGGCGACCGCTTTACGGTGTATGCGGAACCGGAAAAGCGCGGTTACCCGAGAAAGGTAATCGGCGAGGTCCAGGTATTCCTCGTAAAGGAGCGCACCTCAACCGCCGTTGTGCGCAAAAACACCGACACCCTTGCAAAGGGCGATGCCGTAGATTTCAAGAAATAGGACGCCCGCGGAAGTCCACTGCTGCTCATTTCATGAAGAGCAGAAAGCCGTTGGCGAAATACACCAGACCGAAGCAGCCGGCCCCCATGCCGATGAACCAGAACAGCTTTTTCTTCATTAACGCCGAGATCGAGGAAAGAAGAATCGCTATCTGGAGGAACATCGCGGCCATGCCGAAGGCCCCTGCATGTTGCTGGGCGTCGTCGCGCCGCTTTTCAAGCTCCTCGGCCTTTTTCCTGATCTCTTCTTTTTCCCTATCGTATCGCTCTATCTTTTCCCGGTAACCTTTGATCCGTTTTTCGTACTCCGCGGCCGATGAACGGGACGCGCCCTTCACGGCCAGAAGATCCATCTCGAACTTCTCCTTCTGAAGATCATAGACATATCCCTTGATGCTCTTCGCCTGGAAATACGCCCACTGGTCCGACGCCTGCGACTGGGACATGACCGACCGCGTTGAAAACGCGCCGCCCTTGAGCGTCGAGAGCGTGGCGCAGACCGCGAAGATCACAGTCGTGAGCGCGAGATAACTGAGCCATGATTCCTTCTTTTCTTCCGCCATGAAGACCCTCCTTACTGTATGCAGATGAATTCTTGTGCGGCCACATACTACCGAAAACAGCCTGAAGTGTCAATATCGCGGTAACACGCCGGCCGTACAAAATCCGTGGTGTATATGATACTATGGTAGAGAGATGAGGAGGCGGAAAATCGAGGAGGCGCATCTGATGATCATCGGCGTACCCAGAGAGATCAAGGTTGAGGAGTTTCGAGTGGGGCTGACCCCTGTCGGCACCCGGGAGCTCGTCCGTGGAGGCCATGCGGTCATGGTGGAGACGGGCGCCGGCGAAGGCAGCGGTTTTTCAGACGATGAATACCGGAAGTCGGGCGCCGAACTGGTGCACAAGGAGACGGTCTGGGGCAAGGCTGAGTTCATCGTAAAGGTCAAGGAGCCCGTTCAGCCCGAGTATCACCTCCTTCGGGAAGGAGGCGCGCTCTTCACGTACCTCCACCTTGCGCCCAACCCGGGGCTCACAAAGCTTCTGCTCCAAAAAAAGGTGACCGGACTTGCGTACGAGACTCTGGAGCGTGACGGCAGGCTGCCGCTTCTTGCCCCCATGAGCGAGATCGCGGGCCGGATGGCGCCTCTCATGGCCGCCTTCTATCTCCAGAAGTTCAAGGGCGGCTCGGGCGTCCTTCCCACCGGCGTCTCCGGGGTGCGGCCGGGGAAGATCGTGGTCCTCGGCGCCGGCGTGGTCGGGACCAACGCCGCCCGCGTGGGCATGGGGCTGGGCATGGAGACCGTCGTCATCAACAAGGATACAGCCGGGCTGGAGCGAATCGATGAACTGTTCAAGGGCCGCGTCAGGACGCTGCCCATGACGGCCCATGCCCTGGAGGAAGAGATCGTCGACGCCGACATTGTGATCGGCGCGGTGCTGGTTCCCGGAGGCAGGACGCCGGTCCTGGTGACCCGCGAGATGCTCGGGACCATGAAGAAGGGTTCCGTGATCGTGGACGTGTCCGTGGACCAGGGCGGGTGCATAGAAACCTCGCATCCCACGACCCACGACGATCCCGTGTTCGTGGTGGAGGGGATCGTGCATTACTGCGTGGCCAACATGCCCGGGGCCTATCCAAGGACGTCAACGCTCGCGCTTACGAACGCGACGCTGCCCTATGTCAAGACCATCGCTGAAATGGGGATCGAAAAAGCCGTGCAGGAGGACCCGGTCATCAGAAGCGCGCTCAACACCTACCAGGGAAAGATCGTGAACAAGGCCCTGGCGGAATCATTGAGAGTTAGTGCGGCGTAGTGGTCTCTACGAATGGGAACTTGCAGGCCGAAGATAACACCTACAAGCAAAACGAGTTTCAGTGGAATGAATCTCTATTAAATTCCGGTTTGAAACGTATTAGCGGCGGCCTGGCGGTCTCTTGAACATTGGTCAAGAAGGCAGGGGCAATTTGTCAATTGCCCCCGCCGGAGAACCGATCGAGTAATATCTCAGGATCAATGGAAGGACGGCCAGTGTGGCTGTAAAGATGCTTCACTTTCTCTGTAGTCCTGAGTGCTAATCTGCCTGCGTCTCTCTATTGTGCAGTGAAGCTCCATATAGCGCTCTCCGCAGTACCTCCCTTGCCGTCGTCTGCAACCACTTTCCAATAATATGTAGCGCCGGCTTTGAGCCCTGACATCTGAAGGCTCAGTTCATCGGAGGCTGCCGGGGCAACGTCACCGTCACTTCCTCCTCCACTGCAGGCGACAACGCCTCCTCCGATTATAATCACCGAGATCATCAGGAGCATGAACTTCTTTCTTCCTGATAGCGGGACTGCGAAGATCGCTCCTATGAGCATGAGGCCAGGCAGACCGGCGTACGTAAAGAAAGCCTTAGGGGCTCCGTTCACCGCGACAGTGTAAGGAGTACAGTTGCTGAAATCCTGGTTCAAGCAGTAGTGGACACGATAGGTGACTGCGTCTCCGTCGAGATCCTGAGATTTCTTCCATCTGCAAGTAATGTCTGTACCGAGACCCCCCTGGCCGTCTGCGGGGAATACCAAAACGGGCGCAAAAGGCGCTTTGTTGGGTGGGTTTGTATCCGTCGCCACCGTGCCTCCTCCGGGCGGGTTCGTATCCGCCGCCACCGGGTCTCCACCGGACGATGCAGCGATAATGCTGAATGCAAAGTCACTATCGTCGGAACCAACCATTTGCGCCATGTTTTCGGCCGTCACCCTGATCAGACACGACTCCTCGCAGAGGACGTTTGGCACAATCCAGTTAAAAGCCCCGGGATTATTTCCCAGCGACGCAATCTGCTCCCAACTGCCGCCGTTATTATAAGAAAAGAAGATTCGGATTTTAAGGTCGGGGGTGGACGTGAAATCCTGGTCCAGAGTATACCAGGTAATGGCATAGGAGGCACCAACCACCAATACCTCCCCGCCATTGGGGGCGGTTACCGTGGTATCCGGCGCCATAGGGTCTGTTGCAGCAACCAGGCAATAGTACAATCCGGAGGCGGGACCCACGTTGCCGGCACCGTCCTTGGCTATGACGTACCACTCGTAGTTGGAATCGTATAGCAGGAGACTGATATTCGTGGAAGTGATGCCGGACACATCATGGAGTGTTATTCCATTAGCCAAATCATTGACGACTATCTGGTACGTGACGCCGCTCATATCGGAAACGGAATTCCACTGGAACTGCACATTATGCGTGTCCAACTGGTCTCCCATGGGCGGCGTTGTCGGGATGGGCGCCGGCGGAGCTATTGTGTCTTGGGTGAACTTTGATATCACGTTCGACGGGTTCGAGTCACCGGCCGCGTTTACGGCATATACCCGGTAGTAGTAGAGAACGTCAGTGGTGACTGTGCTGTCAACGAAGCTTGTCACAGTGAGGTCAGTGACCAACTCAGTAAAACTGACGCCGTTCGGGGTCCGCTCGATGCGAAAATACGTTTCATCAGGATAGTTGTCCGTCCACTTCAGTTCGATCGCCGTCGGACTGAGCACGGTTCCAGTGAGGCTGGTCGGTCCGTTAGGACCCGCTGCCAGAGCCGCTGAGGCCGTCAAAACAATAAGACCGAGAACCATAATGACTCTTACTGCCACTGATGTTTTCATTTCCTTTTCCTCCTTTTTTAACGCGGTCCAATAACGAAATGTAGCTCTTTGAAGCAATATATAGCAATCACTTGCAAAAACCGTGCAAATTCTAAATGCAGTGAAATATCGAGATAAACCAAGGATGGAATAAACTAATTTACCTTTAGGCAGGACATTTTGAATAGTCTATTTTGCTTGTCCAGTTCATTTTGACGTGGGTAGGAATAAACATTTGTCATAAGCTGCAACGGAGATGGAGACGCCGGCCTTGCCGCTCTTGCAAAGAAGGTGAACATGATTGTCCATAAGGATCCAGGCGTAGACTGTGCATTGAGGGAAGGATCACCAACAAGACGCTGGCGGAGACGACGGGGTTGTCCGCGGTTTAAGACCCAATCAATAATGAGCGATATGCATAAGCCGGCTTCATGTCAACAGCAACTGATTCTCCTTTGACCTGCTCTCCCCCACATTCGACACGTAAATCGCCGGTCTGCCGAGCACCGGGCACTTTGCCTCGCAAATCCCGCAGCCGATACAAAGCTCCAGGTCCACGTGCGGCTGTTTCACGACAACGGTCTTTCCCTGCCGGTCGCGCACCTGCACGTCCTCGAACCAGATCGCCTTTCTGGATGTGGGGCAGACCTCCTCGCACACGATGCACGGCCGCGCATGCGCCCAGGGCAGGCACCTGCCCTTATCGATCATGGCGAGACCGATCCTGACCCTGGCCTTTTCTTCGAGCGTCAGGCGCTTGATCGCGCCCGTGGGGCAGACCTGCCCGCAGAGCGTGCAGCGGTATTCACAGTATCCGATGCGCGGCACGAGTACCGGAGACCAGATACCTTCGACGCCCGCTTCAAGGAGCGTCGGCTGAAGTCCGTTTGTGGTGCAGACCTTCATGCACTCCCCGCACTTCACGCACCGTTTCAGGAACTCCTTTTCCTCGAGCGCGCCCGGAGGCCTGAGCAGGACAGGGTCCTGCGCGCCCGCCTTCGCGAGTGGGCCCGTGCGAAGCAGCGGGACCGCCACGACGCCCGAGACAACCGACGCGAGCACGCGCCGCCTGCCGAGGTCCATCGCCGCTGAGGCGGCCCGGGCCGTAAACCCGAAGCTCACCGCGTTCTGCGGACAAATATCGTCGCAGTTCCCGCACACGAGGCACTCGGTGTCCCGCCATTGCCCTTTCGCTTCGGGACGGGCGTTTCCCTGGCAGGCGGTTGCGCAGACGCCGCAGGACGTACAGCCTTCGGAGACGGACCGTTTGAGAAGCGAGTAGCGCGAAAGGACGCCGAGGAAGGCGCCGAGCGGGCAGAGATATTTGCACCAGAACCGCTTCTCGATCAGGTTCAGGCAGAGGATGAGGAAGAACAGCATGCCGATGAAAACGCCCTGTTGATAGAAGGGTTGCTCAAAGGAAAGCACGGTCTTCTTGAGCGCGGTATAGACAGGTTCGGATACGGCGGCAATGCCGAGCGGATTCGCGGTATAGATCGTATCGAAGAATGACCGTAGGCCGTAGTTGAATAAGGGGTAGACGCTGATTGAGAATGACCGGATCAGGAGCGAGAGCGGGTCCATGACGCCCACGGGCTGGAGCGTAAAGACGGCGGAAGCCAGCAGGGCGATCAGGATATAATACTTGACGCGGTATCCTTTCCCGGAGGACTTCGCAGGCCGCTTTTTCCCAATTGCTCCGACGATATTGTTCAGGGTGCCGAGAGGACAGGCCCAGCCGCAGAAGACTCTGCCGAAAAGGAGCGTAATGATAATGGTGATGACGGAGAGATAGAACGCCTTGGCCGCGGCATGCGCAGACAGGATGGTCGTTATGAAAATGAGAGGATCGAAATCGAGGAAGAGCCTTACCGGATAGCCGAGTTCGTCATTCCCCTTGGACTCGGTCTGGATGAAGAAGAAAAAAAAGAGGAGGAGGAAGAAACCCTGAGTGAACCTGCGAACGTTTTGCATGCCCTGTGCTCCTCTATCCCACCCTGCCTCTGCAGACATTCCCCAATATCAGGGCGTCTCCCGTCCTTGCCAGGGAGGAGGAGAGGAGGTCTGTTCTCACTCTCCATCCAGCGGTCAGGACGATCTCGCGGTCAGCATCGTCCTTGAAGACAGGTTTCTTCTCATTTTCCCGGGACGTGACGTGATAGACTGCGCCGGGGTATTCAATGCGGAGAGGGCGAGCCATAGAGCGACTTTAGCATACAAAGATGAGAATTTCAACAGAGCAGAGCTGGCGCTTAAGAAGCTTACTGTATGTGCTTAGCTCGCCGGACAAAGTTGCTCGATCAGCGCATGCAGTTCGCTCGGCTGAAAAGGCTTCTTCACGTATGCCGTCGCGCCGAGAGCAAGCCCTTTCCGCGTGTCTTCGTCTTTGCCTTCAGTGCTGACGATGACGATCGGAATATGCCCGAACGTTCCGGCCTCTCTTACTTTCCTGATGAACTCAAGGCCGTTTAAGATCGGCATGTTGATATCGACTAATATGAGATCGATGTCGGCGTTTTTCGCGAGTTTCTCCAGGCCGTCCTGACCGTTTTGCGCCGCCACAATCTGACATTTATAGCGTGTGAGCACCATCCTGTACATTTGGTGGATGATTGCCGAGTCGTCGATGACCAGAATTTTTTTGAGCATGACAGTTCCTCCCTTTATCGCCGAGAGATTCCCTAACTCGGCTGCTTTTCCTTCAGCAGATCGAGAAAGCTCTGGATGGTCGTGAGCTTTCTCTCGGACTGCGAATAGAGCTTTGACGAGAACAGGGCCGTGGCGGCATGTCCGGCGAGCATCGAGAACAACTCGTAGTCCACGTTCGTGAACTCGCTCTTCTGGACCAACAGTTTGTAGATCACAATCGCGCCGATCACATGCTCCTTGATCTTGAGCGGAATACAGACAAGCGGATGCGCATAGTCGGTGCCGGACAGATCGGTCGGGTCGCCCTTCCGGTAGTATTCCTCACCGTTTTTGACCGCCGCTCCGATGATACCATTGCCAAGCCGGACGCTGGGCCGGGACCCGGGCCCCATCCCCTCTTGGGCAACGATCGCAAGCTCGTTCGTCTTCTCGTCCAGCATCATTATCGAAAATTCCTCTGCACCTACGAGGTTCATCACGATCTCGAGGATGATCTTGAGATTCTCGCTGAAATCGAGGGTGGAGTGGAGCTGGTAGCTCGCCACGTAGAGGTTTGCCAGGTTGTTATTTTCGGCCTCCACCTCGATGTACCGCGAGGCAAAATCCTTATTCTCCTCCTCCGCGTGGCGGTACCGGTCGGAGAGGGCTTTGTTCTCCTCCTCCAGGATTTTGACGCGTTCCTCCAGAGAGCTGAGTTGATAACTGCTTTGACGGTCCGCGTGCGTGGTCTTCCCTTCGAGCTGGACGATCCGGTAACGAAGCTTTTCATTTTCCTTGAGCAGCTCCTGAGTAAACTCCTCTCCCTTCCTGAATATCTGGAGAAAATCCTCGACTTTTTTAGAAATGGCGCCGGTATCCTTTTCCATGCAGCCCTCCTTCGTTTTCCGCTCGTAATGTCAAAACTTTCACCGCAGAGGACGCGGAGGACGCAGAGAAATTCTTGAATTACAACACATTAAACTCTTTCTCAGCTCCCTCCCCATCTGCGACCTCTCAAAATCTTCTTCTTTGAATCTATATTCTTTGCAT
>JAXIPA010000121.1:0-2647 GCA_045403145.1 Nitrospirota bacterium | reverse complement strand
TCCGATCTGTGATCTTGAGCCCGCGGTTCAGGAACGCGAGCTCCCGGAGCCGCTGGGACAGGATGTCATAGCTGTATTCGCGGTCCTCGAAGATCTGGAAGTCGGGCTTGAAGGTGATCTTGGTGCCCGTGGTGGTTGTCGTTCCGGTCACCGCGAGGGGCGCCTGGGGCGCTCCCCGCTCGTAGCGTTGCTGGAACACCTTGGCGTTCTGCTTGATTTCGAGGTCGAGCCATTCGGACAGGGCGTTCACCACTGACACGCCGACGCCGTGGAGCCCGCCGGATACCTTGTAAACGTCACTGTCGAACTTGCCGCCTGCGTGGAGCACGGTCAAGGCCACCTCGGCCGCCGACCGCTTCTGTATGCTGTGCATCTCCGTGGGAATGCCGCGGCCGTCGTCGATCACCGTGACGCTGTTGTCCACATGGATGATGACATCGATGTTCCTGCAATAGCCGGCCATGGCCTCGTCCACGCTGTTGTCCACGATCTCGTAGACGAGGTGAAGGAGCCCCACGCTCCCGGTGCTGCCGATGTACATGGCGGGCCGCTTGCGTACGGCCTCCAGGCCTTCGAGCACCTTGATGCTGTCTGCGGTATATTCCATCCACTCCTCGCAAAAAGAGGGATTTGTCCGCCGGGCGCGGAAATCCCTCACTACCGAACTGCAAGTGCTAAATCCCAAACTCTAAATTCTCATTAAATAACCGGTTATACGAGCTTTTAGGATTTCGTGCATGAATTTTCGGGATTGATTTATCTAAACTCTCATGGGCATGACCACACACCTGTAATGCTCATCGCCTTGCTCCGTGATGAGACAGGGACTCAAGGCGTCGTTCAACTCCAGCGCGATGCTTTCCTTGTCCATGGCCGTAAGCACGTCCATCAGATAGCGAGAGTTGAACCCGATGGCGATCGCCTCGCCGTTGTAATCCACGGCAAGCTCTTCGCTCGCCTCGCCCACTTCCGGGTTGTTCGTGGAAAGCACCAGACGGTCCTTCTCGAGCTGCAGCTTGACGGCGTTCGTTTTTTCCTTGGAAAGGATGGACACGCGCTTCACGGCGTGGGTGAGCGCATCTTTGGAAAGGGTGACTTTTTTCGTGCTTTTGGCGGGCACCACCTGAAGATAGTTGGGGTAGTTGCCGTCGATGAGCTTCGAGACCATGACAAGCTCGTCACGCTTGAACAGCGCATGGTTCTTGCTGAAGCCCAGCCGGAGCTCGGTCTTGGGCGCGTCCTCTTCGAGGAGCCGCCGGAGCTCCATCATCGCCTTCCTGGGGATGATGACGCTCTCTTCCTTGTGCTTGGCGTCGATCACGCGGTCGATCATGGACAGCCGGTGGCCGTCGGTGCCCACCATGCGGATATTGAGGCCGCCCTTGGCCGGGGTCATGTGCACGAACAGGCCGTTCAGCACGTACCGCGCATCGTTCTCGCCCACGGCATAAAGGGTCTTCTTGATCATGTCCCGGAAGATCTCGCCGTCAAGGGAGATCATTCCCTCTTCCACGACGTCGGGAAGCGCCGGGTACTCGTCCTTGGGCAGTCCTACGAGCCTGAACTGCGACCGTCCCGACATGATCTTGACCCAATTGCCGTCTTCAACCTTGATCTGAATGTCCTCTGCGGGGAGTTCCCGCACAATCTCATACATCTTTTTTGCGGACACGGTGACCGAACCGGTTTTCTCGACCTCCGCTTTATAGCGCCCGCGAAGCCCGATCTCCAGGTCCGTAGCGATGATATCAACGGCGGCGCCGTCGGCTGTAAGGAGCATGTTCGAGAGGATGGGCATGGTGTTCTTTTTTTCCACGATGCCCTGAATACGCTGCAGACCCTTCAGAATTTCCTCTTTCTTGATTTTCAGTTTCATCGGGGGGAGCCTCCTGTCACATCCACGGATAGTATCAGAATCCAAGCCAAATAGCAATAAAAATTTGTAACGTTTTGCCTTTTAGTTTCAATGTCTTATCTGTCTAATTAACATCTCGATTCTGGTACGGAGTTCGGCGTCTTTTTCCTTCTTTTCCTCGATCACTTTAACGGCGTGGATAACGGTGCTGTGGTCCTTGCCGCCGAAGAAATTTCCGATTTCCGGGAACGAAGAGTTGGCCAGATTGCGGCAAAGATACATGGCAACCTGCCGGGGAAGAACGACGGCCTTGGTGCGGCGTTTCGATTTCAGATCCGATATCTTTACGCCAAAGGACTCGGACACGATCTTCTGAATGAGCTCGTTCGTGATGATCTTTTCCCTGCTGTCGAGCAGATATTTCAGCTCGTTCTTGGCGAGTTCCTGGGTGATCTCCTGGTTCGTGAGCGATGAGACCGCGCCGAGCTTGACGAGGCCTCCTTCGAGTTCCCGGATGTTGTTCTTCATCATTGAGGCAAGGAACTCGGCAACATCGTCAGGCAAACGAATGCCCCAGAAATCTGATTTTTTCTTGAGGATGGCGATCCTGGTCTCGAGGTCCGGCGCCTGAATGTCCGAGATCAGGCCGGATTCGAACCGCGAACGGAGGCGCTCTTCGATGTCTGGAATTTCCTTGGGCTGGCGGTCACTGGTGAGCACGATCTGCTTCTGCGCTTCGTAGAGGGCGTTAAAGGTGTGGAAAAACTCCTCCTGCGTCCGCTCCTTGCCGGC
>JAXIPA010000161.1:0-22258 GCA_045403145.1 Nitrospirota bacterium | reverse complement strand
CCTTCAGCATCCCGGTCTGTACCTACCTGGTGTGTGTCAAGTGTTAAAGAAAGAAATCAAGACAATAACATCGTGTAATGCCGATAGTGAGTGCGGTCAAGTTCTAAAAGATACGAGTTGCGGATGTACACATGCTTTGGTCGCACAAATCAAAGCGGATCCAACAAGGTTCAATAGACTGATCGAACAATTTATCGTTCTGGCAAATTTATCGCAGACCTCGCCGCCGGAATGTGCAGATTTTCTTGCCGGGCATGCTTGTGATTGTCCAGCCGCTGATGGTTTTAAATGCGTCGATCACGTCTGCTCGTGGAATTACCGAGAACAACTGCTTGGATACTAAACTTAATTGGTAAATAGTTACAGCCAATTTATATTTTGATATTTCAAGAGAACCAATTACCGAATCAGTTACCGTAGACCTATTTTCAGCGTCCTGTAGCACAGGATAGGGAATCAAGACGGCGTCGAATATCGCATAGTTCAACCAGTAATGAATAAATATTTTCTTTGACGACGCTAGGCAGTAGTAGGTGTACTAAAACATCTTGCGTTGATACGCGAAGAGCCTTTAGCCTGCCGATTTCATGAGTATGTTTTGACCGTAATTGGTCCGTTATGGCAAAGTAAACAATCGTGTAGGAGACGGCCGGTGGACCTTCGAAACCGAACTTTTGCAAAACTCTTGCTATTCGTTGCACTGGCAACCGTCCTCGTTCTCGCTGCCTTTACCATAAAAATCCCGTTTTTTCTCACGCCCGAAGGGATCAGAGACTGGCTTGCCGGGGCCGGGACTCTCGCGCCCCTCGCATACATGGCCGTCATGGCGCTGGTGGTCGCTTCGCCCCTGCCGAGCCTTCCGCTTAACTTCGCGGCCGGGGCCTTTTTCGGTCCGTTCTTAGGGACGCTTTACTCCGTTGCCGGCGCCACGGGCGGAGCGCTGATCAGCTTCACGGCCGCCCGGTTCCTGGGTAGGGAGTTTATCGAGCGTCATTTGGAAGGCCACATCCATTTCTGCACACCTTGCTCCGACAAGCTTCTTGCCAAGGTTGTGTTTTTTGCAAGGCTCCTGCCGATTTTTTCTTTCGATATGATCAGCTATGGTGCAGGCCTCACCAAGATGTCGGTGCGGAATTTTATCATGGCGAACTTCTTCGGCATGCTGCCGCTCACCTTTGTCTATAACTTTGCAGGGACAACGCTTGTCGTCGGTAATGCCTTAAGCATCGGCTTGGGCGCGGCCATGGTGGCCCTGTTCTTCTTTCTTCCGGGATGGATCGAACGGCGCAATCTTTTCGCCCTGCGCAGATTCTTTGAACATCCGCCGGAAGAGACGGCCCGGTCGGATAAGAATGGAGAGAAGTGATGTCCCCCGGAAAATCCACCTCAGCATAAAGACATAGGGGACGTTAATACGTGACGAACTTTTATCCTGGCCATCAAGTCATCAATTTGCTTTTTCATTTTGACTTAGCTGCTGTATTTTGTTAATATCAAATCATTAAGGAGTATGGACATGAAAGCAGTCAAAGCGATTTACGACGGACACGACGTAAAACTCATGGAACCGGTACCATTAAAGGGGAAAACCGACGTGCTTGTTGTATTTCCCGATATTTCTGAAAAAATTTCTCCCCGAGAAGCAAGGAGACTTCTTCGCGGCTCTGGCAAGGGCGAAGGGCTGGTCAAAAAGCTCTTAAAATCTCGCGCCGACGCGTATATAGCTGCTTTATGCCAAGGACAAAATGGCATTCTCGTCCACAAAGATCCTGAATTTGAAAAACTGTCACCCGCCATCAATCAGCATAAACTTCCATATAAATAGAGCCCAGGCCACACTCGAAATATATTCCAACAAGCGCGTCAAAAGCAACGCCGGGTTTACGCGCGCGTTCTCCCGGCGCTTCACAACAGGTTCAAAGATGTGAGGCTGTGATGCGTAGCCCGACTTAAGAACTTCGTACTCCCCTACCCACCAAACTCTCATATTTCGCGAAATAGTCAGGAGGCTGAGCATGTCAGCGGCTAAATTCATTGAGCATCGAGGGAAGAAAGTTCTTCTCATAGATTTCTCCAACAGCAGTGACGCACATGCCGTTCTTAAAACCGTGGAGGCAGCGATTGCATTTGTCGCCGGGACGAACCAACCGGGTTCTTTGCTGGGATTGGTAGATCTTTCGGGAGTTCGTTTTACCAAAGAGATACAGGGTGCGGTAAGAAGGATGGCCGCGCACAACAGACCGTACACAAAGTTCATCGCCATTGTGGGGCTGACCGGCGTGCGGGCGCTGATGTTCAGGTTGATGCTGCAATTAAGAAAGAGAACGAACCATAAATTGATAAGTTCCCGGCAGGAAGCTCTTGACTGGCTGGTGGTGCAGTAGTTTGGATGGCTGCCAAATCCTGTCGGATACCACGGCATTAGCAGGCTGAACGCCGTTATTTTCTGCTCTTGGCCTCAAGCACCGAAACGCGTTTGGCGAGAGCGTCAAATTCATCGTAATCGACTTTTTTCTTCAAAGCACCCTTGAGGAACTGGACATCGGACTTTATTATCTGGATATCTTCCATCATGGAGCCGAACTGCTCGCCAATGATTTGGATTTTTGATTCGAGATCCTCTTTGAAGATACCGACTATGTGCTGGAAGTCGTTCCTTTGACCGGTAAGTATTTCTTTCAATTTGCCTTCGGTGATTTCCATCGTGCTTTATCTCCTGTTCTTAGCGCCGCAATGGGTGAAGCGATTTTAGGTATTTAAACTTGTTCTGTCAAGCCATAAAAACCATATCGATTGAACCGGATCATGCATAGACAACTTGCAAAGCCCGCGACTGCTTACACGGAGACCAGGGACTCACGGCGGGGTCCCCTGTTGAGGTTTATTGAGCTGATCACCGGCAGGCGGTGCCCCAGTTTAAGTCCCACAATAATCCAGTCTTCAAGTGTCGAGCGCAGTTCATTTTCGCAGCACTTAAGGGTTTTGGAGAACGCGATCACGCCCTTGCATTTGGGGATGTGTCCGGCAAACGATCCGTCCTCAAGTTTATCGTATTCAGCCAGCGCCATGGCTGCATTGATATATTCCGTCAAAGTAAATACCATACTTCCCTATCGGCCTTGGTTAATTAATGCTTGAACACCCGCTGGCCGGTGAAGACCATGGTTACCTTGGGTTTCGCCTTGTTGCAGATCGTGATGGATGCCAAGTCCCTGTCCGAGCTGCCGGGCTGTCACGACAAATCCCAAGGCTCTCGTTCGCGTTTTTTGGTAATGTCCATCGCGCCATGCACAATAGCCGCAATCGTGACAACATCATTCTTGATCCGATAAACGATGCGGTATTTATGAAAGAAAATCTCCCTTAGATCATCGCGTTCAAATTCCGGGACGACCCTGCCCAGTTCCGGAAATGCCCCGATCTTTTCAACTGAGGCAATCAGTTTATCGATGAAAACAACGGAGTAGAACGGAGAACCTTCGGAAATATACCGGTCAATCTCCCGCAAATGCTCTTTTGCTAAAGCCGACCAGATGATTTTCGCCATTCCTGCACCATTGTCTTGACCTGTTCATGGGAATAGACGCGGCCTTCTTCAGCGACACGCAGGCCCTCTTCCACCTGCTGTTTGAAGTACAATTCCGCCATGATGTCGTCCATGGAATAGTCATCTGGGAGCTTTTCGATAAATTTCAATACATCTTGTTTGACCATTGTCATGATTCCACCTCCAGCCTTCCGAAACAGCGTATAGGTCTACAAGCAATTGTCATTCTCAATGCAATTATTCTATCATTATACAGCCAGGATACGCAACAGGATTAATGTTCGGACGCCACCTGCAATGATCCTGAAAATGGCAGTTGGACGCAGATTACGGAGATAAAACAAAATATTTTGATTGAATCGCAACTCACCCGTTGGGTGATTCTTTTTTGAAGTTTTAAATCAATTTTTGTTCTTGCTTTATCTGCGTTTATCCGATTCTATCTGCGTCCCAATTGCTCTTTTTAGGTTGATTTCTTCTTCCGCTTTTTTGCCGCAGCCTTTTTCGAAACCGCCGTCTTTTTTCTTGACGTAGTCTTCTTTGCAGTTGTTTTTTTCGTAGCGCGCTTGCCGGAGGTTTTTTTCTTTCTCGAAGCCGCTTTTTTCTTCACAGACCCGGCAACAGGCTCCCGGCCGGGTATTTCTTCCGGAGAATCCGCTCCTTCCGCGAGTTCGATGCCGAACATGCCGGAGAGATCGACGTTCTCCATGATCCGGGAGCTTTTTTGCGACGCTGTCTCAAGAAGCCGTTCCGCCTTCTTCGTGACCGACCTGGCAATAAGCTCGCCCATGTCCACGCCCCGGAGCGTGAAAAAGAGCGAGGGGTCCTCATCAAGCCTCGCCCCCACGCCGTAGAGCGACGCGGCAATGTGCTTGCACATGCCCGCCCAGTCCGGGCAGGAGCACTCTAAAGAAATCTCCTTCGGCCCCGGAAACAGCCCTGCGTCCTGCTGCATGAAAATTTCGCCCAGCGACGCGGGAAAACTGCCCGTAAGCAGCTCCTGCAGCGAGTCCAGCTTGCCGCCGCACTCGGCCGATATTGTATGCCAGAGGTTTTTGTTCAGTTTCTTGATTGTGATTACGATCTCATAGGGCCGGGACCGGGACCCTTGTACGAGCGCCCTTACCTCTCCGGGGTTTATCTGCAGATCGAGGACCGCGCCGTGCCGGACATAGCTCCTTCCCCTGCCGATCCGGTTGCTGTAATCGGCGTAGCGTTCGAGGTTCCGGTTCCACGCCTTGCCCCACCAGGTCCGGGCGATTGCGCTGCCCTGCAGGATTACGGGCTTCACGTCCCGCTTCTTTTTGAGCTGCTCCAGCTTCTTCGCCGCCTTCGCCTGCTTCTCCGCCTTGCACACGTACCTTGGAAAATCCCAAAACCTCATGACGGCTCCTCTCCGGATTTATTAAAGAGTTCGAAATAGTAACTACATGAGGATATAAGCCTATAAGATGTCATTCCCGAGGATTTTATCGGGAATCTGGTGTTAAAACCATATCCCCGATAGAAGCATTCGGGGATGACAAGTAGTTATTAAATCGTAAGAGAAAATATTTTCATTAATGCTTCATTCGAGAGTTCCGTGATCCACGCCTCGCCGCCCTCCTGGATCACTTCTTTCGAAAGTTTCATTTTCCCTTCGATCATCTCGTCGATCTTCTCTTCAACGGTGCCTTTCGTAATAAACTTGTGCACCAGCACGTTCCTCTTCTGCCCGATCCTGAAGGCCCGGTCCGTTGCCTGGTTCTCCACGGCTGGGTTCCACCACCGGTCGAAATGTATCACATGGTTCGCTGCCGTGAGGTTCAGGCCCACGCCGCCCGCCTTCAAGGACAAAACCATGTAGGGAACGTATTCATCGTCCTGGAAGCGCGCAACGATGTCCTTTCGCTTGCCTATGGGCGTGCCGCCGTGCAGCACCAGGCCTTCCTGCTCAAAGAGAACCGAGAGATAGTGGTGAAGCGGATCGGTCATTTCGCGGAACTGGGTGAAGATGAGCGCCCGCTCTCTTTTTTCATGGATCGTTTCGCAGATTTCCCGCAGCCGCCCGAACTTGCCGCTTTCGCTCTCATCGAACGCCCCGGTCCCTGTGTACTGGTCCGGGTGATTGCAGATCTGTTTGAACTTCAGGAGAGCGCTCAGGATGATCCCTTTTCGTTGGATCCCCTCCGCGCTCTCAACCAGGCGCCTGAGATCGTCCACCTGCTTCTGATACAGGATTGCCTGCTTCCTGCTCAGGGCCGACCAGGTCTTCATCTCCACCTTGTCGGGAAGATCGGAGATGACCGACTTGTCCGTTTTGAGACGGCGGAGGATGTAAGGGCTGATCACCTTCCGAAGACGGCCGTAACCCTCGTGGTTTTTTACAAGGCCTTTCGCGAATGCGGCGAACTCCCTGGGGCTGCCCAAAAGCCCTGGGTTCAGGAAATCAAAAAGGGACCACAGGTCCGAGAGCCTGTTCTCGACCGGCGTGCCGGTCATGGCGATCCGGTTCCCGGCCTTCAGTTCTTTCACGGCTTTCGCCTGCTTCGTACCCGGATTTTTAATGGCTTGGGCCTCGTCAAGGATGACATGCCGCCATTCATAGGCATGGAGCCATTCCTGCCTCTGGACCATTGAGTACGTCGTGATCACGAGATCGAGCCTGTCCAGTTCAGCCCCGCTTCTGGGTTCAACACTTCCTCCATCCTGGCCTGAGGGATGGGCGATGAAAAACTGCAAATCCGGTGTAAACCTCATGATCTCGCTCTGCCAGTTCGCCAGAAGCGACGCCGGGACCACGAGCAGGCTTGCTCGCTTTTCACCGCTGCTTTTCCGGCTGTGAAGCAAGGCCAGGACCTGCACGGTCTTGCCGAGCCCCATGTCGTCGGCAAGGCACATGCCGAATCGGAGCGAATCGAGGAACGAGAGCCACGCCACGCCGCGCTCCTGATAAGGACGAAGTACCGCCTTGAATGCCGGGCCGAGCGTGACAGGCTCCGCCGTTTCCGGCTGCCGCATCCTGGTCATGACCGAGTCAAGCCACTGTCCGGTCGTGGCCGCAATTAATTCTTCCGCCCCTGTCGTGCCGAACATCGCCTGGGGATTGAGCTGAAGCCTGAGCGCGTCCCTGAACGAGATGCCTTCGCGCTTTGCCAGACCGCGGGCCTTCTCATAGGCTTCGAGCGTTTGTTTGAGCTTTTCCGGGTCCACGGCAACCCATTGGTTCTTGATCAGGACGAGCCCCTCGGCGGACTCGATGAGCCTGCGGACCTCATCCGGCGACATGGCTGCATCTTCCAGGGAGAGGCCTACGTCGAAGCTGAGCAGTGCGTCCATCCCGATTGTGGAGGGAGCGGCATTGCCCATCGTGACCCGCACCTGAAGGCTCGACGCTCCTCTCTTCCACCAATTCGGGATACGGCAAAGAATGCCCGACTGTTCGTACAAAGGGATTTCTCGCAGGAAGGTGTAGGCCTCTTTTGCGGACCAGGCGAGCGGGTGGAACAACTCGCCGCTCTCCAGCAGCCCCGCTACGAGCGAGCTCTCTTTCGCGGCGCGCTGCACGGTCACCAGGAGATCGAGCAGTTTCCTGCCGTCCTTGCCGTATTGTTCCAGCGCATGTTTCAAGGGAAGGTGCTGCGACTTGCCCTGCTTATTCAGGCCCGGAGAATAGGTTGCAAGAAAGGCGAAAGGGTAGTCTTCCTTTTTGCTCTCCACCAGGTGGAAGAAAACCCTGCCCACAAGGTGAACATCGGGGCTGTAACGGCTGATAAATTCCTCGACCGTCCCCTTATACTGTTTGATCTCCTGTTGGTAAGCGTCATGCAGACGGTCCCACAAGCCTCCCAGCACTTCCCGGGACAGATACTCCGCTCCAGTCATCGGCGGAGCGATCATGAGCGCGTGGTTCAGTTCGTCGGCAACGAGGGGAAGCTCGACCTTGTGGCGAAGCGTTTCAAGGCCAGGTGTTAGGCTCAACTTTTTTGCGAAGGAGGCGCAGAAACCCCGCACGTAGTCGAGCGAAGGAGAGAGGGATACCGTTTGATCGCAGAATCCGAGAAAGAGGAAGGAGGCGTCCGGGTCTTCGGAGTAACGTTTGAAGATTTCCTGCTGGAGCAGGTCGCGGCTTTTGTCGATCCGGTCTTTGGTATCCGCCCACTCCAGCCGGACCGTGCCGACGGGCATGATGACTGCCTGCAATTCCTGGTTCATGAATAATACTTTTTTTGCCTCATTCGTATTTCAGTTGTAAAACACAATCATCTTAAAATATTGGAACCAGGCGTTAAGGATTTTGACACTGATAACAGCGGATTTGTTTATGATTAACCCGGACAAGGCCTTGACGTATCAGTGAAAATCATATCTTTATCCGCATTTATCCGTGTCAAAGGTCTTAATCCGTTAATGCTTAAACACCCGCTGGCCGGTAAATACCATGGTCACCTTGGGGTTTGCCTCATTGCAGGCCGTGATTGCATCAAAATCGCGGTCAGAGCCACCGGGCTGCACGATCGCCGATATCCCCTCTTTGATGCCCACATCCACTCCGTCCCGGAACGGAAAGAAAGCGTCGGAAACCATGATGGACCCGATGAGGCCGCCCTTGTCTTTCTTCGCCTGCTCGTCGATCTCCTTGAGTGCTCCTTTATCCCGTTTTCCCTGGCTCGCTTCCAGCTCGAACGTTTTGTAGGGGACTCCGTACTTCTTGAAGCACAGCGCGTCGGCGTACTTCGTGTACGCCTTGAAGATGGCGATCTCGGCGACGCCGACCCGGTCCTGCTCGCCGGTGCCGATGCCGACAGTCACGCCGTCTTTAACATAGATGACCGAATTCGACGTGATCCCCTGCTCCACGTTCCAGCCGAAGAGCATGTCGTCGTACTCGCGGTCCGTCGGCTTCCGCTCGATTCTGTACTCCTGCCCCTTGTAAACCGTCTTCGCTTCCTGAAAATCCTCTTTCTTCCGTATCGCGTTCTTCTGAGATTGCTGCACGATGATGCCGCCGTCGATCAAGGCCTTGAATTCGACAACGCTCATGTCCCGGTATTTCGCAAGCTCGGCTATCCTTTCGAGTTTGATGATGCGGAGGTTTTTGCGTTTGGCGAGAACCGCGAAAGCGCCCTCTTCAAAGTCCGGCGCGGCGACGACTTCGAGATAATTAGCATTCGCCATTTCAGCGGTCTGTTTGTCCATGGGCCGGTTGACAACGAGGCAGCCTCCGAAGGCGGCAATCCGGTCGGCCATGTTCGCCCGGTAATAGGCTTCGAAGATGGTCTTGCCATGGGCCGCGCCGCAGGGGTTGTTGTGCTTCATGATGGCGGCAGCGGGACGGTCCATGAGGTACTTCAGGATATTCAAGGCATTATCGAGGTCCGTGAAGTTGGTCTTGCCCGGATGCTTGCCGGCCTGGAGCATCTGCTCTTCCGTGATGGCGGAGACGAGGCCGTTGCCGGGCTCTATGAATTTCACGCCGGCAAGAGCGAGGTTCCCGTTCACGAGCTGGTACATGGCCGCCTGCTGATCGGGGTTCTCGCCGTAGCGCAGGCCTTTTTCGATCAACTCGTCGGCGCCTTCGTCCGCAAGCTTCCATGCCTTCTTCCGGTACACGAGTTTCTGATCGCCGAAAGTGATGGTCATTTCCGGCGGAAAATTATCGGACATGATGGTTTTGTACATTTTTTTGATATCAGACATGAGAACCTCCTAAAAATAATCAAAATCAATTCTTCATCGCAGAGATCGCTGAGAGCGCAGAGAAAGCTTTAACAGGCTGTTTCCTCTGCGTACTCTGCTCCCTCTGCGGTTAATTCTGCATTATTTGAGTTTGTCAGACTTTATCCATTGACTTCTCTCCGAGCAGTCCCGCAGGACGCAAAATGAGCGTAATAATGAGGACGACAAAGGCAAAGGCGTCCTTGTACACGCTCGAGATGTAGCTCGCGCCGAAGTTCTCTATCAGGCCGAGCATGAACCCTCCCAGCATCGCCCCGGGGATGCTGCCGATCCCGCCCAAGACCGCGGCGGTAAACGCCTTGATGCCCGCGAGATAGCCCATGAAAAAATGCACCACCCCGTAATAGAGAGTGACCATGACGCCGGCCACGGCCGCGAGCGCCGAGCCGATCATGAACGTAATGGAAATGACCTGGTTGATATTGATCCCCACGAGGCCCGCCATAACCCGGTCCTGGGATGTGGCGCGCATGGCCTTGCCGAGCCTGGTCTTCGCGATAAAGAGGTGCAGGACGATCATGATCAGGACCGACGCGGACAGAATGAACATCTGGGCCGGAGACACGTTGGCGCCGAAAATGGTAAAGCCGGTCGAGGGGAGCTGGGGCGGGAGGTTCTTGTACTCCTTGCCCTGAGCGAGCATCACGACGTTTTGCAGGATGATCGACATGCCCACGGCGCTGATCAGGGGCGCCAGCTTTGAAGCATTTCGCAAAGGCCGGTAGGCGATCCGTTCGATGGCGGCGCCGTAAACTGCGCAAAAGGCCATGGACACGAGCACGGTGACCAGAAGCGCGAGGGGAAGGCTGTAGGCAGTCAGACCCCAGGCGGTCAACACGCCGAGGACGATGATGCCCAGGTACGCTCCGATCATATATACTTCGCCGTGGGCGAAGTTAATGAGCTGGAGGATACCGTAGACCATGGTGTAGCCGAGGGCGATGAGCGCATACACCGCACCGAGGGCCAGGCCGTTTATGAGCTGTTGAGTGAACATGGATTTAAGAGCCGAACTTATTTACCTTCCCATCTTCCCATCTTCCGAGTTACTGCACTTCCACAAACTTCCCGTCCTTGATTTGCCAGATCACGTACGGCGCCTTGGTCACGTCTCCGTTCTTGTCGAACGAAATATCGCCAAAGGCGCCATGGAACGTCGTCTTTGAAATATACTCGGCCACCCTGGCCCCGTCCGTGGTTTTAGCTTCGGCAATCGCCGTAAGGATGATATTCGCCGCGTCGTAGGCATAGATCGAATAGGGGCCGGGTTCACCGTACTTTGCCTTATATTTCTCAATGAACGACTTCGCGGTCGTGAGCCCCGCCGGTTCCTTGCCGAAGGTCACGTAGGTCCCCTCCGCGGCTTTGCCGGCGATGCTGATAAACGTCGGATCGTACACGCCGTCGCCGGTGATCATGGGAACCGTAAGGCCGATCTCCTTTGCCTGGCGTACGAGACGGCCGGCTTCGGGATAGATGCCGCCGAAGAAGTAGAGATCGGGTTTATTGTCCTTGATCGTTGTGAGCACCGCCTTGTAATCGGGGTCGCGCTGGATGATGCCTCCGTAATAGACAACCTGGACTCTGTCTCCAAGGGCCTTCTGAAAGTAATCCGCCAGCCCCTGACCGTAGGCGGTTTTGTCATGGATGATAGCCGCGCGTTTGGGGCGAAGTTTTTCCAGCACGAATTCGGCCGCTATCCGGCCCTGCTGGTCATCGGTGCCGCAAACGCGAAAAACCCGCTTGAACCCCTGCTGCGTGAGCTGGGGGTTCGTGGTGGCCGGAGAGATCATGACGACATTCGCGTCATCGTAGTATTTCGACGCGGGGATGGAACAGCTCGAATTCCAGTGGCCGACGACAGCCGCCGCTTTTTGATTGACGAACTTGTTCGCGATGGACACGGCCTGTTTGGGGTCCGCCTGATCGTCGCCGGGAAGGAGAACGATCTTTTTCCCCAGCACGCCGCCCTTCTCGTTCCATTCGACAACGGCAAGTTCCGCCGCATTCCTGAGGTCCATGCCCATCTTGCTCTGGTCGCCGGTCATGGGGCCTGCCGCGCCGATCCTGATCACGTTTTCGTCCTGGCGCACGCAGCCGAATATTGTCACGAAGAAAATTGCCGCAATTGCAAAGAAGTGTCTCATATCTTTCTCCTTATCCATTTGCTGTCATCCCCGAGTGATTCTATCGGGGATCTGGTTTTTTGGGACCAAGGCAACCGTGTTGCCGTGATGACGCCGACGCGCCCTGCACTCGCGCTGCCGCACTCCCAAACGCTGGGTGCAGGCGGTCGGCTCGCTCCATATACACCATATTCCCGATTAAACCTTCGGGAATGACCTGTTTGGGGAACTCACACCCCTGACTCCCGAATGATCCGCACCAGCTCTTGCGCCGCCTGCCGTATGTCGGGAGCGGTAAGCACCGCTGATATTACGGCCACACCGTCTGCTCCCGCGCGGATCACGTCTCCGGCATTCGCCCGGTTGATGCCTCCGATCGCAATGACCGGAAGCGACACGCTCTGCCTGATGTGAGAAAGCCTCTGGAGCCCCTGCGTCTCACCCGCGTCCTTGGTCGACGTCGGGAATAGGGGACCGAATCCGATATAATCGGCGCCTGATCGTTCCGCCTCCCTGGCCTGTTCCCTGCTGTGCGTGGAGATGCCGATGAGTTTGCCCGTGCCGAGAATTTTTCTTGCCTGTTCGATCGGAAGGTCTTCCTGCCCCAGGTGGACGCCGTCGGCATCGACGGCAAAAGCGATGTCCGCATGATCGTTTACCAGGAACAAGGCATTCGCCTCACGCGCGGTCCTGGCGAGCGAAAGCGATGCTTCGTAAATCGCCCTTCTTGTTCCCCTTTTGTGCCGGTACTGGAATATCGTGACGCCGGCCGAAAGCGCCTGCGTCATCGCCTGCAGCGGGCCGACGCGAAGCAGGTCCTGATCGAGAATCAGGCAGAGGCCTGTGAGTTTACCTGGCCGGATTGGCGTACCGCTCCATGAATTTCGTGGAAATATTTCCCTGCCGGAAGTCCGGGTCGTCCAGGATCTTCTTATGCATGGGGATCGTCGTTTTCACGCCCTCGATGATGAACTCATCGAGCGCGCGCTTCATGCGCATGATGGCCTCGTCCCGCGTCGCCGCATGGACGATGAGCTTCGCTATCATCGAATCGTAATAGGGCGGAATCACGTACTGGGTATACGCCGCGGTCTCGACACGCACTCCGAGGCCGCCCGGCGGATTGAAGGCCGTTATGGTCCCCGGAGATGGCGTGAACTTTTCCGGGTCCTCGGCGTTGATCCTGCACTCGATGCTGTGTCCCTGCACCCGGATCCGGTCCTGGGTGAACGAAAGGCGTTCGCCGGCCGCAACGCGTATCTGCTCCTTCACCAGGTCGATGCCGGTCACCATCTCCGTCACCGGATGTTCCACCTGTATCCTCGTGTTCATTTCCATGAAATAGAACTTCCGGTTCTCATCCATGAGAAACTCAATCGTGCCGGCATTCCGGTATCGGACTGTTTTTGCGATGGCCACGGCCATCTCGCCCATCTGTTTTCGCAGGCCTTCATCGACGATTACCGACGGCGCTTCCTCGATGAGTTTCTGGTGTCTGCGCTGGATCGAACACTCCCGTTCCCCGAGGTAGACCGTGTTGCCTTTGTCGTCGGCAATGAGCTGGATCTCGATGTGGCGTGGTTCCAGGATGTACTTCTCGATATACACGTCGGCGTTGCTGAAGGCCGCGAGCGCTTCGGTCTGTGCCATGACGAAGGCATTGGCGAAATCGGCCTCTTCCATCACCACGCGCATGCCTTTGCCCCCGCCGCCGGCCGCAGCCTTGACAATGACCGGGAAGCCGAGTTCCCGGGCGATCTCGATGGCGCTGCTCTCCTCGGTCACGACCCCGTTGCTGCCGGGCAGCACGGGCACGCCCGCCTTCTGCGCCGTCTCGCGGGCCCTGGCCTTATCGCCCATGAGCTTGATGCTCTCCGGGCTCGGGCCGATGAACCGGATGCCCGTGGAGTTGCAGATCTCGGCAAAGCTGGAGTTCTCGGCCAGAAACCCGTATCCGGGATGGATGGCCTCGGTGTCGGTGATCTCCGCCGCGCTGATGATGCTCGGAACATTGAGGTAGCTGTCTGCGCTTTTCGGAGGACCGATGCAGACGCTCTGGTCGGCAAAACGCACGTGGAGCGAGTTCGCGTCCGCCGTCGAATGCACTGCGACGGTTTTGATGCCCATCTCCTTGCAGGCGCGGATGACTCTGAGCGCGATCTCGCCGCGGTTGGCGATCAATATTTTCTTAAACAAGCGATTACCTCGATTATTTGTTTCTTCTCGGATATTGACATGATTACGAATGTTTTTCACGTCGCTTTTTGACCCATCCCCCTCTCAATCTCCCCCTTGAAGGGGGAGAACGTTAATACTCCCTCCCCTTCAAGGAAAGGTCAGGTGGGGATGGGTTTTGATGCCGCCGGGGCCCGTTACATCGGCTCGATCACAAAGAGCGGCTGGCCGTATTCCACGGGTTGACCGTTTTCGATCAAAATCTGGACGATTTTTCCCGCCGACTCGGACTCGATTTCGTTCATCAGCTTCATCGCCTCGATGATGCAGAGCACCTGCCCCTTTTTTACGGCATCGCCGATTTCGACCAAAGCCGGTTTGTCGGGGGAACTCGAGCGATAGAACGTGCCCACGATGGGAGAGGTCACCTTGATCTGGCTTGCCTTGGCCGGTTCGACAGGCTTTTCCGCCGCCGGCGCCGGCGTTTCATGGATCGCAGGAGCGACAAGAGCGACGGGCGGATAGTCCATCCGCGGCATGGCGGGATGGAACGTGACGTCGCCGCCCTTCCTGATCCGCACCTTCACGCCGGAACGCTCGATCTCCAGTTCCGAGATATCGGTGCCTTTCAGTATTTCTATCAGCTCCTTAATTTCTTTAAGGTTCATGATGACTCCTTCGGCGCTTCACAATGATCGCACGCTACTTCTTTACCCGCTCGATGAAGGTCCCTGTGCGCGTGTCGACCTTGACCACATCGCCCTCGTTCAGGTAGAACGGCACCTTGATCACGGCACCGCTCTCCAGGGTCGCCGGTTTGGACCCTCCCGAGGCAGTATCGCCGCGAACGCCCGGATCGGTCCTGGCGATCGCGAGTTCCACGAACATCGGAGTTTCAATATTGATGGGCTGCCCTTTGTGATACAGGACTTTTATCTCCATGTTCTCCTTGAGATAGTTGATGCTGTCTCCGAGCTGCCGCTCGTTCATGGATACCTGCTCGTAGCTGCTCGTGTCCATGAATACGCGGTCTTTGTCCGCCGCGTAGAGGTACTGCATGGTTTTTTCCTCCAGTTCCGGCACGTCGACTTTTTCACCGGACCGGTATGTCCGGTCGATCACGTTCCCCGACTTGAGACTCTTGATCTTGGTCCTCACGAAAGCCCCGCCCTTGCCGGGTTTCACGTGCTGAAAGTCGACAATCACGTAAGGCTCGCCGTCGATTTCGATTTTTAATCCCGTTCTGAACTCTGCTGTGGATACAGGCACCTTCTTATACCCTCCCTTTCGTTATTCCGAACCGCTATTTTTGATTCTTCCGCGATGCGTGAAACTCTAAAGACCCTATACGCTTTCCAACTCCCGCGGCAGCGTGGTAAGAAGCTTCATGCCGGTTTCCGTCGCAAGGACCATGTCCTCGATCCGCACGCCGCCCCAGCCGGGGACATACACGCCGGGCTCAACGGTGAAGACCATGGCGGACTCCACCTGGTCCTTGGACAGCGGTGAGACCGACGGGCCTTCATGCACCATGAGGCCGATGCCGTGGCCGGTTCCGTGCCCGAAGTGCTCTCCGTGGCCGGCCCTCCTGATGACCTCGCGCGCGGCTTCATCCACCGCTTTACAGCTCACGCCCGGCTTGATGCTCTGCATTGCCGCCGCCTGGGCCGAGAGAACGAGTCCATGGATCTCCCGCTGTCGTTGCGATGGCCGTCCCACGCACACCGTCCGCGTGATGTCGCACAAATACCCGTGCGCCTCGGCGCCGAAATCGATGGTCACGAGGTCGCCTTTCCTGATGCGCCGGCTGGTGACGGAGGCATGGGGCATGGCCCCGTTTCCGCCCGAAGCTACGATGGTATCGAAGGCCGCCTTGCGGGCCCCGTTGTCCCGCATCAGACATTCGAGCTTGAAGGCGATTTCGCGTTCGGTTGCTCCCGGCTTGAGGTGGCGCCTAAGCTCCCGGAACGAATCCTCCGCCCGGCGGATTGCCAGGCGGATATGCGCAAGTTCCCGCTGGTCCTTGCGAAGCCGGAGCTCGCGAACGAGGTCCCGGTGCTCCCTGACCCGGAGTCCGATTTTTTTCAGCTTCTTCAGCAACTCGATCGTAAGTGAGGACTCGTCTAGCCAGAGCGTATCCACACCCATACGGCCGGCCACCTCGCTGAGTGCGGAATAAAAATCTTTCTTTTGAATATGGACCGACGCGACACGGGACTCCCGGCTTGACTGAAGCTTGTACCGGAAATCCGTAATCAGACAGGGCTTGCCGGAGGCAATCAGCAGGGACCCCGCCGATCCGGTGAAACCCGAAAGGTAGCGGACATCTTCTCGCCGTGTGACGAGCAGCGATGCAAGGCCTTCCGCCTTCATGAGCCGCCTGAGCCTCAGGAGACGGTCCTGTTCCGGTCCTTTTTTCACTTGTTCTTTCCGCTTTCAGCTGCCAGCATAGCGGCGGCCCGGAGCGCGAGGAGGTAGCTGTCCGGCCCGAAGCCGGAGATCTGTCCAGCCGCGACGCCGGATATGTAGGAGTGTTTCCTGAACTCCTCCCGCTTGTAGATATTGGAAATATGCGTCTCGACGGTGGGGATGCCGGTTGATGAAATCGCATCGCGGAGCGCGATGCTCGTATGCGTGTAAGCCCCGGGGTTGATCACGATCGCCTGAAAAACGCCCAGGGCGTCCTGGATTTTCTGCACCAGCTCGCCTTCGTGGTTCGACTGGAAGAAAGACACGTCCACGCCGAGTTCCGCGGCCAGCGCCGCGACCCGCCTGTTGATGTCCTCGAGCGTGAACGACCCGTAGATATCGGGTTCGCGCCTGCCGAGAAGATTCAAGTTTGGGCCGTTAATGACCAGGATCTTCATGAACCCCCCATATAAAATAAAAAACTGCCTGAGGCAGTTTGAGATACCGGCGAAAAAAGGACAACCACGGCCTTTTCAGAACTCTTTAAGCAGCCTGGGCACCGACATCCGCAGGAGAAACCGCCCCTTGCCGAAGTTTCCCGAAGGCTTGATGATGAGCGCGAAAAAATACTCCTCGTTCAGCCTTCGAAGCATGATCATGGCTTTGTCCGCAATGACCGTTACTTCCCTGGTGGTGCCAACCTGCGCCGCCTGCGACCCTTTTTCGATCTCTTTGAGGAGCGCCGAGTACTCGACGGTCATGGACTGGAGGTCCACCTCGCTGCTCACGGAGTACTCTTCCACCGGGATGCCGTCGAGCCCGACAATGAGCGCCCCGAGCGCCCCTTCCGTACCGTTCACCACTTCTTTCAGGATGTCGGAAAAGGGCATTTATTTCTCCTTTACGATGTTCTTAAGCCAGTTTTCCAGACGATCGATCGTCTCTTTGCGGGCAATCGCCGGCTGTTTCGGAGCCGCGTGTACTTTTTCCCTCTTCTCCCCACGGGGCCCGGCCTCGGACGGAGCATACTCCCTCGGCCCAAAATCGTCATGGAGAGGCTTTTCCCGCGCAGCCTCCTGTGGCGGCGGCATGAAGATATCGTAGGGCTTATCATCTACCGTTATTTCTTCCATGACGGACTTCGGTTCATCCGCCGGCTCTATTGGTGTTGCCGGGCTGTACTCCCTGGACTCTGCGAAAAGGTTTTCAACGTCGCCGACCTCGGCTGCACTGGCTCCCGGCCCGGCGTCCTCAGCTTCAACAAGAAGCTCCGCCTCCATGATGACTGCTTCGTCTCCCCCAATTGCCGGCTCTTCGGGTGGAACATACTCCTTCGTCTCGGCGCCGGCGCTCTCCTCGGGTTTCTCCTTCACCGGTTCTTTTGTTGTTTCTCTTTTTCCGTCCGCTTCCACCGCAGGGGGGTATTTATTCAGTTCAGCAAAGATACCCTGCCCGCTTTTCCCTTCCCCGGTCTCAATCGGCGTGTATTCCATTGGAGCGGACGCCTCAGCCGCCGCTGCCATGGCTTTTACCCGATCCAGTTTGTTCGCCAATCCCCGGCTGTTCGGATGGTCGGCAAGCATCCGCTGGTAGATGTCGATTGCCTTTTCAAAAAACCCCTGAGCAATATAGAGCTCGGCAAGCGTATCGGTTGTAAAGTCATCGGATTGGTCCGCGAGTTTCCCGGCTGCCGGTCCCGGTCCCGGCTCCGGCATGACGGGAGGTTCCTCGAACGGCGCTGCCTCGATATCAGGCAAAATTGAAGACGTCTCTGCTGCTTCTGCGAACAAGGCCGGTTCTTCCTGCGGCGGTTCGTGTATTGCGGTCACTTCGCCGGCTTGCTCTTCCTTCTCGGACGTTGGCGCGCGTTCTTCTGCTTTTTCCGCGAAGAAATCAAGGCCCGGCGAGGGGACTTCCTCGACCGGCTGCTCTTCCTCCAGCGGTTCAACCACAAGGACTTCTTCAGGCTCTTCGGCTTCATGGTGTGCTGACGGCGACGTAAGCCCTTGGGCCGCCTGTAACGGTGCCCGTTCGGTTTTGGATTCTGGAGTTGAAACCTGCGCCGTTAACGGAGTCCTGACCATTTCGGAATTTTCTTGCGGGGAGGATGTGGCGGCCTGCCCTTTTTGCGGGGATACCGCCTTCTTTGGCGGTTCCGGAGAAGGCTTTGTCTTCTGCTGCTGAAGCCTCTGTCTGACGTCGGCCCCCGATTCAACGTCCGAAACCAGAGAAACCAAGTCATCGTCTCCGGGGTTGAGGGCGAGGACAATCTTGTACTGTTTGAGCGCTTCGGTTTGTTTGTTCTGCAGCGCGTAAAGGTCTCCCAGCTTTCTCTGGGCAAGCAGATTGTCGGGAATCGCCTTTACAACCTCTTCAAATTCTTTCTGAGCGCCGGCCAGGTCGCCCTTCTCCAGCAGCAGTCTGCCGAGAAAAGATTTAGCGGTTACATATCCGGGATTGTGTTTCAGACCCTCCAAAAGCACGTGAACCGCCATCTCAATGTCCCCGACTTTTTTATACTCCTCCGCAAGCGGCACAAAAAGTTTTGACTTGGGGTCTTTGGAGATACGCTCCGTTAACTTGGCTATTTCGGAGGTGTCTTTATTCATGGATTTTTCTTGTGATATCAAATCGATGCAAAAAAAGTTTACCAAAAACAGGGGTTAAAAGTCAAGGTAATACTTGCTCGAAGCATCAGAAAGGCGCATTTTTGTGGTGTATGGGGAGCACCTGTTGTTCCGGCTGAGGATCAACCGTAAAGGAGAAAAGACTGGCCTGGCAGAAACACGTCCCCGGCAAAGGGGGAGCCGATTCGGACACACTGAGCCCTGAGGACGATCAGGCATTGATGCAGACTTCCGCTCCTCGCTTTAACGCGTTTTCATTGAGCGGAATTAAAGAATGTCTTCTGGCGGGAAGGACCTGTTTGAGCGCGGAAAGCACCGAATCCAGCGCGACGACGCCGGTTATCCTCAGGAACGCGCCGAGCATCACCATGTTCGACACTCGGATATCGCCGAGTTCTTCCGCGATGTCATTCGCGCGGACCTCGATGCGGGTTATGTCGAAGCGGGTTGACGGCGCCTGCACCAGCGAGGTGTTTAAAAAGAGGTGGCCGCCCTGTTTGATCCTCGTCTCGAACTTTTTGAACGAGGCTTCATTGAAAATGAGCATGGCCGAGGGATGCTGGACCACCGGCGATCCGATCTCTTCACTGGCGATGATGACTGTGCAATTGGCGGTGCCTCCCCTGATCTCGGCCCCGTAGGAAGGAAACCAGGTCACGTGCTTGCCCTCGAGCATGCCGGCATAAGCGAGCAGTTTTCCGGCAACCAGCACTCCCTGTCCGCCGAAACCCGCGATCATCACGTCCTGGTACATTTCGCTTCCTCGATTTCGGATTGCGGATTTCGGATTAAGCCCAAGATATTAATCCCCATTCCGCATTCCGCAATGCTACTTTGAGGTGTCTTTTAACACCCCGAGCGGGTAGTACGGCATCATATGATTTCTTACCCAGTCAATGGCCTGAACCGGGGTCATGCCCCAGTCAGTCGGGCACATGGAGAGGGCTTCGACAAAAGAAAAGCCAAGACCGTCGATCTGGTTCTTGAATGCTTTCTGCACGGCTTTCTTCGCCATGAGCACATGCGCGGGGCTGTCGAGTGATACACGCTCGATATACGTCGGACCGTCGAGCGTCGCGAGCATCTCGCTCACCTTGAGCGGGCTGCCTGCCGTGCGGATATCTCTCCCCAGCGGTGTGGTCGTTGTTTTCTGGCCGGGAAGCGTGGTCGGCGCCATCTGGCCTCCGGTCATGCCGTAATTTCCGTTGTTCACGAAAATCACGGTGATGTTCTCGCCACGGGCAGCGGCATGGACGATCTCCGCTGTGCCGATTGCGGCGAGGTCGCCGTCGCCCTGGTAGCTGAAGACCACGGACCCGGGCCGCGACCGCTTCATGCCGGTGGCTATCGCAGGAGGCCTGCCGTGCGGGACCTCGATCATGTCGATGTCGAGGTAGTCGTATGCAAAGACCGCGCACCCAACCGGCGCTATGCCGATGGTCCGGCCGCGAATCCCGAAATGGTCGATGGTTTCCGCCACAATCCGGTGAAGTACGCCGTGGCTGCACCCCGGACAATAGCGGAACGGTTTGTCCTTCAAACAGGTTGGTCGTGAAAATACTGTATGCATTGCCTCCGGGATCAAGCAAAAATCGCTTGACAATCAACCCCTCACTCTGTTATTTTAACGTCCTGTTTCAATGCAGCCCACCTTGCGCCGAGGTAGCTCAGTTGGTAGAGCAGAGGCCTGAAAAGCCTCGTGTCCGCAGTTCGATTCTGCGCCTCGGCACCATTTCTTTCATCATTCCGAAATCCGAATTCCGCAATCCGAAATAGATCATTCCTTGTCAAACAACCCCAGCTGCAGCATCTTTTCGCCCGGGAAGGGGACCGGATATTCGCCGTCGAAACAGGCCTCGCAATAGTTCATGCGTCCGGGCACGACCTTCTGGATACCGTCCATGCTTATATAGCCAAGCGTGTCCGCTGTGATGTATTTTCTGATCTCTTCGATGCTGTGCGTGGCCGCGATGAGCTCCTGCCGCGTGGGCGTATCGATGCCGTAGAAACAGGGAAAGGACGTGGGCGGCGAGCTGATGCGCATGTGGATCTCCGCCGCACCGGCGTTCCGGATCATCTTGATGATCTTTTTGCTCGTCGTGCCGCGCACGATGGAGTCGTCCACCACGATAACACGCTTGCCCCTGAGCGCGTCCTTGACCGGGTTCAGCTTGATCTTGACGCCGAAGTGCCGGATGCTCTGGCGCGGTTCGATGAACGTGCGGCCGATGTAATGGTTTCTGATGAGCCCCGTGTCAAAGGGGATTCCCGCCTCTTCCGCATAGCCCAGGGCCGCGGGCACGCCCGAGTCCGGCACCGGGATCACCACATCGGCATCGACGCCGGTCTCGCGCGCGAGCTGCCTGCCGAAATTTTTCCTGATCGTATACACGTTCTGGCCGAAGACCATGCTGTCGGGCCGGGCAAAATAGATGAACTCGAAGATGCATTGGGACGGTTCCGCGGGTTTAAACGGGAAAGATGAACGGATACCCTTGCTGTTGATGACTACCATCTCGCCCGGCGCAACATCGCGGATGTAGGTGGCCTCAATAAGGTCGAAAGCGCAGGTCTCGGATGCGACCACGTAGCCGCCATCGAGCTCCGCAAGCGACAGCGGCCGGAACCCGTTCGGGTCGCGCACGGCGATAAGCTCTTCCTCGGTGATGATAAGAAGGCTGTAGGAACCCTGAACATGGCTGAGGGCATCCACGATCCGCTCATGGAGGGTTGCCATGCGCGACTGGGCAATGAGGTGGATGATCACCTCGCTGTCCATCGTCGTGGTAAATATGGAACCGTAAGCCTCGAGCTCATCCTTGAGAATGCCTGCGTTCACAAGATTGCCGTTGTGGGCGATGGCCAGGCCGCCGAGCGCAAAGTTCACGAGGATCGGCTGGATATTGATCGCAATACTGTCTCCGGTGGTCGAATACCGGTTGTGTCCGATGGCCATGTGGCCCGGCAGCTTCTTGATCCGGTCTTCGGTAAAGATATCGGCCACCAATCCCATGGCCTTCTGCGCAAAAAGCTTCTTCCCGTCGGACGAGACGATCCCGGCGGACTCCTGGCCGCGGTGCTGGAGAGCGTAGAGCCCCAGGTAGGTCAGGTTCGCCGCGTCCGGATGCCCGTGGATCCCGAATACTCCGCATTCTTCATGGAACTTGTCGAACATAACTGCCACGTCCTTTTTACCACGAAGACACACCCTGCACTCGCGCATGCACCCGTAAGCGCTGGGTGCGGGCGAAGGTCACGAAGAAAGACTTAACGTTTTCCTTAGTGTCTTAGTGCCTTTGTGGTGATTGATGGTTTTTTCTTAAAGACCCTCTTGAAGATATAATCGACCTTCTTGAGTGTATGCGAGAGATCGAAGCAATCAGCGATCTCACTGTTGCTGAGATACTTGCGGATGTCCTGGTCGTTCTGCAGACGTTCTTTGAAGTCCCCGCCATGCTTCCAGACATCCATGGCGTTCCGCTGCACGTAGGAGTACGCCGTCTCGCGTGAAATCCCCTTCCCGACAAGCGCCAGCATCACGGTCTCCGAGTGAAAGAGGCCCTTCGAGAGTTCCATGTTCCGCTTCATGTTCCGCGGGTAAACGAACAGTTTGTCGATGAGACTGTTGAACCTCATGAGCATGTAGTCGATAAGGA
>JAXIPA010000116.1:0-16973 GCA_045403145.1 Nitrospirota bacterium | reverse complement strand
CATGGGACCGGCTGCAGGTCCTGTATATGGGCTGCTATGCGCTCGTGCTGTCGGTCCCGTTCCTGTGCTTCGGTCTGATGATGGCCACGGCCTTCTCACACCTCAGCGGACAAAGCGGCCTGGTGTACGCCGCGGACCTGACCGGCGCGGCCATGGGGTCCATCCTGTCGCTCTGGCTGCTTTACCGGGGAGGAGCGGAACAGGCTGTGCTGGTCATCGCGCTGTTGCCGCTCACGGCGGGCATGCTTGTTTCCGGCGGAAGAATTCGAGCGCTTGCACTTCTGCTGATAACGGTCAACGTGACGCTTCTCTCACTGCACCCATCGTGGCTGGAGCCGAGCATTTCTCCGTACAAGCCGCTCGAACGGGCGCTACAGTACCCTGGGGCTCAGCGCCTGCGGACCTATTTCGGCTCCTTCTCCCGCGTGGACCTCTTCACCAGCCCCGCGGTCCGGTTTGCGCCGGGCCTCAGTCTCCGTTTTACCGGCACTATGCCGGAGCAGACAGGCATCGCGGTGGACGCCGGCGATCTCTATGCCATAACAAACGCTAAAGATGAGCAGGAGCTGGCGTTTATCGATTTCCTCCCATCAACCCTGCCCTACGTGCTTTCCCGGCCCGCGGACGTGATGCTCATAGATCCCCGGGGCGGACTTCCGGTCCTGACCGCGAAACGGTATGGATCAGAACATATCGTGGCTGTCGAGTCCGACCCCCTCGTAATGCGCGCGTTGCGGGACCAGGGTGTGTACGGGCCTTCGCCCTCACTTGATCGCGCCCTGACAGGCCTGGGGCGGACCTGGCTTGATGGACAAAAAAGCAGCTTCGATGTAATCGACCTGTCCATGATGGGTTCTCTGCCGGGATGGGCCTTCGGATTTGCCGAAGACTACCGTTTCACGGTCGAGGCGTTCGAAACCTATCTGGCCCATCTCAAACCCGAGGGGTTCCTCTCCCTTAACCTCTTCATTGTCCCGCCGCCCAGAACGGAGCTGCGGCTGTTCGCCACAATCGCCGCTGCCGCGGAAAACCGGGGCATGCGGGATTTCCCCGCCCATCTCGCCGCAATCCGGAGCTGGGACAGCCTGACCATTGTCGTGAAAAAGTCCGCCCTAACGCGGACGGACATTGACGCCATCAGGGAGTTTTCCCGTCGATTGAAGGTCGACCTCCTGCATTACCCGGGGATCGATCCAAAAGAGACCAACAGGTACATCAAGATGCGGGGGGACGACTACTTCGAAACCGCCCGGAGCGCCATAGCGACTGAAACGCGGCAGCAGTTCCTCCGCGACTACACCTTCGACGTCCGCCCCGTGCACGATGACAATCCTTTTTTCCACTATTATCTGAAGCTCGGGAACATAAAGGAAATCTACCGGCTCATGGGAGAAAAATGGCAGTTTTTCATCGAGGAAGGATATTTGCTGCCGGCCCTCTTCGTCCAGCTCCTTGTCGTGAGCGCGCTCCTCGTTATCGCGCCGCTCGCGAAACTGAACAGGACGGCGAAACGAAGGGACGAAATCAACCTCACCCGCACCTTTGCGTACTTTGCCGCCCTCGGTTTCGGGTATATGTTTATCGAGGTGTCATTGATACAGAAGATGATACTTCCTCTTGAATACCCGCCCTATGCCATGAGCACCGTCGTAGTTTCGATTCTCGCCGGTTCCGGTTTCGGAAGTTATTTAAGCGAGCGTTTTACGCGGCTGAGAGATGAACGGATGTTTCTCCTCCTCGTCGCTGTCATCCTGGTCACCTCGTTCGCCATTCCCCGCCTTATCTCCCTGATGATCAGCCATTCTTTGCCGATAAAAATCATTATGGTGTTCCTTGCGACGCTGCCTGCGGGCATGCTCATGGGCATCCCCTTCCCGCTCGGCATCTCGCTCCTCGGGAAGCGCGCCCCGGAACTGATCCCCTGGGCGTGGGCGGTGAACGGCTGCGCCTCCGTGCTTGCGACGGTGACCGCGATCATGATCGCCCTGACCTCAGGCTTCGGCACGGTCATCATAATCGGCGCCGTGTTGTACCTCGTTGCTTTTGGTGTGCTCCGTTTCGGAAAAAAGGAACGGATTTATGAAACACGACTCTAACGCCCCTTCCGCGCCTCGCCCGTCATGGGTACGAAAGCAACCGGCGCCATCTGCTCCACGTCCAGGTCCTTGCCCTTTCTGGTCACGAGGGTCAGCATCTGATAATACACCGTGCTCCCGAGCGGCACGATCAGCCTGCCTCCGTCCCGAAGCTGTTTGATGAGAGGCGGCGGGATGTGGTTTGCCGACGCGGTGATGATGATGGCGTCAAAAGGCGCGTACTCTTCCCACCCGAAATACCCATCTGCATATTTTACCTTTACATTCGTGTACCCGAGACTCCTGAGCCTGTCCGAAGCCTTTTCCGCGAGACTCTTCCGTATTTCTATCGTATAGACCTCCTTGACAATCTCCGCGAGGACCGCTGCCTGGTAGCCCGAGCCCGTGCCGATCTCAAGGACGCGGTCTGCCGGCTTGAGCCGGAGCGCCTCGGTCATGAGCGCTACGACGTAGGGCTGTGAAATCGTCTGACCTTCGCCGATGGGGAGCGGATGGTCCTCATAAGCCATGCTTCTCATGGAGTCGTCCACGAACAGATGCCTCGGAACCTTCAGCAGGACGTCGAGGACTTTCCGGTCAGTGACACCCCTCCCCTTGATGTCCTGTTCCACCATGGTCCGGCGCTTCGAGAGATAGGGGTCGTCGGTAGCGGGAAGAAGAGGCGCGAAAAGAACGATGGCGAACGCCGCAATCAACATGGTGATAAGCTGTTGTCTCATAATTGAATTATAACAAAGAGGCGGCCTGTTTTCGCGGCGTGTGCGTATCATCTCCAATCTTGTCATTCCCGCAACGGTTCTGAGCGGGAATCCGGTTCTCTTGATGAAAACCAGATCCGTCCCCGAGTGATTCTATCGGGGATCAAGCCATTCGGGGATGACAAACCGGATGGGTGTTCATTTTATGATGGACCGTTGATAATAGCTTAATTGGTTCAGGGTTCAGGTTCGGAATCGGCGCGGGAGCGGATCACGAGATACCCGGACAGAAGGATCAATGCACCTCCGGCGAGTGAAATGAATGCCGGGGTTTCAGACAGGAGGACGAACGCCATGGGGATGGCGGCGAGTGGCTCCATGTAGCCGAGGATCGCTGCGTGCTGCGCGATCACTTTCCGGAGCGCGCTGAAATAAAGCAGCGGCGCGAGAGTGGAATGCAGGATGCCGGTAAGAAACAGCAGGGCCGCTGCCCGCAGGCTAATATGATGGTCCGTGAGAAAAACCGCCGGCGACACCGCGAGGGTCGTGATCCACAGGAGGACCACAACCGCCTTGTGATGCATCAGCATCTGACTTAGTTTTCGGGAGAAGATGATGATGAAGGCATAGGCGACACCCGAGGCCGTCCCTGCGACGATTCCCGGCGTATGAACACCGTCTATCCTGAGTCCGCCGCTGGACAGAACGATCATGACCATGCCGGCCGCCGCAATCGGCAGCGACACCAGGGTCACTTTCCGGAGACGCTCGGCGATCATGATCGGAGCGAGCAGTGCCACGAACAGCGGCGCGGTGTAGTGCGTAAAGACGGCGTTTGACACGGTCGTGTGTCCGAGAGCGTAAAAATAGGTGATATTGTTCGTGATCGACGATAGCGCAAGCAGGGCGAACAGCCACCATGATTTCCCGATGCCGGTGAGGTCCAGCTCTCCCCGGCCCGCCAGGAATGCAGGCACCGTGAAGCTCGCGACGAGCGACGTATAAAACAGGACCACCACGGGAGGCAAAGCGAGCCAGCGGATCATGGGGCCCCAGGTGCTCCAGATCAGCATGGCAGCGATGATTTTGAGGTAGTTATTCACTGTATTGCGGATTGCGGATGTCGGATTGCGGAATAAAAAAGCGGAATGCGAAACGGTCTTCGCCGCTCAATCCGCATTCCGCATTCCGAAATCCGAAATAGATTCTACGTTCCCATCTCCCACCAGCCTGCTTAGTAGCGGTAGTGCTCCGACTTATACGGGCCTTGCTTCGGCACGTTGATGTAAGCGGCCTGCTGGTCGGTCAGCTCGGACAGTTGCGCGTTCAGCGTCTTCAGTTGCAAACGCGCGACTTTTTCGTCGAGGTGCTTGGGCAGCGTATACACACCAATCGGATACTTGTTGGAGCCCTTCTGCGCTTCAGTCCACAGCTCGATCTGCGCGATGGTCTGGTTGGCGAAAGAAGAGCTCATCACGTAGGACGGATGGCCGGTGCCGCAACCCAGGTTCACCAGACGCCCCTTGGCCAGCAGGATGATGCGCTTCTTGTCCGGGAAGATGATGTGGTCGACCTGCGGCGTGATTTCTTCCCACTGGTATTTTTCCAGCGAGGCGACGTCGATCTCGTTGTCGAAGTGGCCGATGTTGCACACGATAGCGTTGTTCTTCATCTTCGCCATGTGGTCGTGGGTGATGACGTGGAAGTTGCCGGTGCAGGTCACAAAAATATCGGCCTTGTCGGCGGCGTATTCCATGGTGACCACGCGGTAGCCTTCCATCGCGGCTTGCAGCGCGCAGATCGGGTCAATTTCGGTGACCCAAACCTGTGCCGACAATGCGCGCATGGCCTGTGCCGAGCCCTTGCCCACGTCGCCGTAACCGCAAATAAGCGCGATCTTGCCCGCGATCATCACATCGGTGGCGCGCTTGATGCCGTCCACCAGCGATTCGCGGCAGCCGTACAGGTTGTCGAACTTGGACTTGGTAACGGAGTCGTGTACGTTGATGCCGGGGTCTTTGAGTTCGCCGCGCGCGGGCATCTGGTATAAACGGTGCACGCCGGTGGTGGTTTCCTCGGTCACACCCTTCACGGCGGCGAGGCGCTTGGAATACCAGGTCTTGTCGGTTGCCAGCTTGGCCTTGATCGAAGCGAACAAGATGGTTTCTTCTTCGGAGGTCGGCTTGCTGATCACCGACGCGTCTTTTTCAGCGCGTGCGCCCAGGTGCAGCAGCAGCGTGGCATCACCGCCGTCGTCCAGAATCATGCTGGTCAAACCGCCATCCGCCCATTCAAAGATGCGGTGCGTATAGTCCCAGTAATCGGTCAGCGTTTCGCCCTTGACGGCGAACACCGGCGTGCCGCCCGCAGCGATAGCAGCGGCAGCGTGATCCTGGGTCGAGAAGATGTTGCATGAAGCCCAGCGCACTTCCGCACCGAGCGCTTTCAGCGTCTCGATTAGCACGGCGGTCTGGATGGTCATGTGCAGCGACCCGGTAATGCGCGCGCCTTTCAGCGGCTGGGTCTTGGCGAATTCTGCTCGGATGGCCATCAGGCCGGGCATTTCAGTTTCGGCGATGGCGATTTCTTTGCGGCCCCACGAGGCCAGGTTGATGTCGGCGATGACGTAGTCTTTAGTTGACATAAAGCTCTCCATTCAAGTTAATGAATGGGCGCCGTTGCTATGTTGATCCCCATCGAGCCTGACAGACCCACCTTGCGGTGACTGCTGCAGCGCCCCTCGACGGAGTGGAATGAAAGATGGACGATGGACGCAAAACCTTTGCCTTTTTCGTCCCTCGTCTCTCGTCCCTCGTCTTTCTGTTCTTACATCCCCGCGTCCTTCTTGAGCTTCGCGGCCTTGTCCGTTTTTTCCCAGGTAAACTCAGGCTCGGTCCTGCCGAAGTGGCCGTAGGCCGCGGTCTTTTTGTAAATAGGCCGCCTGAGGTTCAGAGTTTTGACGATGCCTTTGGGCGTCATGTCGAAGTTCTTCCTGATGATCTTTACAAGCTTGTCATGAGTGACCTTGCCGGTGCCGAAATCGTCCACATGGATAGAGACGGGCTCTGGCACGCCGATGGCATAGGCAAGCTGTACTTCGATCTCGCTGGCGATGCCGGCTGCCACGAGGTTCTTTGCAACATAACGGGCCATATACGATGCAGAGCGGTCCACCTTCGTCGGGTCCTTTCCTGAGAAGCAGCCGCCGCCGTGGCTGCCCACGCCTCCGTAAGTGTCCACGATGATCTTGCGGCCGGTAAGGCCGGTATCGCCCATGGGGCCGCCGGTCACGAACCTGCCCGTTGGGTTGATGTGATACACGATGGTTTTTTCATCGAGAAGTTTTTTCGGGAGCACCGGCAAGATCACCTTCTCGATGATTTCCCTGCGCAGTTGCTTGAGTTCGACATCGGGACTGTGCTGAGACGAGACCACGATCGTGTGAAGTCTGTAGGGTTTACCATCCCTGTACTCGATCGTCACCTGGGACTTGCCGTCCGGCCTCAGGTAGGGAAGGATCTCCTTTTTTCTGACCTCCGAAAGACGGCGGGTGAGCTTATGCGCAAGCATGATGGTCATGGGCATGAGTTCCGGAGTTTCGTCACAGGCATATCCGAACATGAGGCCCTGGTCCCCGGCCCCGCCCGTGTCAACTCCCATGGCAATGTCGGGCGACTGTGAGTGGACCGAGGTGATGACCGCGCAGGTCTCTGAATCGAACCCGTACTTCGCACGTGTGTACCCGATGTCCTTGATGGTCTGCCGGACGATGTCCGGGATCTCCACATATCCCTTCGTGGTGATCTCTCCCGCCACCATGGCGAGTCCCGTGGTCAGGAGCGTCTCGCAGGCGACGCGGCTCATCGGATCCTGCTTTAAGAGAGCGTCAAGAACCGCGTCTGAAATCTGATCGGCTATTTTGTCCGGATGCCCCTCGGTAACCGATTCCGAGGTAAAAAGGTAATTTCTGCTGCAGCTGCTCATCTGATCTCCTCCCGGCCTTTAGGACCATTAAAATTTTGTTTTTATAGCACAGCCACGGATTTTGTCAAGCGAAAATTGGGGTTGAAAAAAAATCTGCCGCCGCGCCCCCGTGCACGCCGGGCAGGGTAGAACAATACAGGAACCGGACCGACTTTTCAATATCTTTTTTGGAGGGCAAACTCGTCGCTGCTACGGAAAGCGCGATCCCACTCCAGCACGACGCCGGTCGTGCGGGGGGAAATAATGAGAATAAAATACTCCGAGCGGGCAGCGTGAGAAATAAAAAAGGGGCTTCGCCGTCGGCGTCCCCCCTTAAGAATCCGCATTGCAAAGACAGCCCAACGGGCTATTTTGCCTCCTCCGCGATCTCATTAGCGAGACCAGCGGGATCGAAGGGCTGGAGTGCGGCGTTAAAGCTCGCAACCCCGGCAGGCGGTTGCAGGTAGCGCATCTCAAAAGCGACGTTACCCTTTGGAGGAATGACGACACCCTTGTCCTGAAGCGTCCTGGCCTTCAGCTCCTGAACATTCTCGCCCCTCTTGGCCAGGATATCGTAGTCACTTCGGGTATAGAGCTGTTTTCCATTCAGCAGTTTGATTTTGTTTATCACCGTACCATTGGCGTCGAAGACATCGGCGACAACATACCAGGCGGCCTGTTCCCTGTCCGTGGTATTTAAAACCGCGCCGGAAATGACCAGGTCGCCGTTCGGCTGCATCGCTCCCGATGAATTCAGGATGTGCAGACCTTCGGTCGACGCCATGGCCGGCGCAGACACCTTCGCGGGCGGCGCCGGGGCTTGCAAATACCTGAAAGCCCCGAACCCCGCCAAGCCCAGGATAATGAGTGTGGTGATGGTAATCATGGCCATGCTGCGGGACCGGGGAGGCTCGGGCTGCGCGGCCCCAATCACCGTCATCGGCGATGCCGGCGCAGCCGGACGCACGGATTCCTTTTTGGGAGCGGCCTGCGTAACGGGTGGAGCGACAGAAGCTGTAGTCTCGGCCGAGGTCTGCCTGGGCTCTCTAACCGGCGTTGGTTCGGCCGCAGGCGGAGGAACCGGTTCGGGAAACGGCTCCTGTTTTGCAGCAAGTGCCGGTTCAGGTTGTGCAGCGGGCATGGGCTTCGGCAGCGGCTCCGGTTGAATTTCAGGTTGCGCTTGTGCTTCCGTTTCCTGAAGCAATACCGGCGCCGGCCTCGAACCCGCCTCGTGCCCGGGCTCCTCGAATGGTTCAGCCTGAGGTTCCGGCTTCATCTCCTGAAGAGGCTCGGACTGGTCCTCGAAAAACGGTGCGGTCAGCGGCTCAGGCCGAAGTTCTTCATTCGCGGATTGTGGCGGGGATTCCGATTCTGTTGCAGGATGCGGCTCTAAATAAGGTGGTTGTTCTTCGAAGGGAGACGGTTCGGACGGCGCCGGCTCTTCCCGCTCCTGCAGAAAGTCGCGGTCAGTCGAAGTCGAAAGATCAAGACCCGCCGATGCGGCGCCTGGGCCTTCGGTAAAAGCCGTTTCTTCAAGCGCCGCCTCAAAGCCTTTGGCTGCCGACTCTTCGACCTTTGACGCTTCCGGCCCGGGAATGACCGGGGCCGGGGAATTGGCTTGCGGTTCGAACATATCGAAGGCGGTAACAGCACTTTGAGACAGGATGTGGTTCTCGAAGGCCTCCCTCGTGATCTTCACGTAGTCGCCGCAGCGAGTGCATGCGAACTTGATGCCTTTGCCGGTTATTTTATCATCAGAGACACGGAAGAGCTTCTTACAGCTTCCACACCGGATTTCCATCCTGGTCGGCCTCCTGTTATACCGCAGATCCTACAGTTCAAAGCGTCCAAATCCCGTGAGACACGACGCTTCCGGCGTCAAAAAATATTTGGCCCTGTTGTGTTGAGCATGCTGACAATTCTCTACGAGGATTTTATATTCGTCTCATTGTAGTATATTTTCCAAAAATAATCTACTTTTCTGTGGTATTTTTTTCTTCCTCTTCCCCTTCAGGCAGATCCTTTTTCTCTCCGGGTATCCGGTAGTCCTCTGATGCCCATTGCCCCAGATCGATGAGCTTGCAGCGCTCGGAGCAGAAAGGCCGGAAGGGATTATTGCTCCAGGCGGCCTCTTTCCTGCAGATCGGGCAGAGAATTTTTTGTTTATCGCTTTTCATTCGCATTCCGAATTAGAACTGGGCCGTGATGCCGCCGTAAAGCTCGGAGGGAGGCATGGGATAGTTCTTAACTGTTTCATACTTGCGGTTGAACAGGTTCTTCATGCCGATAAAGATGTCCGCCTTCAGGTCCTTCCGGGCGACGACGGTGTCGGTTATTTTCCCGTCAACGGTATAATAGTCCCATTTCTCGTCACCAGGCCTCACGTAGTTCTTCACCCTCCGGTACTGGAGTGAAATGACGGTCTTTTCATCGAGGGCCGCCGTCAGGGTGCTTCCGATCTGCATGTCGGGAATGCGGGAAACATCCGAAAAGATCCGTTCTCCCGTATCTTCGTTCACCGGGAACAGATGCGTGTACGTGACCAGCCAGGAAAATTTCCGGGAAAGAGCAAGTCTGGTCTCAGCCTCGACGCCCGTGATGCGGGCCCTTCCGATGTTCCCGGGGCTGACCGGGAATGTGACCGGATCGGTCTGCATGACGATCAGGTCCTTCACCCTGCGCTTAAACACGGTCCCTTTGATCATACTGCCGCTGCCGAACGGCTGCTCGATGCCCCCTTCATACTCCTCGGCGGTTTCCGGCCGGAGGTCCGGGTTCCCGGTGTTGCCAAAGGCGTCCGTAAAATAAAGCTCATTGAACGTAGGCGCCCGGAAGCCTTCCCCGGCGGAAGCCCTCAGGATGGTGCCGCTTTCGGCGGCGAGATAGCGGCCGCTCACGCGGCGACTCCATTTATTTCCGTACACCGAATGACTGTCGTTCCTGCCGCCCAGGACCAGGATCGCCGAATCGCCGAGGCTCATCTCGTCCTGGATATATTCCGATGTGAGCGATGCCGTGTGCGTGCCTGCATCGGTGCTGGTCACGCGGTCCTCACGGACCTCGGCGCCCATGGTCAACAGGTTAAAGGAGTTCATCAGCCAGTTGACCTGCGTTTCAGCGCCGGATGAAACGAAACGGTGCCTGCTGCTCGTGGAAAAGATCGGGTCCTGAAAACCGAGCCGTTCCTCGTTCTGGTAGGCCCGTGCACTGAAATCAAGCGCCTTCGTGACGCGCTGCTTGTACAGCAAACCGGAAACCGTTGCCCGCGCCTGCTGACGCGCGAGCGGCGACGGAAACTGAAGTGAGCCGGGCACGCCGATATCTTTCGTAAGATAATCAGAGGACGCCTCGATCGAGGACGCCGGGTCCGGATCATACCCGAGCTTGATGCCCGCGTTGATCTGATCGAGGTCGCTGTTGGCGCGGTACCCGTGGGATCGTTCCTTGGCAGCCGACAGCGTATAGTACGTGTTGTTCTCCCTGCCGGTATTATAGAGCGAGGCCGAGGTATATCCATGGGCACCTATCGCGCCGGAGAGAGACGTCAGCGGCACTGCGGGCTTTTTCGTGATGACGTTCACCACGCCGCCTATGGCGTCGGCGCCGTACAGGGATGACGATGGCCCGCGTACGATTTCGATCCGGTCAATTGCCTCCAGCGGGACCGGAAGCTCCGACATATCGAATCCCCCGGCGCTTGGCGAATTAAGCCGTTTGCCGTCCAGCAGCACCAGCACCTGCTGATACGTCGAGCCGCGCAGATTGACCGTGGCAAGGGAGCCAAGCGGCCCCTGGTCGGTCACCATTACGCCCGCGGCCGTGCGGATGACCTCGGCCGCGGTCGTGGCGCCTGAATTCCGGATCTCGTCCGAGGTGATCACCGTGACCGACTGCGTCAAGTCCTGCGGCCGCTTCTCCGTCTTCGTGGCCGTGACCACAACTTCGCTGCGCCGCACGGCTCCCTCCTCGGCCATGACGCCGGGACCGGACGAAACGAACATCCCTGCCATGACGGCAGCTGCTACCACGCCTCTTCGAAACATATTCCATTCCTTCTTTCGAGGTTCCGGGAATGTGAGGTTCCTGGCTCAGGACTTCCTTGCCGCAGGCCTTTCCGGAAGCCGTCCACCCTGCTACCATCGTTCATGCATGATATACGCGTTGCCGCGATCGGACATCTTGATCTCGACGGCGACATCAAAGGCCTGCTCTATCATTGCGCCGGTCAACACCGTCTCCGGGCTCCCGATGCCGAGCACCCCGCCCTCCTTGATCAGCATCACCTTCCCGAACTGGAGGGCGATGTTGATGTCGTGGAGCGCCATGATGACGGACATGCCCTTTGACTCTTTCAACCGGCGCAGCAGCCGCAGGAATTCGATCTGGTATTTGATGTCCAGGTTCGCCAGCGGCTCGTCCAGGAGAAGGAGACCGGCGCCCTGTATCAGCGTCATGGCGATGAACACTCGCCGCCGCTCTCCGCCGCTCAGGTTCGTGACATAGGTTTCCGTCTTTTCCGCAAGCCCCACGAGCTCCACGGCTTCGTCCACGGTCATCTGCGGCAGGATGTCATAGGGATAGAGCCCCATGCCGACGAGTTCCCTTACGGTGAACGGCACGTTCACGTCCAGGTGTTGCGGGAAGTAGCTCAGGAGCTTTGCGCGGTCCTTGTTGCGGTAGCCGGACAGCGGCTTGTCCCAGAGCGTGATGCCGCCGACTGCCGGGTGCAGCATACCGGACGCGAGCTTCAGGATCGTGGACTTTCCCGAACCGTTCGCTCCCAGGAGACCGATGAACTCGCCGTTGCCGACGGAAAAGGACAGGCCCTCGACGATGCGTTTCTCGCCGGGATAGTTGAACGACACGCCTCTGAATTCGAGAATCGGCCCGCTAAACGCTGAGGACATCTTTCCTCCTGAGGAGATAGAGAAAATAGGGAGCACCGATCAGCGCCGTGACCGTGCCCGACGGAAGTTCCAGCGGCGGCATGAGGGACCTGCCCACGAGATCGGCCAGGCACAGGAACGCCCCTCCCGCAGCTGCGGACGCGGGGACCAGCACCCTGCTGTCCGCGCCGAGCAGGAACCTGACGATATGGGGCATGAGCAGCCCGATGAAGCCGATGGTCCCCCCGAGGGAGACCGAGGCCGAGGTCATGAGCGCCATGGCCGCGAACATCAGAAGCCGCTCGCGCTGGACCGCGAACCCGAGGCTGTGGGCGAACTCGTCGCCCAGGATCAGCGCATTCAGGGCCTTTGACCGCCAAAGGGCGATGCCCAGCCCGGCGGCAACGAACGCCGACGCCGAAGGAATGAGAGTCCAGTCGGCCATGGAAAGGTCGCCGAACATCCACAAGACCGCCCTCCGGAGCCCCTCATCGCTCGACACGCTCATGAGGAGCATCAGAACGGCGCTGAAAAGAAAGTTCAGCCCGATCCCCGCCAGGAGCAGCCGCTCCGGCCACAACCCGCCCCGTTTCCAGCCGAAGGCGCCCACGAGAAGGCTGACCAGAGTCGCGCCGATGAACGCCGCCAGCGGGACGCTGACGCTTCCGAAAAAATAGAAACCCGACAGCAGGCCGAGGGCCGCGGCAAGGGACGCGCCGCTGGATATGCCGAGGATGTACGGGTCGGCAAGCGGGTTCCTGAGCACGCCCTGCAGGATCGCGCCGGACGCGCCCAGGGCCATGCCCATCAGCAGGGCAACGACCACTCGCGGCAGGCGGATGGAGAACAGGATGTCCCGCTCCATCCCGTTCAGGTCAAAGGGATTGATCGTGCGCGGCCCGGCGAACAGCGCGAGGCAGAAGATCGCGGCCGTTCCAGCGCCGAATACCCAGTATCTTAATGAACGCATTCCGCCAATTCCTCAATGCCCTTGATGACCCTCGGACCGAGACGGTACAGGCCGTCGCCCACAAAACAGACCTCTCCGCTCTTCACCGCAGGGACCGCTGCAAGCTTTTTCAAGAGCCCCTGAGAAACGGCCATCATGTCCATGCCCGATCCTTTGCCGATGAACAGGACCTCCGGCGCCTCCCGGATGACCTCTTCGATGGAATACCTCGGGTAGGCCGTCCCGGCGCGTGCAGCCGCGTTTTCCATGCCCAGCAGGCTGATCGCGTCATGGATGGCCGTTCCGGGCCCTGCAACGATCAGCGGCTCAGGCCAGACGATGAACAACACCTTCTTCCCCGGTTTCCCGGACCCTTGCACCCCGGCCCCTGCCCCGGACCTCGCCAGCCCCGTTTCCACGTCCCTCGCGAGAGCATCAGCCTTGGCCTGGGCGCCGATTGCCGCGCCGAGCTCCCGGATCCCTCCGGGCAGCTCGTGCAGCATCCTGGCCTTGAATACGTAGGTCCGTATTTTCAGGGAGCGCAGCCGTTCTTCCACTTCCCGCGGATTGCCGTCCATGGTCATGACCACGATATCCGGCTTCGAGGAGACAATGGCCTCCAGCGACGGATTGGACATCCCGCCGATCTTCGGTTTGTTCTTTGCCTCCCCGGGGTAGTCGCAGAACGTTGTCACGCCGACGATGTTGACGCCGAGACCGAGCGCGTAGAGGATCTCGGTCATGCTCGGCGCGAGCGACACGATCCGCCCGGGCGTGGACGCGGGTCCGGCAGCGACCGCCGGGCAAGTCATGCCGAGAAGCAGAAATATGATGAAGAGAAGCTTTTTCATCGATCTTACTAAGATGGTCATTAGTAAAGCCTCATAGATTTATCATCCGTCATTCCGCCTGCACCCAGGGACTACGAGTGCAACGCGCGAGTGCAGGGTGGGCTTGCAAGCCTGCCCCGGCATGATTGAGGCCGGGGGAATCCAGTGTTTTCGCATTGTTTCTGGATTCCCGCTTTCGCGGGAATGACGAAGCATGTGGCATTACTGTCGGTTGCCTTAGTAAAGCCGTGTCAACGCACTGTACAGCAGCCCGTCAACTTCATCAATAAGTTCTTTGAAGAGCCCGCCATGGCTCTTTGAACGCGAGAACAACTCTTCTCTGATCATCTGGATCTCCGGGTCGTCGCATCGTTCATAGGTGATGTGAGAATTCTGCATGGCAAAACGTTCCCGTACCAGGAGGTGCTGTGCTTTTGCGACAAAAGGCACTAACAGGTCCCTGATCCGGTCCAGGCTTCTGTCAAGATCGGGTATTTCCCGCTTGCTGGCATTTATCTGCAGTAGATCTGCGAGCTCGTTCACCATGACAGAGAGCGTACAATATTCAAGACCTCGCACTCCGCGTCTCCACTGCAGGAGCATGGAATTCCGCCGGAACCAGAGAAAGTTCCGCAACCCGAGGTCGATGAGTCCTCCCACCGCGCTCTCGAGTTCCGGCAACAGGGGATGGCATGAGGCCCCACGACCCTGCCGGCCTGGCCTTTCAGACCTGGCCGCATCAACTGTTTGCCGATCGCAGCCCAGGTAGCGCCAGACATTGACAAGCGCCTTTGCCCCATTGCCGTCTTCCGGCGTATCGAAATGAATGAGGGACAGAAGCACCTTCCCCTCTCCGAACCGGCCTTCGATAACGGCGGGCTCACCGAATAGTCGCTTGGGGTCCAGATTGATCTGGTAAAGGCGCTCCAGCTCGGGCCAGCTTCCGGCTGCTGCTGCATCCCCTACGTTCACATCGGAACTGAAGGATTCAGGCAGCGCCCCGGCATAGGTAGCGAGCACGCTCACCGGCCCGTCGATCACGAATTGAGACGGCCACCAGGCGTGAAAAACTATCGGAGAGTTCCCCCGATTAATTCGCTCGGGGGCAGGCTCCGTTCCCAGTTCAGAGTTTTTTAATCCTTCCCACACGGGATGGTCCGTTATGTTCAAGCCGATCCGCCCGCTGAAGCTCGGTACGCGGTCCTTCGTCGGCCGCCGCTTGATCGGCACGAGGCCGATGCCGTCCATGGTCGCAAGCCCGGCGCCGCCGCAGAACCCGAGATAAGCGCCGCCGCCGTGGACGAAGCGTTTTATTTCTTCAATGCCGTCGCTGCCGAGGGCCTTTATTTTATTCGATGCCCACCCGCCGGGTACGAACAGCAGGGAATAATCGGAGAGCTTCCCTTTTCTCACGTCTCCGGAGCGGATGAGGTCGCAGGCCAGGCCGCAGGCATCGAGGGCCTTGTGTGCCATGACACCCCATAGAAAGGACTCGTCCCACAGAAGCGCGGCCCTGCCGCGCCGATCATGACGATCAGATGGTAAATTTGTTCTCATACCCTCTCGGCGTTACCATAAAATGGTTCCATACGAATGTTTTCGAGTTGCCGATGATCACCGTGGTCTGCATGTCGATATCGCTGTCCTGCATATTCTCCAGGTCCGTAACGATGACCGACTCGTGCTCCCGCATCGCGCCTTTTACGATGCCCACAGCCGTCGCGGGCCCGCGGTGCTTCAGGATGATCAGCCTCGCTTTGCCGATGTGGCCCGCCCTGCCCTTGCTCCGGGGATTGTACAGGACGATGACGAAGTCAGCCGATGCAGCAGCCTCAAGCCGCTTCTCTATCACTTCCCAGGGCGTCAGCCTGTCCGACAGGCTGATGCAGGCAAAGTCATGCATCAGGGGGGCGCCGAGCCGCGAGGCCGCTGCATTGAGGGCCGAGATGCCGGGGATAACCGAGACGGATATTTCGGATTGCGGATTTTGGATTGCGGAATCTCCCTCTCCCCCCGAGGGAGAGGGCTGGGGTGAGGGGGTATTTTTCAAAATTTCAAACACCAGTCCCGCCATGGCGTACACGCCCGGATCTCCTCCGCTGATCACGGCGACCGTCTGTCCGCCGAGCGCCAGATCTACTGCCTTGCGGCACCGGTCCACTTCCTGTGTCATCCCCGTGGAGAGAACCTCCTTGCCCTGCAGGAGTTCCGTGATCAGATCGAGGTACGTGCCGTAGCCCACGATGACGTCGGATTTTCTGATGGCCTCTTGCGCCGCTGGCGTGATATGCTCCAGGCTCCCCGGCCCGGTCCCGACGACGTATATCTTGCCCGTTTTCGGTCCCGCCTCTTCTTTATTCCGCAATCCGCAATCCGCATTCCGCATTGTTTCTTTCTCCGCTATTGCCACGGTCACGTTTCCTTTCTTTTGCTTCGGTACGATAAGTTTTGCCGTTCCTGCTGCCAGAAGCGCTGCCGGTTCCGCCACGGCATGGGCGCCGGTGGCCTTGAATACGATATCGGATCTTTCGGTCCCCTCAACGCGGTTCAATTCTTCCGGCGAGAAAGACTGCAAGGGAAAACCGTATTTTTCTGCAAAGAGCTTGAGCCCCGGCTCATTGGCTTTGATGCTGATCGTCGCAAGGGAACCAACGGATAAAAACACGAGGTTATGTTCCTCGAGCGTTCCCCGCACCGCAGCTTCTATTTCGTCTTCGGAAGTGCCGCTGTTGCAGCCGATCCCGACGACAAGGTTCACGGGCCTCAGGTAGACCTGGCCTTTCACGCGGCACGCATCCGTGGAACATCCTTCACCGGTTATGGTGCATCTCGGAGAGCCGGCGTACACGTCCCTGCGATTGGTAATGATGGCGTCGGCGAACCGGGGATCCGCGACCTTCAGAAATTCATCGGGAAAAACAAAAGGGATGTCGGAATAGACCCGCAGTCCGCCGTTATTCACATACCTCGTGCCGACCTGGGGGAGGTCGTGCCAGTTCTCAATGATGAGGTCATGGTCTCGTGCCCAGAGGTCGAGGGACGGCAGATCGTTCACGTCCGATGCCGTGGTGATGACCGCTTCCCCGCCCAGGAACCGCGCGATCTCGCTCGCAAGCGCATTCGCCCCCCCGAGGTGTCCGCTTACCAGGCTGACGGCAAACTTACCCGCCTCGTCGAGTACGACGACTGCGGGGTCGGTCTTCTTGTCCTTCAGCAGAGGAGCAATGGTCCGCACGACGATGCCGGAAGCCATGATGAAGACAAGAGCATCATGCGCTGACCACAGACCAGGAACGATACCGGAAGCATACCGGACTATCTCAGCATCGTGAAGACATGCCGTGAGCCGCTCCGCAAGCTTCAGACCGTTATCGGTAATGTATATGATCGCTGTTTTCTTCATTCAACAATCCGCAATCTGTGAGACCCATCCCCACCTAACCTCCCCTTGAAGGGGAGGGACAATCAACCTTCTCCCCGACTACAAAGGAGCCCCACCCCCACCCTGCCCCTCCCCCTGAGGGGGAGGGGCAGGGGTGAGGGTGCTTTTC
>JAXIPA010000274.1:0-17540 GCA_045403145.1 Nitrospirota bacterium | reverse complement strand
GACATCATCCTGCTGTTTGTCTTTGTCGTCCTTATCCTTATGCTGCATTTCGACGTTCTTCTCGTTGTCTTCCCGGTCCCAGCGAACGATGAATTTGTCGTAGGAGTACGGCTTCGTCGGCCCCCATCGCAGTGATATTCTCGGCAGCCGATTATATGGAGGATTCGAGGACTTTGGCTGCAGTGCGCTAATCACGAAGTCGGGTGTCTTCGCTCCGTTCACAAAAGTTGGATAGTGTGCGATTTCACCCCATTCGAATGTCTGGTACCTGCCGCCGAAAGCAAGGCGAGGCCGTTCACGAATCAACGGTTTGCCAAATGCTTCGCAGCCGCCCCACTCGAGAAATGTATCCAATATCTTTCCTTCGGGATGGCAGATCTTGTCCACCGTCTCCAGGCACTGACATGACTTGTCAGCTGGATCGGTTGGGCACTTGGAAGGGACAGGTGAGCCGATTGCGGCGGGACATGCCGCGCTGACAGAAGCCGGGCCGCTGAAAGCAAGGAACAGAAGCAGCCATACGAGAGTCTTCCATAGTCCTGCTGTGTTCATTTTCACCTCAGATGGCTGGTTGAACGAAGCCGCTCCGCGGCAGGAACAACCATCGCGCAATAGGCAGGGTGCCAAAGTGGGAAACTTTTCCTTTACGCCCACGTCCGGGTGTGCATCGTGTACGGAGAAGCGACATGGATTCATCCGAGCAGGCCCGTTTTGACGCTCTGTACGCCAAGCATCTTAGAGCGCTGATGGCGACCGGACCCTTGCCGAACGGAACACCGCAGATGCTCCGCGCACTCTTGCAAATACAAACCACACCAGCGCCGCCCAACAAGTTATTGCTGGGACGGAAGTTGTCATCTACATATATATGCAAGCATCTACAGGCATATGCATGCATCTACCTGTAGATGAGAGCCTTGTATATACAAGATGCTTTTTCCTGTTTTAAGCTTATCATATGGCATCTACCTGTATATGCTTTTCCAGAGGCGTGCCGGCGATATTGCCGTATTTCGCAAACCAGAGTTTCTTCTCCGGATTCCACCTTCCGCCTGCTGCCTTGGCTTGTAACCGCATCGGCATGTCCGCGGCTTCGATGCGCAGGGGAACAAGGGCGTCCGCGGTGTATCGCGGCGGAGGCGGCGTCCAGTCGGTCCTCTCGACGATCAGCTCGACCGTTTTGAGCCGCTGCCGCAGCTCGGCATCATACCGGAAACGGACACACAGCAGGGCCTCGCCGTACTTCTTTGCCAGACTTTGCGTTCCCCGCTGCCCCGGTTTGAGGATCAGCCGTGTTTTCACTCAACCCTCCGCAAACAATGGCGGCCTGGTTCCATCCTATCGTACCGTAAAGGGCCTTTGTTCATAGCGTTCCCCTGACGTTCAACGCGCTCGACCGTTCAAATCAGTTAAGTTCATATTCGATTGTCAGCTCCGCGAGGATTCTTCATTACCTATTCCTCTGTTTCGCCGCCGCGGATGCGGATTCTGGTTTCTTCGACGATCCAAAGATGGTGTTTAAGCGGCTCTCGGCCGAAGAGCGGAGTTATGTGTTGAACGACCTGGATAATATGGGGTTTTGCCTGGCTCGACACTCTGAGCACGACGATTCCCGCGTTTTCTTTGCGGGGGATAGGGCGAATATCGGAAAAGTCCAGGTCAAGCGTTATGAAGACCCGCTGCTCAACGCGACAGACATCAAGGAGCGCGGGGTCATGAGACCCTTGAAGGAGCTGTTCGTTGACTGTTTTCGCATCGTGGCCGCTCTGCGCCAGCAGTTCAGCGATCTCAACGGGAAGGTTTTCATCGATCTTGAAGAGCATGGCGTCTATGAAGGCACCGGAACCAGGCGTTCGCGGGTCATCTGTTTTTATTATAGTATTTCCCCGTTTTTATTCAAGAAAATTATAATTCTTCGAAAAAGTTCTGCATGTCGGGAAGAGCGAACCTGCGAGATCATATTCTTATTCGCCGTCCGTCTGACCCGAAACCCCGGCCCCGCCACCCCTGCCCCGGGCCCCTGAACCCCGCTGATACTTCCTCACCACCGCGGTCACCACGCCGGTGATCTTGAGCTCGTACTGCGGCCTGATGGGCTTGTACTTCGGATTCGCGGGAACGAGGTACACCGCTTCACCGCTCTTCTTAAAAAACTTCATGGTCCACTCGCCGTCCACCTCGGCGATCACGATGTCCCCGCTCTTCGCCGTCTGCCCACGGTCCACGATGACCAGGTCCCCGGGGAGGATGCCCGCGCCAATCATGGAATCGCCGGAGACCTTGAGCAGGAAGGAGGCGTCGGGGTTCGAGACGAGGAACTCATCAAGGGACAGCGTGTCCCGCAGTTCCTCCTCGGCGGGGCTCGGAAAGCCGGCCTCCACGAGACCGAGGACCTTGTAGGCATAAGGGCCCGCAATCGCAGCGTCGTTATTCCCCTCTCCCCCTTCCTGGGATGAGAGGTCTTCAATGGTATGAAATACTTTCAACGGCGCAGTACGCGTCAGCATGGCGATCTTCTTCTCGCAGGGAATTGGATTTCGCAGGGGTCCGCACAGGATGATTCTATTATAGGTGAACAAGTGTTCACTTGTCAAGGAATCAAAATCTTCTCAAAGTGGAAAGAAAATCAAAAAACTTTTTTTGCCACGGATTAACACGAATTGGCACGGATTAAAGAAAACAATCCTTTTAATTTTTTATTCGTGTGCATCCGTGGCTAATGTGAATTTGCTTTTTGTTCCGGCTTGTCCGGGTTAGGGAATCCACGAAGGGCGCGAAGGAAAGCTCACAATATGATAGGCAGATGCACCCCTAAAGGAGTCCAATAGGTCGGGTAAACTATATTCCGTCCAGTTCCCTCGTCATCCGGTGAAGCTCCTTCCACCGGCGACGCCTTCTTTCCAGTCCGGGATTCGCTTCTCCGTGCACGGTCTCGCCTTGCGCAGCCATTCCCGCAATATCTTCACCCGACCACGCGCCGTGCTGCATGCCCGCCAGGAACGCCGCGCCGAGGGCCGATGCTTCAGGGGCGGGGCTTGTCCTTACGTCCCTCCGGAGGACATCGGCCTGGACCTGGGCGAGGTAGCTGAGCGACGATAACCCGCCTGACAGGGTGATCGAGGCGGGTTCCACGCCCGCCGCCTGCATTGCCTCTGCAATGTCCTTCATGAAGAACGCAAAGCCCTCCACCACTGCCCGTACCATATCGGCATGCGTGCTTTCCGGCGCCAGGCCGTGCATAGAGCTTGATATGTTCGCTTCCCAATGGGGCGCGCCGATCCCGTTCAGTCCGATAAAGGCGACCACGTCGGTTGCCGCTTTCCAGCAGAGGTCATCCACCTCAGCGTATTCCTTGAACAGGCCGAGATTGCTCCGCGCCCATTCCAGCGCCTCGCCCACGGCGTTCACGCTTCCTTCGAGCAGGTAGTGCCGCTCCCTCTCATTCGAATAGTACACGGAAGTCATGAGGCCCTGTCCGGGAACCGGTATGGTCCCCGTGTTCATCAGGAAAAAACCGCCGGTGCCGTAGTTGATGCCGGCATCGCCCTTTGCCAGCACGCCCAGGCCGAGCAGGGAGGCCTGCTGATCGCCCAGGGAGGCGAGGAGCGGAACCGCTCCTGTTCCCGTCGCGACATCTCCATATCCATGCGCCGTGGGCCGGATCCCGGGAAGCCGGATGCCCGTGAGCCCAAAGGCCTCGAGCAGTTCCTTGTCCCAGGAGAGCGTATGAATGTTCATGAGCTGGGTCCGGGCCGCGTTGGTATGGTCGATCACCGCCTGCTTGTTGCCGGTGAGCCTTTGGACCAGGAAGCTGCTGAGCGTCCCGTATACGGCGCCGGCCTGTTTTCCTGCGGCAAGGTTGTCGTGCATCCAACAGAACTTCGACGCCGAATAGTACGGGGTGAGCGGAAGCCCCGAGATATTGAAGATAAGGGATTCATGGCCGGCGAGCCCGCGGACGACATCGAGGCCCCGCGTATCGCGCCAGCTGACGACGGGCGAAAGCGGTTCACCCGTTGACTCGCGCCAGACCAGGCAGGACGACCGCTGGCACGAGAGCCCGATGCCGAGGACGGAGATGCCCGATCCCCGGACCGCGTGGAGGGCTTCATCGAGCGCCTCCCGGACGGACGTAAGTATCTCGCCGGGGTCCTGCTCGATGCGTGGGCCGTCGCGGAAAGGGGGAGAAAGGTCCTTCCGCGTCTGGAAGAGAATCTTCCCCGCGGCGCCGAGCGCAACAGCCTTGGTCGCGCTGCTTCCCTGGTCTATACCGATAAAGCATGCTTGAGACATGCGGCAGGCCTTTCCCCGGTTGTTGCGATCACCCTCATACCCTGACCAACGGGCAGTGGAGCCCCCTCCGGCAGGAGCCGGAAGCTCCCCTTAACATCGCGACCTCCCGGAACTGCTTACTCGCGACGCCTCGTTCTTCACGGTCGCGAGGAAGCGCTTTCCACCCCCGGCGGGAGCCGGGGGATGCCAAGGCGCGGGATTGCAATAAAAAGATAGTATAGATTCCGGTAAATTGCAAGGAGGCCTGGTGTTCAGTATAACCCCAAAGCGCGCCGCAATCGGGACGGGCAGCCCGTGCGCCGCGGCCGCGCCAAGCCGTTTTATTAGCAATCATATATATGATTATTAAGAAATTTTATGAGTGTTTTCCGGGTTTTTGCTTGACAAAAAACAGGGGTTCCTGTAAATTTTTTCGAGCATAACAACTGTTTTCCAAGGAGCGTCCGTCATGAAAGAAGGTCCGCTGATATTAGAAGCACTGGCGCCGCATGTTCCGGTGCATGTTACCTATTCCTGGTTCGCCATGGCCGTGCTCATCGGGCTGGCGCTGGCCGCGCGCTTCTCGCTGAAGAAAACGGCGCCAACGGGCGTGCAAAACCTGCTGGAGACCGTGGTCGGCGGCCTGGAGAACTTCGTCGTGGACATTATGGGACCGGAAGGGACGCATTACCTTTCGCTCATCGGCTCGCTCTTTTTGTTCATTCTCGTCTGCAACCTTCAGGGCCTGATCCCCGGGTTCGATTCTCCCACCGCGAACATCAACACCACGCTCGCGCTCGCGCTCGTATCATTCACCGCGACCCATTACATCGGAGTAAAACGGCACGGCATCTCCTACGTCAAGCATTTCATGGGGCCGATGTGGGGCCTGGCGCCGCTCATGCTCCCCATCGAGCTCATCAGCCATTTTGCGCGCGTTATGTCGCTTACCTTTCGTCTCTTCGGCAACATGGTGGCAAAGCACAAGCTGCTGCTCGTGCTCGCGCTCCTGGCGCCGTACATTGCGCCGATCCCGATCCTCGGCCTGGGACTTCTGGTGGCCTTTGTACAGGCGCTCGTGTTCACGCTCCTGACCATGCTGTACCTCTCGGGCTCCATCGAGGAAGCGCACCTGGGAGGCGAACACCATTAAACAATTGACCCCGGGGCTGAAGTCTCCCAGGAGGGAGTCCCCGGGAGGTGGCAAACCGGCACGATTCCGGACTGAAGTTCACACTTTAAGAAAGGAGACGACTCTAATGAAGAAAACAACTGCAATCATGCTCCTGGTGTTCGGCGTAGTGCTGGCTGCGTCCGCGGCTTTCGCGGCGGATGCGCCGGCGGCGGATGCGGCCCAGCTCGGGTTCTTTGGCACCGTCGCTTCGGTTTCGGCCATCGCCATCGCCATCGCGGCCTTCGGTACCGGCATCGGCATGGGCCTCAGCATCAGCAAGGCCGTGGAAGGCATTGCGCGCAACCCCGAAGCATCGGGCAAGATCATGACCACCATGATCGTCGGTCTGGCCCTGATCGAGTCACTCGCCATCTACACGCTGGTCGTGGTGCTCATCCTGCTCTACGCAAAGCCGTTCGGCATCTAATCTGCACGAAACTCACTTTTAAGCCGCAAAAAAGGGACGGTTCACTGAACCGTCCCTTTTTCTGTTCGATAAATCCGGAGGAACCCTGCCCGCTGTCAATCCGAGGAATCCCGCCTTGTCAATTCGGCGTTTTCTCTGAACGAAATGTAAAATGTCCGCCGGTCTTGTCTCAGGAAAACATTTATACCTTACAAATGGTTATGGCGTCATCGCCTTCGGATTCATGCCCATGAATTTTGCTTTCGATTATGGTCATTATTTGTTATAATACCGCCTCATCATATCCACTCATGCACTTCCCCAAGGAGCCGATCGATCCATGAGTACCTCAAGCAACGTAAGAGTCCGCTTCGCCCCGAGCCCCACCGGCGCCCTGCACATCGGCGGCGTCCGAACCGCGCTCTTCAACTGGCTTTTTGCCCGTCATCATAACGGACAGTTCATATTAAGGATCGAGGACACGGACCAGACTCGCTCCACGGACGAGTCCATCAGGATCATCCTGGACGGCATGAAATGGCTCGGCCTCGACTGGGACGAAGGTCCTTTTCGCCAGACCGAGCGCAGGGAAATCTATCAGGGCCATGTGGACAAGCTCTTGAAGGAAGGCAAGGCCTACTACTGCTACTGCACTCCCGAGGAGCTCGAGACCAGAAGAAAAGCGGCCATGGCCGCCGGCAAGCCGCCCAAGTATGACCGGAAGTGCCGGTCGCTCACGGCGCCGATTCCCGGAAGGACGCCGGCGGTCAGGTTCCTTTCGTCCGATGAAGGCCAGACCATTGTGCGCGACGTGATCCGCGGCGCAGTGACCTTCGAGAACCAGCAGCTCGACGATCTGATCATTCAGCGGTCCGACGGACTGCCCACGTACAACTTTGCCGTGGTCGTTGACGATGTCACGATGAACATATCGCACGTGATCCGCGGCGACGATCACCTGAACAATACCCCGCGCCAGATCCAGCTTTACCAGGCGCTCGGGTACGAACCTCCCGCGTTCGCCCATCTCCCTATGATCCTCGGCTCGGACAAGACGAAGCTCTCAAAGCGCCACGGCGCCACGGCTGTCACCGAATACATCGACCTGGGATATCTGCCTGAAGCCCTCGTGAACTATCTTGCGCGTCTGGGCTGGTCGCATGGTGACCAGGAGATATTCTCGAACAAGGAACTCATCGAAAAATTCTCGCTCGATAACGTAGGCAAAGCCCCTTCCGTCTTCAACCCGGAAAAACTTCTCTGGCTGAACCACCATTATATCCAGCAGTCCGATCCCGCCAGGCTCGCGGAGCTCGTGCTCGACCTTCTGAAAAAGGACGGCATCGTAGCGGCGGGCAAGGAGCCGGACCCGGATTGGATGAGGAAGCTCGTGACGATCCTCACGGAGCGGAGCCACACGCTGGTGGAGATGAAGACCGGCGCCGTTCCGTTCATCGTAGACGACATCATTCCGGACGAAAAGGCGAAAGCAAAGCATTTGACGACCGATGTCGCGCCCCTGCTCGCGGAACTCGCGGCGAAACTCAGGGCGGTAGAGCCCTTCGTACATGCGGAGCTGGAAAAGGTGTTCAATGCCCTCGTGGCCGAGAAGGGCATCAAGCTCGGCAAGCTCGCCCAGCCCGTGCGCGTTGCGTTGACCGGCGGCACGGTGAGCCCCGGCATCTTCGACGTGATCGAGGTGATGGGTAAGGAGAAGACCATCAAGCGCATCGAAGCTGCTGTCGGGATGGCAAAATAGAGCTCAGGATGATCGTCGCCGGCAGTCCTGCCTTTTTTGGGGGAAAAAGCCTGAAGCATTTGCACGAGCTTCCGGTTCAGAGGCGCAGATCTTTCGCGGCGTCACCGCGGAAGGAGGAACAACCGTGGGATTGATAAAATGGAATGACCATTATTCCGTCAACATCGGGGTGGTTGATGAGCAGCACAAGAAGCTCATCAATCTCATCAACCAGTTGTACGATGCCATGCGCGCGGGCAAGGGAGCGGAAGTCCTGGGCCCGGTCCTGACGGAGCTGGTCGAGTATACGGTCTATCATTTCACTGCGGAGGAAGGGCTGTGCCGGCAATACGGCTATCCCGCGTATGAAGAGCACAAGCGGATACACGATGATTTGACTATGAAGGCAAAACAGCTGAAGACCGCGCTCGACCAGGGGAACAACCTTATTTCCATCGACGTCATGCTTTTCCTCAGCAACTGGCTGAACACGCACATTCTCGAAGAGGACAAAAAAATCGGCCCCTTTCTGAACAGCAAGGGAGTTCATTAGCGTCTTTAAGCGCCGCCTTGCATGATTTCCTGTTGTCAAACCTGCCTGTTTCCGTTACAATAAAAATGTGCGTCTCGACTTGTTCCTGAAAACCGCCAGGCTGGTAAAGCGACGGAGCATCGCCAGGGAACTGTGCGACAACGGCAGGGTGCTTGTTAACGGCCATGAGGCCAAACCCGCGAAAGAGACGAGACCCGGCGACAGGATTACGCTGAAATTATCGTCGCGCATCATTGAGCTGGAAGTCCTTGGGATGCCCGCCTCTCCGAAGAAGGCCCTTCCGGAGGAATTGTACCGGGTACAGGGAGAAACGCGGCTGCCGAAGGAAAAGGACTTATGGAGCGAAGACCCCTTATCGTCATAACCATGGGCGACCCGGCCGGGATCGGGCCGGAGATCATCGCCAAGGCCATCGACAGCGGTGAACTTTTTCCGCTTTGCCGGCCCGTCGTGATCGGCGACGCTTCCGTGATGAAGAAGCTGGTGGAGGAAATGCGCCTCTCGATCACGGTCCGCTCCCTTGCTTCGCTTGCGGAAGCCGCCCCAGCCCCCGGCAGGCTCGACATTCTCGACCTGAAGCAGGTGGACCTCTCTCGCCACAAATGGGGAGCGCCGGACCTGTCGTCCGGCAGGGCGGTTGTGGAATACATCAGGAAGGCGGTCGAGCTGACCATGAAGGGCGAGGCGGCCGCCATCGTCACCGCGCCGATCAGCAAGGAAATGATGAACGCGGCTGGACACCATTATGCGGGCCACACCGAGCTCCTTGCCGACCTTACGGACACGAGGGAATACGGCATGATGTTCGTGGGGGGCGGCCTGCATGTTATCCTGACGACCATCCACCTGGCGCTCAAGGACGTGCCGCGCCAGATCACGGCCGCGACGGTCCTCAAGACCCTCCGCCTCGCGCACAGGGCCATGCGCTCCTTCGGCGTCGAAAACCCGCGTATCGGCGTGGCTGCCCTGAACCCGCACGCGGGCGAGGGGAAGCTATTCGGCTCCGAGGAGTGGGACACGATCCTGCCGGCGGTGATCAAGGCGCGGGAAGAAGGCATTCACGCGAGCGACCCCGTGCCCGCCGACACCCTGTTCTACAAGGCGAGGAACAATTTCTTCGACATCGTCGTCGCCATGTACCACGACCAGGGCCTTGCGCCGCTCAAGATGCTTGCCTTCGGAAGGGCCGTCAACGTCACCGTCGGCCTGCCGATCATCCGCACCTCCGTGGACCACGGAACCGCCTATGATATCGCGGGCAAGGGTTGCGCCGATCCAACGAGCCTCCTGGAGGCCGCCAGGCTCGCGGTAAAAATGTCGCTGCACTCTCTCGATGCGAAGGAGCGCTCATGAGCGACCCTCGCTCCCGTCCCTTATTGAGCAGCGATTATATTTTCTCCGCTGCGTTTTTCCTCGTTCTTCTCTTTCTTTTATACCAGGCAGGTCTTTTCATCGCCCCCTTCCTTTCCGCGGTGATCTGGGCCGCCGTTATCGTGATCGTTCTCTATCCGCTCCATGCAAAAATACTGAAGCTCACCAGGGGAAGGCCGAATCTGGCTGCCGGCGTCATGACCGTCTTCACCCTCATCCTGGTCATCGGCCCTGCCGTGCTCCTGTTTGCGCTCCTGACGGCACAGGTCGTGGATCTGTTCTCCGCGGCGACTGAATTCGTTCAATCAGGGCGGTTCGTGGAAGTATGGAACCGCGTCAAGACGTCCTCCCTCGGCGCCCTTATCGGCCACCCGGCACTTGCTGAGCTGGACATCAAGTCCCACCTCCTCAAAGGCCTGGGAGACTTTTCCGCCGGCATGGCGGGGCAACTGGGTTTGCTGATCAAGAACACACTCCTCGCCATACTGAACCTTTTCATCATGCTTTTCGTCATCTTCTTTTTCTTCCGCGATGGGAAAACCTACGCCCGCGAGCTTACGGACATCCTCCCCTTTCCGAAAAACCACAAACAGTCCATCATGGAAAAGCTCGGCAACACCTTTTCCGCGGTATTGAATGGTCTGTTCCTCGTGGCGCTGCTGCAGGGGTTCCTGACCGCTGTGGGGTTTTTCATCTTCGGGGTCCCCTTCGGAATTTTCTGGGGTTTTCTGGCAATGATCGCGTCGCTCCTCCCTTTCGGGGGGACTGCCCTTATCTGGATTCCCGGCGCACTCTACCTCTTCCTCAAGGGAGCGACCCTCAAGGCCGCCCTGCTTGCGGTGTGGGGCGCCCTCTTCGTCAGTACGCCAGACAATTTTCTGAAGCCGCTCCTGATCGGCAGGAAGGCAAAGCTCCCCACTTTTTTTCTCTTCCTCGGGATCCTCGGGGGAATTAACGTCTACGGGATACTGGGAGTCCTTTTCGGCCCCATGATCGTAACACTGCTTACCGCCTTTATTCAGATCTACCGCGAGGAGTATGCGGAGCGGTGATAAGCACCTGATAACAAACAGGGCACTGAGTTCGTCATTCCTGCCTGTGCCCGCGTCTTCGTAGCCTGCTGTTGCCAAAACGCGGCCACAGGCAAGAGCAGGGTACGGAAGCAGGAAAATCCAGTGTCTAAAAAGTCTCTGGATTCCGGGTCAAGCCCGGAATGACGGCTTTTACGAGAGCATCAGAGAGGAGTAACAATGGAGGACCTGGCAAAATCCGATACCTGGCGTGTGTTCAGGATCATGGCGGAGCTGGTGGAAGGCTTTGAGGCCCTGAACAACATCGGCCCCGCGGTGACCATCTTCGGGAGCGCGAGGCTCGAGCCGGGGTCGCCTTATTACAATAAATGTCTGAAGGTGGCTGAGGGTCTGGCGAAAGACGGCTTTGCCGTGATCTCGGGCGGCGGTCCGGGGATCATGGAGGCCGCGAACAAGGGCGCGCAGAATGCGAACGGCACCTCCATCGGCCTGAATATCGAGCTGCCCATGGAGCAGACGGCGAATTCATTTCAGGACATCCGGGTGGATTTCCGCTACTTTTTCGTGCGCAAGCTCATGTTCGTCAAATACGCGGTCGCCTACGTCATTTTCCCCGGAGGCTTCGGGACCATGGACGAGCTGTTCGAGGCGCTCACGCTCATCCAGACGAAAAAGATACGGGGCTTCCCCGTCGTGCTCGTCGGCAAAGAATACTGGGAGGGCCTTTTTGACTGGCTCAGGAAAACGATGCTCGCGGACGGCAACATCAACGCCGGGGACCTGGACCTCATGCATGTCGTGGATGATCCCGAAGAGGCGTGTTCCATCATCAACAAACGGTACCGGGACCGCGTCAGCGGGGTCCGTCAGGACAGGAGAAATAAAGCGAAAAAGGGAGTTTAGCGGTCCTTGTTTGTCTTTGCCCGGTCTGCGCGGTGCTTGAGGTGCTGCGCGGCCCGCATCCTGCGGAACCAGCGTTCCAGTGCCTCGCGGTAGATCATGGTGAGCAAAATGAGAAGCAGGCTGGCGCCGACCAGCGTGGACAGCGCCCCATACCGCCGGTCGCGGAAAAAGGCCCCCCCGAGTGTGAGCAGCGCTGTTCCGAGCAGCCGGCCCGTTGTGGACACGAGGAGAAAGTCACGCTGCCTCATGTGCCCCAGGCCGAGCAGATAGCAGAGCAGGTCCTTCGGAAAGCCGGGGATCAGGAACATGAGAAAGGCGAGGAACATGCCTTTGTGCTTCATGACATAGTCGTACCTCTTGATCGTGTCCGGATTCACGACCATCTCGACCAGAGGCCTGCCGGCGAGCCGTGCGATCACGAATGCCATCCATGATCCGAGGGTAAGACCGATGGTCGAATACAGTATCCCCGCCGCCGTCCCGAAAAGATAACCCCCGACAATGCCCGTCACCTCGCCCGGAACGGGCGCCGCGATGACCTGGAGCGTCTGCAGCCCGATGAAGATGAAGGCCGCGTACGCGCGGTGCTCGTGAATAAAGCTGATCAAACGGCGCCGGTCCGTGAAAAATGCGATGAAGCCGTGCGCGTAGAGAAGGTAGGAAATGCCGCCAAGAACAATGCCGGCCAGCGCGAACCCGGCGATGGTTTTTTTATCAAGTTTTATCATGCGGTCTTTCGAGCAGGCTATTTCCTGAAAAGGTCGTCGAGCGCGCGGCGTGCGTCCCCGGCGTCGGCGGAAGCGCTGTTCCGCGCTTCCGTAAACACGAAATACGCACAGAAATTGGCCCTGGCCTTCTCCTTCACGAGTTCGGCCGCGGGCTCACGGCACTGCTTCGAGACGGTCCGGTCGTAGAATTTGCAATTCAGACAGCAATGCAGGTCCGCACCGCAGAAGGGACAAACATCCCTTCTGCCGACGCTTCTGCCTATCGACAGTTCCCTGGAGCAGGAATGGCAGTTTTTCACAATAAATTATAATAACGTATAATCACGTTGCTGACAAGTTGAAAGATACTTTCACCGCCCGGCGGCCTGCCCTGCAGCATTCTCGGCGTTTTTCGCGCCGGGCTTGACTCTTACAGTTCTTTCGGATAACATTGGTCACGGTATTCACCAGTAATCGGGAAATCAAAAGCGCCCGTGGAACACAGCGATTTTCCTGCTATAATGATTTCATGCATAACGGCCGTATGCTCTCACAGTACGGCTTTCTCGAATATATCGATCAGGAAGGGTACCAAGGGGGGGAAGGCATGGCGACCAGAATTCATGTAGAAAATCTACCGTGCGATATTTCCGAGAAACGGCTGGAAGATATTTTTGCCCAGATCGGAGCGGTCGAATCGGTCAAACTGGAAACCGATCTGATTACACGGCGGCCCAAATGTGCGGGGTACGTGGAAATGTCCCTTGATGTGGACGCCGAGCGGGCGATCAACTGCTTTAACGGAGCCACGTTCAATGACAGGAAGATCCATGTATCAGAAGCCAAACCTTTTTATGAATGGGCCAGGGAGATCCTCATGAGCCAGTTCGCCGATGACATGACGACAAGGGTCTACGTGGGCAATCTGCCGTGCGACATCCCGGAAGACAGCCTGAAGGACGTTTTCGGCCAGATCGGCGCAGTCGAAGCGGTAAAAATTCAAACGGACCTCCTGACACTGCGGACCAGCTGCTCCGGAACTGTGGAAATGTCCCTTGACGTGGACGCCTACCGTGCGGTCAACTGTTTCAATGGGGCCACGTTCAAGGACCGGAAGATCCATGTGGAAGAAGTAAAGCCTTTTTACGAAAAGGCGAAAGAGCTCTGGCGGGACCGCGTCTACCTCCTGGCGCAGTATAGTGCTGACCTGAAAAAACAACTGCCAAAATGGCACTGATCCCATACCGGATACATCATCGGTGATCTATGAGCAAAAAGCCCCTGCCGGAATTCCGGCAGGGGCTTTTTAAATTTTAAATATTGAATTCGGTTTAGAACACGCCTTTGACCTTTCCGGTTTCAACATCCACGTCCACGCGGCGATACGCCGGGTCTGACGAGGTGCCGGGCATAAGGGTGATGGTGCCGGCAACGGGGACCACGAAGCCCGCGCCTTTGTAAGTGAGAATATCGCGAATGCGGAGCCTCCAGCCCTTGGGAACGCCCTTGATGGCCGGGTTGTCGGTGAGCGAGAGGTGGGTCTTCACCATGCAAACGCCCATCTTGGCCAACGTACAAAGAGCCTCCAGAAAAATATCTGGAGGCTCTTTGCTTTTAAAAATTTTTAAAACAACCCTGAGACCTTGCCGGTGTTCACATCCACGTCCACGCGGCGATAGGCCGGGTCTGATGCCGTGCCGGGCATGAGACTGATGGTCCCTGCACAAGGGCACAGGAACTTGGCGCCGGAGTAGATCAGGACATCTCTGATGGGAAGCGTCCAGCCCTTGGGCACTCCTTTGAGCGTGGGGTCATGGGTCAGGCTCAGGTGGGTCTTGACCATCATGGTGGCGAAGTCAGCGTACTTGGGATCGCTTTCCAGCATTTTGGCCTTGGCTTCCGCGTCGGGCAGCCAAGAGACGCCGTCGGCGCCATATACTTCCTTCGCGATAAGTGCCACACGGTCGCGCAACTTCATCTCAAGCGGGTAGAGGAACTTGAACTCTTTCTCCTCGTTGCAGGCGTCGATGACCGCATCGGCAAGTTCGAGGGCTCCCTCGCCGCCTTTGAGCCAGTGCTGGGATTCCGCGCAGCGGGCGCCGGCTGCTTCGGCGGCCTTCTTGACAGCGGCCACTTCGGCATTCGTATCAGTATAAAAACGGTTGACGCAGACCACCGGGTTTATGCCGGACTTGCGGATAACGTTGATCATGTGGACCATGTTGGCGCAGCCCTTTTCAACCAGGCCCACATTCTCCTTGGTGTACTCTTCAGGAAGCGGCTTGCCGGCAACGACTTTGGGTCCACCGCCGTGCATCTTCAGGGCGCGGACAGTGGTCGTGAGCACTGAAACGTGCGGCTTCAGGCCGCTATTACGGCACTTGACGTTCCAGAACTTTTCAAATCCGATGTCAGCCGCAAAGCCGGACTCGGTCACATGGTAGTCGAACAGCTTCAGGCCGACACGGTCGGCGATGATGGATGACTGGCCCACGGCGATATTGGCAAAAGGCCCGGCATGAACGAGGCAGGGGTTATATTCCGCCGTGCACATCAGGGTGGGATTGATGGTGTTGCGCATGAAAGCGGCCATGGCATTGCCGACTTCCAGATCGCCCGTGGTGACCGGTTTGCCGCTTTTGTCGAAGGCAACAGTGATATTGTTCAGGCGCTGTTTCAGGTCAGCGAGGTCTTTGGCTATAGACAGGATGGCCATGCACTCCGATCCGACGGCGATACCGAATTTCGACTGCATCATGAATCCGTCCGTCCGGCCGCCGATGCCGATGATGATGTTGCGGAGGCTCTGGGCGCAGAAATCCATGATCCACCCCATCTCGATGCGGGTGGGATCGATGTCGAGCCTTCTCATCCTGGTGAGCCTCTTGAGCGTCTCGTCGTTGTAATTACGCTCATGCTGCATACGGGAGGTCATTGCAACCATGGCCAGGTTGTGGGCATTCATGATATCGTTGATGTCGCCGGTAAGACCCAGCGAGAACTCGGTCATGGGGATCAGCAAAGAGTTGCCGCCGCCTGCCGCAGTGCCCTTTACGTTCATGGTGGGACCGCCTGAAGGTTGACGCAGCGCCCCGCCCACGTTCTTGCCGCGCGCGCCCAAACCTTCCATCAGCCCGCACGAGGTGGTGCTTTTGCCTTCGCCCAGAGGGGTCGGGGTGATAGCGGTCACCTCGATGTACTTGCCGTCAGGCTTGTTTTTGAGACGTTCGTTGACCTTGAGAAAGTCGATCTTGGACAGGCGGCCCATGGGCAGCATCTCGTCCTTTTGGAGGCCAAGTTTCTCGCGCCACATCTCAGGTGTCGGCATTTTCTTTTCCGCTTCTTCGGAAATCTGCCAGTCAGCTAACTTCGTTGCATCAAATGGCATAAAAATTCCTCCTTGTGTTTTTTTAGATATGCGGGCCTCGTATGGCTCGCATTGGAATGACACAAAGAAACCCGGACATCTTAGCGTGATCCGTGATTACACCTTTTCGAGCCGCACCGCGGAGACCTTGAACGAGGGGATCTTCGCGACAGGGTCGAGCGATGTGCTGCTCGTAAGCACGTTGGCGGCCGCTTCCTTGAAGTGAAAGGGAACGAACACGACGCCCTTTGCCGGCCGCTTGGAAATCAACGCCTTCACCGTGATCGATCCTCTCCGCGAACTTACCTTCACCTTCGAACCTTCCTCGATGGCAAGGGCTTGCGCGTCAACGGGATTGATCTCGATATACGCCTCGGGCGACACCGCGTTGATCGGTTTCACACGGCGGGTCATGCCGCCGGTGTGGTACTGGAACAGCAGCCGTCCCGTGGTCAGGATAAAGGGAAATTCCTTGTCCGTTTGTTCGACCGACGGCTTGTAGGTGACCGTGGTGAGCCTGCCCTTGCCGCGCGGGAACCCGCCCTTGAACAGATACGGCGTACCCGGGTGGTCCTGGGTCGGGCAGGGCCACTGGAGGCCTCTTTCATCGATTCTCGCATAGGTCATGCCCGCCATCGCCTGCCATGCCTTTCCGATCTCCAGGAACACCTCTTCCGTGGTACGGTACTCCATGGGGTAATTCATCCGCTTGCTCAGCTCCAGAATGATCTGAGAATCTTCCCTGGCCTGACCGGGAGGGTTTACCGCCTTCCTGACCCGCTGCACGCGCCGCTCGGTATTCGTAAACGTGCCCGACTTCTCGGCAAATACGGTGGCAGGCAGGACCACGTCGGCAAGCGCCGCGGTTTCCGTCATGAAGATGTCCTGGACTACCAGGAAGTCAAGCGCCTTGAACGCCTTGATAGTGTGAGTCATATCCGGGTCGCTGATGACCGGGTTTTCTCCCATGATGTACAGCGCCTTGATGATGCCCTTTTCCGCGGCCGGAAGCATGTCCGTGGCGGTCATCCCTTCCTTGTCCGACAATTTAGCGTTCCAGAGCGCCTCGAACTTGGTCTTGATCTCCGGGATAGTCACGCGTTGATACCCCGGATAGTTGTTGGGGATGCAGCCCATGTCCGTGGAGCCCTGAACGTTGTTCTGGCCGCGCAGGGGATTGACCCCCGCGCTCTCCTTGCCGAGGTTGCCGGTCATGAGCGCCAGGTTGGCGATGGAGAATACGTTGTCGGTGCCATGGGCGTGCTGGGTGATCCCCATGGTGTAGTAGACGCCGGCTTTGTCGGACCCGCCGTACATGCGCGCGGCTTTAACGATTGTTTCCGCGGGAACGCCGGTGATCTTCGACGCGGCCTCGGGTGTGAACTCCTCGAGGTTCTTCCGGAAATCGTCGTCGAAGCCCTCGGTCATGGACGAGATGAAGTCCTTCCTGATCAGGCCTTCCTTCACGATCACGTGCATCATGCCGTTCAGGAGCGCCACGTCCGTGCCGGGCTTGTGCTGCATCCAGATGTCGGCGAACCGGACCAGGGGCACCCGGCGCGGGTCGGCGATGATGATTTTTGCGCCCTTCCTCTTCGCCTTGATCATCCGAAGCGCAACGATGGGGTGGTTCTCCTTGGTGTTTGAGCCGATGACGAAGAGGACGTCATTGTTCTCGATCTCCGCGATCGAGTTCGACATTGCTCCGGAACCGAATACGGTGGCCAGACCGGCCACAGTCGAGCTGTGTCAGTAGCGCGCGCAGTGGTCGACATTGTTCGTGCCGATCCCCGCGCGGATGAATTTCTGGAAGAGGTAATTCTCTTCGTTCGTGCACCGGGCGGAGGCAAGGCCGCCGATGGCGTCCGGACCGTGCTTCTTCTTGATGTCGCCGAGCTTCTCGGCAATGAGACCGAACGCCTCGTCCCAGGAGGCTTCGACGAACTTGCCGTCCTTCTTGATAAGCGGCGTCTTGAGGCGGTCGGGGCTGTTGATGAAGCTGTACCCATACCGTCCCT
>JAXIPA010000227.1:0-15474 GCA_045403145.1 Nitrospirota bacterium | reverse complement strand
ACATGTTTAATTTCAGTAGCCTTGATTGGGCGATGGGGTTCCAGTGGCCTGTTATAGCTGTTTTCGCAGTCCTTTTAGCCATTGGCATCGGACGTCTGATGACTTGGGGCGTGGAAGAGCAAGCGTTGCCAAAAGCTGCCTCTTTCACGGGAGCTCAAAAGAAGAGCCCTGTGCTGGTGAAATCATCCGCGAACACGGCACGGTCGGCGGGACCATCGATCAGAAGAGTACACACAGGGTCAAGATCAGTCAGAACATTGAGGCAGCATGTCCGAAGACACGGATCTGCGGTTATGGCGGGATCGAAACATAAATGACCCTCGAAGGAGGATTTCATGATCTCTGGCAGCTTACAGGATCGTTTAAGTTTGATCGTTGAATGGTACAAGGGAATGGTGAGTGAAAATACGGGGAGACCTTTGTATCTTTACGATCCTGAGGCAAACGTCGCCGTCGCTAATGGGAGCCCCATTCGGGACATCGCCTCAGTTTGGGATATGGAGATAGTGAGCGAATTCCTGAACCGAAGGGATTTGGAATCCGTCATCGAACGATCTCTTGAGTATTACAGCCGTTATCTGGCGCGGAGAGACGGTTATCTGATTCTCGATCCGAAGTTTCTGGTTGAGCCCCCGTGCATCGCCCATAGCGCGTTCATGCTCTTGTCTTTCATCCATTCCCGCAGGCCCGACCGCCTGGAGAAAGCCCGTTTGCTCGCCGAAGGCATCGTGGCACAGCAGAGACAGGATGGTTCCTATAAAATCTTCTTCGGGCCTGAACCGGATGACGGCCTGGCCTTTTATCCGGGCGAGGCGATGCTGGCCTTGCTGGAATACTATCAGTTGACACATGAAGGGAAGTACCTGGAGAGTGCCGAACGGGGCTTCGTCTACTACCGGGACCTTTTTTACAAGGCCAGTAAGGTAGAGCCGGACCTTCGTGTCTTCTTTGCCAACTGGCAATCTCAGTATTGCCGTCTTCTTTACGAGAGTACGCGAAATGACGAAGTTAAACGCAGCGTCGCGGATTACGTGTTCGAGCTGCACGACGGAATCATCGAGAGGAACTTCTACAACAGAGTACGGAAATTTCCCGGACAGCAGTCCTCGGTCGAAGTCGCCTGCGCTTTGGAAGGGCTGAACGACGCCTACGCCATAGCCGTTCAGGAAAATGACAGTCGCAGGCAGACATATCGAAGGGCTCTGTGCATATCACTCGACTATCTGCTGGCTGTTCAGTGTGTGCAGCAGTGCGCGAATAAAGAAAGGGGCGGGTTCGGCTTTTCACTGTCCGACCGGACGCAACGGATTGACGTCACAGGCCATTTCGTGAACGGCATGATAAAGAGCCTCTCGAACAGGGTCGAATGTTGAGTTGATCTGAAAAAGTGATGAACGTCGATATGCCATGAACCATTCTTTCACTGATCTGCCGGCCACCGCAGTTTTTCTGCTCTGACCGGCGATCCCTCTAACCAAAGGCGCTGCCCGGCCGAAGTTCGCGTGTCCTGTGGTGCTCTCACCTTGCCCCCGTTGTCCGGGAGGTGTAAAGTATAGATAGGCATTGATTCAGCCCATCCGCGGCACGATTCGTACCGCGAGTTCAAGAAAAGACCATGCAAAGAGTCATGAACCTTTTGGCGGTAACCATATTCCTGTGCGGCGATGTCATGACTGGCCGGGGGATCGACCAGGTCCTGCCCCACCCCTCCCCTCCGCATATTTTTGAACCCTACGTGACCGATGCAAGGGGCTATGTACAGCTTGCCGAAGACGCTAACGGTCCGATCCCGAAGCCGGCGGGGTTGGCCTATGTCTGGGGCGACGCCATTGCGGAGCTGGCCCGGCAAGCCCCCGACGTGCGCCTGATCAATCTGGAAACGGCCGTGACCAGGAGCGAAGACTACTGGCCGGGCAAAGGCATCAATTACCGGATGAACCCGGAGAGCATCGGGGTGCTGACAACAGCGGGGACCAACGTCGTTGCTCTGGCGAACAATCATGTCCTCGACTGGGGATATGCGGGGCTGGAAGAGACGATCCGGGCTCTCGACAAAGCCAGGGTCCTCCATGCCGGGGCGGGCAAGGACCGAAAGGGGGCCGAAGCACCCGCTGTTCTGGACCTCGGCGCAAAAGGACGGGTGCTCGTATTTTCCTTTGCCGCTGAATCAAGCGGCGTGCCTGAGGTCTGGGCGGCGAAGGAGGACCGGCCGGGAGTGAGCCTCCTACAGGGCCTTTCGGACGACGCGGTCCGGCGCATCCGGGACCAGGTGCGACGTGTGAAAAAAAGAGGCGATATCGTCATCGCCTCGATCCACTGGGGTCCGAACTGGGGATACGAAATTTCAGCCGAGCAGGTGCGGTTCAGCCATGGCCTCATCGATGATGCGGGGGTGGACGTGATCCACGGCCATTCATCGCACCATGTGAAGGCAATCGAAGTGTACCGCGGCAAACTCATCCTCTATGGGTGCGGCGACTTTCTGAACGATTATGAAGGCATCAGCGGATACGAATCGTACCGCGGGGACCTCGGCCTCATGTATTTCGCAAAGATCGATCCCGCTTCGGGCAAACTGCTCGAACTCGATATGACGCCGACCCAGGTCCGGCGCTTCCAGGTGATCAAGGCGTCAGCGTCTGATGCAAAGTGGCTCGCGTCGGTCTTGAATCGCGAGGGAGCGGCAGCGGGTACGAGCGTTGAGCTGACCGGGGAAAACAGGCTGCGCCTCCGATGGAAGGAACAAGATGGCCTGCATATAATAAAGTGAAGCTCGCAGGCCTTAGGATTTGCGAAAGCGGATCAGAGGGGCGCGCTCGTGAAAGTCACTTGGTGTTCGTTTGACCCGAACTTACGGAAGAAGACCGGTGAGAAGGGTTGGTTTAGTGGTTCTTTGCGGACAGCATGCGCCTCCCTGCGAGCCGACATGATCTACCGTGACATGAAAGTTGAGCAGTCCGCATGGTCCGCATGGAGCTTGACGTGGATGCCAGAGGCCGAGCATTCGAGCGCCTGGTTGAATTTGCAGCCTGCTTCCTTGCACGCCCCTACGCCGCCCATCATGTCCACGACACCGCCCTTCTGGGCAGCTTTGATAAAGGTATCGCACAGGGGGTGCCCCCCGGAGCCGACGGTGATAGCCATCGCATGACATTCCTTGTTCTTGTTATACGAGCAGTCCATTACCATGCAATCCAAGATCTTCGGCATACTTGTGGCCATTGTTCCACCTCCTAATTTATTTCCCTTCTCACCGATGGACTAAGTTTATTGCTCGAGAGCGGCTAAGTCAATGAGACGAAAGTTGTAGATGCATGGAATTCGGCAAACTACCCGGGCAGGAGGAAATTGCGTTGCGGTCACAAGCCGATCAGCACGAGCGATACGTTGTCTTTGCCGCCCATCCGGTTTGCAGCCTCGACCAGCACTTCAGAAGCCTTTTCGAGGTCTTCCTCGTGACATCCGATCAATTCCCCAATTGTCACGTCCGAAAGCATGTCCGTCAGGCCATCTGAACAGAGCAGAATGATGTCCCTTGGCCGGAGCTCGACGCTGTGACCGTCGCATGCCACTACCTTTGAGGGACCAAGCGCCTGACTCAACACCCGGACTTTATGATAAAAGAAAAGCTCCCGGATCATCACGTCCTGAGCGATTTGAAGATCCAGCGTGTGGTCCGTGGTTATGAGTTCCAGCCGCACCCGATGACGGTATGCCCTGCTGTCACCTACGTGGCTGATATAGGCGGTATCGTTTCTGACGCACAGGACTATGAGCGTGGTTCCCATGCCGCTCAGTGCCCGACGCTTCAGGGATGCTTTCTGGACCGCCTCATGGGCATGCACCACGGCCTGATTCAACAGCTTCAGTATTTCATCACCTGTCGTATGCGGGAGCCGTTCCTTCAGGAAGGCGTGCGCCTTCCGCACAGCAAGGCGGCTCGCTACGCGGCCTGCGCGGGGGCCGCTCATACCGTCGGCAAGAAGAAAAAGACCTATTTCTTCATCGACGAGAACTGCGTCCTCGTTCACGCTCTTCTTTCTTCCCTTATCCGTTTTCCATGCGACGCGCATTGGTGTCCCGTTCTCCAATCGTCAGCAGACGACCTTCGTAACACCGCCATCAGTCTCAATGGCCAGTCCGTCGAAGAGCGTCACGGAATCGGCTTTGGTCCAGAGACCGACGTAGCCCTGGACCGGCCTGTCGGCCTCATATTCCAGCACAATCCTGTTGTTCAAAAAACAGCGGATGTCACGCTCCCGGACCTGGACGCGGAGCTCGTACCATTGACCGGTGGCGATCTTTTCACGAATGCTCCCACGCTCGATGCGCCTGCCGTTGACAAACTCGAAGAGTATGACGTTGTCTTCAAGGGCGTTGATCCGGAGCACAAAATAGTTGCTCACGTCCCCCATGCCGAAGGCAATGCCTCCGGCCCGGTCGATGTTGCCACTTACCGGCTTCACGCGAACACGGACCGCGCCGTCCGATATCCGGACGTCTTTTGCGATGGCCAGGGGGAAATAATAGTAGGCCTCGACGTTATCAAGGAACTCCTGAAGCGCCTGCCCCACGAGCTTGCCCATGGCCCCTGCCACGCCTGACGAGATCGTGAATCCCGCCCGGGAGCCGTCCTGCACGCAGACCAAACGCGCGTCTTCGGTCGCCTGTTTCCATGAGCCGCCGTGGGTGTAGAAATTCGCCAGCCCCTCATCACGCCTGAGCGCGAGAAAATCGTAATCCGCGCGGAAGAACGCATCCGTAAGATGTTCCACGTCGGCCGGGTTCGAGAGCGCCATGTCCAGGAGACGCGAGGACGCGAGGAGGCGGCCCATCTGGTCGAGTTTGTCCTCCAGCGACGTCCGGTCATAATCCGCGATCGATCCCTCGATCAGGTCGCCGCGAAGCTTTACCTGGAACCCGAGCTTCCTGAGCACGCTGCCCAGAAAGGCAATACGGAGCGACTTGCCGTAATAGCTCCCCGCTCCTCCTGAGAACTGAAGTGACACGTAGTTCTGGCTGCTGTTGCCGCCTACAAAGGCGTCAACCGTTGCAAAGTGGTAGCCGAATTTCGCGGAGAGGTTCATATACTCCCCTGAAAGGACTGCGTAGCTGACCCCTCCGGGAGCGGGGCCGAATTCCGAGGTCGCGCTCGCGGACAGGAGCGTCAACATCTTGTTCATGTTCAGGCCGATGGAACCTTCCCAACTCACGCCCGGATGGGTGAACCCTTTCCAGATCGCCCGGAACGGCGCGGACTCGACATGCTCGGGCGTAATGTCGTTGCACGTGGTGAGGCCCTGCTTCAGCCCGCCGCCCAGGTCAATCATCCGCAGCTCCAGCGGGATCTTCGCCTTGAGTTCGATCGAGCGCACGGCGTCGGCTTCGTCAGTCAGACCGAACATGGACCGCACGGCCTGCTCGTGCGTGTACCGGATGACATCATGTACCGTTTTGCACCCTTCAGGCGAGAAGGATGGATCGTCGGGGTCCGTGAGACTGAGAGGCGAGACGAGATCCAGTACGCGGCGCATCCTGCGGTGCACGGGACTGTCGAAGACCTGTTTCTTCCTGGGCTGTATCAGCGCGGTCAGCTCTTCAACGATGCCGGCATAGACCTTCGGCGGGTCAGTCGTGAGCGTGACCATGTCCCCGTTCTTAAGCGTCGTTGTGGCGTTTCCCGCGTCCACGATTGTCGGTACGCCGAACTCCCGCGCCACAGACGCAAGATGGCTGGAGGCGCTGCCGATGTCGGTGATGATCGAGCTGACCCTCCCGGTGAGCTTCGCAAGGTCCGGCGACGCGGTTCGCGCTACAAGCACAACCCCTTCCGGAACGTTTCCAGGATCATCGCCCTCACGAAGGATAAAGACCTTTCCCGCGGCTATGCCGGGAGAGGCCGATTTGCCCGCGGCAAACAGGACCGGATGACCGGTCACATCAACGACTGGAGCATCTAACCGGCTGCCTGTTCCGCTGCCTCCGAGAGGCCGTGACTGAATAATGAACAGGTTGCCCGATTCATCAAGTGCCCATTCGACGTCCCGGGCGGAGCCGAAGTGAGCTTCGAGCTTGAGACCGTAATCAGCGAGTTTCTGTATGGTAGCATCGTCGAGCGAAGAAGTGCTTTGCTCGTGAACAGGCACTGGTTGGAGAATCGTACCGCCCGCCGGGAGATTCACCATCCGGGTTTCCTGCCTCGTTATCCTCCGGTCCTTGATATGCCGGGCTTCCCGGTCCACGACGAAGAGGTCCGGTGAGGCGCTGCCGTCCACGAGCCGCTCTGCCAGCCCCCGGACAGAACTGATGCTGATGTCGCCGGGAGCGTTGCCTGAAGGCGCGTTGGTGTACATTACGCCGCTCGATCGCGGGTCGATCATGGCAACCACTGCCACAGCCATGGGAGTCTCCCGGTCGGACAGTCCGTAGCGCAGGCGATAGGCGACAGCGCGGGAGGAGTACTTGCTCGCAAGAACCCGTTTGTAGGCATCGAGGATGTCGCTCCCCACAACGTTCAGCACGGTCTCGTACTGACCGGCAAAGGTGGCTTCAGTGTCCTCACCCACGGCGCTGCTCCGGACCGCGACATGAACGCCGGGCCGCGTCTTTTTTTCCAGATCCCGGTAGGCTTGGACGATTTCCCCGGCAATGTCCGGGGGAACAGCCGCACTGACGATCGCGGCGCGGATTTCCTTCGAATGGTGCTCAAATGCTTCCGGCTGGTCCGGTGATACCTGAGCGAGCCTCTTCGCAATGAGCTCATTGAGGCCGTTCACGGACAGTAAACGCTCCGTGGCAACGGTCGTCACGCTGAAGCCTGCCGGAACCGGGAGGTTAAGCTCGTTCCTAATCCTTGCCAGGCTCGCGGCCTTTGCGCCTGTAATATGAACGGCGTCGCCTTTGATCCGCTCAAACGGCAGGACCAGGTCAGTAGAACGCGCTGCATAGCGGGGGGTAAGTTCCTCGGTGATTAATTGGTCGATCTTTGCAAGGCCGGTTTCGAGCGAGAAAAGGGATTTACCCTTGAGCGACGAAAGGGCGTACACTGCGCCGAGCGCCGCTTCCCACAGGGCTTCGTAGCGTGCGCCTGCCCAGGACAGGGAAAAGGGCATTCCGCTGTAGTAGGCCTGTTCAAGGTCGGCGATGGCCGAAAGCGCTCCATGGTTGTGTTCCAGGAAGACCCGGAAAGCGCGGTACTTCCTGACATGGGAACCCTGCAGGTTCACGAGCGGCGCACAGACGCGTTTCTGATTAAAGAGCGACCGAAGGTTTTTCATGGCTGTGATTTACGTGTTCTCGCGTAAGTATAACATACAGGATAGAGGATACCGTATTAGCCGGGAGAATATACACGTCTCCACCTCTTACCGTATGTCGGCCTGTTGAAGCTCCGGTACAGGAGAAGATCGAAGACGATCTTGAGGCTGCCTGCCACAAGGAACGGCGCGCCCAATAACGACGGCGCGGCGAGGAAGACACCGGACAGTGCAGGCGAGATCGACGCTCCCACCGAGCATCATGCCGCGAATGCGCCATAGGGTTTCCCCTTCGCTACCATCTCTTTGCAGTAGGCATAGAGCGCCTCGTACACGATCCATTCCGCGGCGTTGACCTCATTATCGTCCTTGAATCCCAGATGCCGGAACCCTTCCGCGATCGCATTGAGCCCCGGACCTTCTGGTTGATGGTGTAGGCTGTTGTCCGTGTCCGCGCCGTTCACGATCCGGGCCAGCAATACCAGCGCCGGGTCGTTCATCAGATCGTATTTCCTCATGATCGCGTCAAAGGAGCACTCCTTTCCGTGGTGCCCCAGCTCAGCGCCCGGCACGTCATAGGGTATCGCGCCCAGGCGCACGGCCTCGGCCTTCACCATTTCGGCAGGCACAAAATAGAACTCGGCGTCCTTGTCCACGAACTTGCTGATAAGCCATCGACAGGCTACGCGGGCAACCTTGACGTTTTCACGGGTGATCCATTTCATGGCATACTCTCCCTCATGCCTTCTTCATCGACCCTGTATCTCCCGGTGATATCCGAGATCGGGAACCATATAACCGTATAACTTACTGAAAAGGGACGATTCCGGACAAGCCGGAATGACATCCTAATGCCACTTTTCGACTTTTTACGAGACCATCAACTGTTCATTGTTGCTCAAGACCTTACAACATGAGGCCGCAAAAGTCGAGCCCCGAAACAATATTGATTAGTTACCTTTGAGGGTAAGAGAACGACCAACTGCTGACGAGAAAAGGCTCCTTGACAACAAAGGCAAAAGACATACAATAATTATGAAGGGAATTTGAGGGTTGCCTGCAAGGTCAGCCCTTCTTTTTTTGATAACGATCCGGCGCTTGGTAAGGAGACCCATTATGGATGGAAACAATGCGCGTGCCGCGTTGGAATACTACAACAGCAACAAAGCGGACTTCCTGGAAGACCTCAAGAAGCTCATCCGTATCCCGAGCGTCAGTTTTCCCGGCTTTGATCCCGCACCGGTCAGACAATGCGGCGAGGCCGTTGCGTCGCTTCTTCGAAAGAGCGGCCTGGACGATGTCCGGACGCTTGAAACCGGAACAGGCCACCCTTCCGTATTCGGTCAGTGGACCGGCGCGCCGGGGAAGCCGACCATCCTCCTCTATGCTCATTACGACGTCCAGCCCACGGGACGGAGCGAACTCTGGACCACGCCCCCCTTTGAACCGTCCGAGCGAGACGGAAGGCTCTACGGCCGCGGGTCGGCGGACGACAAGGCCGGCGTCGTGATGCACGCCGTCGCACTCCGCTCATACCTTAAATCAGTCAAGGCGCTCCCAGTCAACGTCAAGGTCCTGATCGAAGGCGAGGAAGAAGTGGGTTCCACGAACCTGCACGGGTTCCTCGAAAGCCATCGGGAGCTTCTGTCCGCCGACGCGGTGCTCATCGCGGACAGCGGAAACTTCGACAGCGGCGTTCCCACGCTCACGGCATCGCTCCGCGGCATCGTTACAATCAACGTCGAGGTGCGCTCGCTGACATCGAGCGTCCATTCGGGCTCCTGGGGCGGGCCGCTGCCCGATCCCGTCATCGCGCTGGCCAAAATGATTGCGAGCCTGGTGGATGAAGAAGGGAAACCCGCCATCCCCGGCCTGCTCGACTCGGTCCGCGCGCTGTCCCCGGAGGAAAGAGCCGCGCTCGATGCACTCCCCTTTGACGAAGCGCGCTACCGGAAGCAGTCAAAGCTTCTGGACAACGTGCGGATCATCGGCGGCGATGGCACGGTCCTGGAGAAGATGTGGCATCGACCGACTATCGCCGTGAATGCCATCGAAGCGAGCGGCCGCAAGCAGGCAGCCAATATCATCAATGACGTGGCATGGGCGAGGATCGGCATCCGAATCGTGGCGGACATGGACCCGGTCCGGACACTCGAATTGCTCACGAACCACCTGAAAAAACAGGCGCCCTGGGGCGTACAGGTGACCATCAACCCCGAGACGCCGGCGCAGTGGTGGAAGACCGGTATTGAAGGTCCGGTGTTCGAAGCGGCCTTGAGGTCGCTCGCACAGGGTTATGAGAAAAAACCGGTCGTGGCCGGGGACGGAGGATCGATCCCCTTCGTGCGGACCATCACCGAGGCGCTCGGGGGTGTTCCCGCTCTTCTGTTCGGGATTGGTGATCCTTACTCAGCGGCGCACTCGGAGAACGAAAGTCTGCTCATTTCCGACTGGGAAAAAGGCTGCAAGAGTCTCATTTATCTTTTTGCGGAACTGGCCGGGCACTAGCAGGCTGTTGAAAAACGTTTTGCGCAGGCTAAAGCCTGCGGCTACCAGATGCTAATATTTTGATTTGTTTCAAGGTAGCCGCACCCTTCAGGGTGCGTTGTTCATGGAATCGGGACTTTTTCAACAGCCTGTTAAGCTCATCCGGCGATAACTACACCCTGTGGTTGAGCAAAACGCTCCTCAGTGCCCCGTTTGACAGCGCTATGCCTGCCTGCTATCATCATAGAGTACGCCCCTTCGAGGAGGCCCCCCTTTCATGAATATTCTTGCAATGATCCTTGCCGGCGGCAAGGGAGAACGGTTGCATCCCCTCACGATCCATCGCGCCAAGCCCGCGGTCCCCTTCGGCGGAATCTACCGCATCATCGATTTCACCCTTTCGAACTGCGTCAATTCCGGCATCCGCAGGATCGCGGTACTGCCCCAATACAAGTCCCTGTCCCTGGACAAGCATCTGCGTCTCGCCTGGAACCTTTTCTCCGGAGAATTGAACGAGTACATCATTTCCGTCCCGCCCCAGCAGCGCGTCGGGGACAAATGGTATCAGGGGACCGCCGACGCCATTTACCAGAACATCTATATGATTGAAAAAGACGCCCCGGACCATATCCTCGTGCTCGCCGGCGACCACATATACAAGATGGATTATTCCGAGATGTTCCGGTTCCACCAGAATAACAAGGCCGATGCCACCGTGGCCGCCATCGAAACCCCCCGCAAGAGCGCAACCGGGTTTGGTAACGTCGAGGTCGACAACGACGGGCGGATCATCGGGTTCGAGGAGAAACCGCGGAACCCCAAGCCGATCCCCGGACGTCCCGACATAGCCTTTGCGTCCATGGGAATATACCTGTTCAACACGAGCACCCTGCTCGAATACCTGAAATCCGACGCGCTCCAGGAAACGGCCCATGATTTCGGCAAGAACATCATCCCCCAGATGATGAAGACCTCGCGCGTGTGTGCGTACAATTTCAAGGACGAGAATAAAAAAGAGGCCAAGTACTGGCGCGACGTGGGGACCATCGACGCCTACTGGGAGGCGAACATGGACCTCGTGAGTGTGGACCCTCTCCTGAACCTGTACGACAAGGCCTGGCCCATCAGAACCTATCAAGGCCAGAACCCGCCGGCCAAGTTCGTGTTTGCCCAGGAGGAAAAGGGCGGCAGACTCGGCATCGGACTCGACTCGATCGTGTCGCATGGCTGCATCGTCTCCGGCGGCAGGGTGCAGAACTCGGTGCTGTCGCCGAACGTTCGCATCAACAGCTACAGCGAGGTGCACGATTCGATCCTCATGGAAAACGTGGACATCGGGAGGCGCTGCCGCATCAGGAAAGCGATCATCGACAAGGACGTAACGATCCCCCCGGAAACCGAGATCGGGTACAACCTTGCTCAGGACAAAAAACGCTATCATGTAACGCCTTCGGGCATTGTGGTGATCGCCAAGGGAACGGAGCTGTCGAAAGAAGCGCGGGCAACGGCGATGGCCGAAGAACGAATGTAAAAAGCGGAACTCCGGGGAGGAAGGCAACGCAATGAAACGATCTTATTCCCGGTTGCCCATGAATCCAACAGCAGGTCTCTGGCTCATCATCGCGGTCCTCCTGACCGGCGTTCCGGCAGTGCAGGCGGCCGATCAGGTCCGCGAACGCATCTTCTATGCCGCGCTTCGCCCTGCCAACATGGACCTCTACCTGTTCGACTCCCCGGGAAAAACGCCGAAGCTCCTGGCAGCGCACCCTGCGCTGGATTACAATCCGGTCTTTTCGCCGGACGGGCGCTGGATAGTATTCTGCTCGGAACGGCGAGGCAATCCGGACCTCTATGCCCTGGACCTGCGGAACTCCGGCCCTCCCGTCCTGCTCACGGCCAGCGACGCCATGGAGGATGCCCCAGCCTTTTCGCCCGACGGTAAGCAGTTGGCCTTTGTGAGCGACCGCGACGGCAACGCCGACACCTTCGTGATGCCGTTCACGCCCGACCGATCCGATGCCCCGTCACGGGCTGTTAACCTGACCCGCCACAAGGGCGGTGATTTTAACCCGGCATTCTCTCCGGACGGGAAGCAGATCGCCTTTTCGAGCGACCGCGATGGATTTCGGGAGAGTGATATCTATGTGATGCAGACGGACGGATCGAATATACGAAGACTGACCAATTCTCCGGGCTGGGACGGCTCTCCGGCCTGGTCCCGGGACGGGCAAAAGATTTATTTTTATTCACAGCGGGATGCCAGCCCCGGCATCTACAGCATGAAGGCCGATGGTTCCGAACAGATACGTCTCATAGCCGGTCTTGCGCTCTCACCTGCGGTGGCGCCCGACGGCCGCCTGGCCTATGCCGTCCAGCAGAACGGACGATGGATCATACTTTCCGCCGCGGAGGACGGCAAGGATATACGCTATGAAAGCGATCAGCGGCACGAGTATTGGGCCCCCGCGTTCGATCCCGCGACCGGCCGCATGATCTGTCAAGGCGCCGCAGGCGAGGCCGGGCAAGCCGCCATGCTTCAGTCTCCCATTCCCGGCCCGTTCCTGGTGGATAATCAGGTGCGAGTGGTATTGCCCGACAGAACGCTGGAGCTCTGGGCCGTTCGAGGGACTTTTCCCGCGCCCGATCCCGCTGGAAAGAAATTGGCATTTGCAGAGCACTTTGAACGGATCATAACCACCGAACTGGACGGCAGCCGGCAACGGGCGATCTTCGAACCTTCCCGCGATCCCGTCTGGCGGCCATACTGGTCAAGGGACGGACAATGGATCGTCTGCGCGGTGGGTGCGACATTCGGAAAACCCTCTGCCCGGGTGGATATCTGGAAGTTCCACCCCGACGGCAGTGAGGCAATGAATTTGACCGTTGGTTCGGGCGTGAACAACGGGTTCCCCTATTTTTCTCCGGACGGCAAAAAGATCGTATTCCGGAGCGGCCGTGACGGGAACCATGAGATCTACCTGATGAACGCCGACGGGACTGACGTGAGGCGCTTGACGAACAACCCCGCCACCGACACCATGCCTTCATTCTCCCCTGATGGAAAACAGATCGCCTTCGTCTCGACCCGGGACAACGACCACGAAATCTACCTCATGGATTTGGGGCCCGATGAAAAACCGGGAGAGCCGCGCCGCATTACCCATAGTCCCGGCTTCGACACCCACCCGGTGTTTTCACCGGACGGTAAGTGGCTGGTATTTTCGTCTCAGCGCGGGGGGCTGAACGACGAAGAGCCCCTCATTCCCGTGTTCAACCCGCAGCCCTACGGAGAACTTTATGCCCTGCGCCTGTCGGACGGACTGGTCGTGCGCCTGACCCACAACAAATGGGAGGACGGGACCCCGGCCTGGGACGGGATGCCGAGATGACTGAAGAGTCGGTTCGATTTTGTCTCAAGTTTCAGGTTTCAAGTCTCAAGTTAAGGAAACAAAAATCAGCCACAAAGACTCTAAGACACAAAGAATACACAAAGAAATGCGGAGTTAGTCAACCGCAATCCTCTGCATGAATTTCTTTGCGCCTTCGCGTCTTCGTGGCATATTTGGTTCCATATTGTCCGGGTCAGGAGACCGCCGAAATGAACACCGATAACGTACTACCGATAGCCGCCCCGTTTCTCGCGCTTCTGCTGCTCGTTTCCGGTGTGCAGGCCGAAACGAGGAAGATGCCGAAACAATGGGATGTATTTGTAAATGATTTTATCGAATCGTACTTTGCGGCTCACCCCGATGCTGCGATTTCGGCCGGCCGCCATGAGTTCGACGGGAAGCTTCCTGATTGGAGCCGGGCCGGCCTTGAACGGGAAGTCTCGCGGCTTCGCGCCGAACAGGAAAGGGCGTTTTCTTTTGATCCCATGCGCCTCGATAGTCGCCGACGCTTAGAGCGGGACTACCTGATGGCGGCCATCGAGGGAAAACTTTTCTGGCTGACCTCGGCGGGATGGCCGTACAAAAACCCGGTCTTTTATGAGCACGCACTCGATCCGCATGTTTATGTAACGCGCGAGTACGCCGCGCCGCCAAAACGCATGGAGGCCTACATCAGGTACGCGCGGGCGGTCCCCGGAGCGCTCGAACAAATCCGGAGCAATCTGCGTCCGCCGCTTCCCCGAAGTTACCTCGATATCGGACGCACCATCTTCGACGGGTTGGCATCGTACTACGAGAAGGACGTTCCCTCCGCCTTTTCTTCCGTGAATGATCCAAAGCTGCAAACGGAATTCCGCGCGGCTAACGGCTCGGCTATCAAGGCCATGAAGGAGTTCGTTGCCTGGCTTGACGGCCTGCGGGCGACCGCGAACGATGATTTTGCCCTCGGCCCTGACCTCCTTCGTGAAATGCTGTGGGCGACCGAAAGAGTCGAAATCCCGCTTGAAAAGCTGGAGAGTGCGGGCAGGCAGGACCTTGAGCGGAACCTGGCCGCCTTGCGTGAAGCCTGCGCCCGGTACGCTCCCGGAAAGACCATATTGGAATGCGTTGAGCTGGTTCATGAGAAGAAACCGGAGGGAGGCGTCCTCAAAGAGGCAGGTCGTCAGCTCAATGAGCTTAAAACGTTCATCGCCGGGAAGAAACTGGTAACGATCCCCGGCAAAGAAGAGGCACGGGTCGCGGAATCTCCGCCGTACAGGCAATACAACCTTGCCTACATTGATATCCCGGGACCGTACGAGAAGGGACAGCCTTCCACTTACTATATCGCGCCGCCGGACCCGTCATGGTCGGAGACGGAGCGCAAAGCATATGTTCCGGGAAAGGCGGACCTTTTATTCGTTTCCGTCCACGAGGTCTGGCCCGGCCACTTCCTGCAGTTTCTCCACGCGCACCGGACTCCGTCGAAGTTCAGCCAGATATTCATCGGATACGCTTTTGCAGAGGGGTGGGCGCACTACGCGGAAGAGATGATGTGGGAGGCGGGACTCGGCAATGGAGATCCGGAGATCCATATCGGACAGCTCATGAACGCCCTTCTCCGTAATGTGCGGCTGATTTCGGCGATCGGCCTGCATACCGGGCGCATGACAATGGCCGAATCGGAACGAATGTTTCGCGAAGCGGCTTTTCAGGACCCGGGAAATGCCAGGCAACAGGCCGCGCGGGGGACATTCGACCCCGCCTATCTCAACTATACGATGGGCAAGCTGATGATCCGGAAACTGCGGAACGATTGGTCCTCGTCACGGGGAGGACAAAAGGCATGGCCCGCATTCCACGACCGGTTCCTTTCGTTCGGCGGGCCTCCTATCCCCCTCATCCGCGACGCCCTGCTGGGTCCGGATGCCGGACCGCTCTTCTGACCGGAATCCTGACGATCAGTGAACAAAAAGTACACCTACGAGGTCACGGTTACACACGATTGATAATGTGTGAAATACATGTTGGACTCCGCAGTATGTTCAAGCCAGACATGGGTGCACAAACATGGCGAATCGACCACAGGAAGATCTTAAATTTTGTTAAGAGTTGCTCAAATGTCGACGCAGTTTTTGTTACAAGTTATTTTGCTGATTGTGCTTGTTTATTTTGCTTCAATTTCCTCTATCGAATCCGCATCAATTATAGTTCCCCACCCTCTAGTACACTGTAAACTTAATTATTAACAGTCTCATAGAATCTGCTCAATTTATTTCGAGCATCGTTCTTTGTAAAATTCCAAGTTATGCCTGCTTTGAGACGGTTGCGCTGTCTTGTCCAGCTGATTACTTGTGCGGCTA
>JAXIPA010000178.1:0-2721 GCA_045403145.1 Nitrospirota bacterium | reverse complement strand
TGAACAGGGCGCGCTGACCACCACCCTCTCCTTCAAGGAGAGGGCTGGGTGAGGATGGGTTTGACGCAGGTTTCACGAGACCCATCCCCATCTTCCGCCCATCCCCAACGGGGATGGGCGGAACTGAAGGTTCACTCCCCTTGAAGGGGAGGTAACGAGGATTACAGCAGCTTCAACTGCCCTTTGAGCTCATTCCGCTCCACTTCCTCGAATATCCTGACCTTCCCGAACTCGCCGTCGTATCCCGGCGCGATATGCACGCGGCCCTCGCGCATGCGCGAAATCGCCTCCTGGAGCAGCGGCGTGCCGGCGCGCCCGATATCATCAAGCGAAACGTCCAGTAGAATCTTGAATTCATTGCCGAGCTTTTCAAGGAGTGTAGAGTAAAGGGCTTCCACCTTCTTCGTATTCACGCCGCATTTCAGCCCCTCGGCAATGATCTCCGGCAGGGGGATGATAGACGTAAAGGAAGGCGCATTCGCCGGCCTGAACCCGCGCTCGCGATCGGCGAGCTTTTCGACCCGGTGCATCACGCCGACGGTCACCTTCCTGTTGCACACGGGGCAGAGATAATCATGGTGGATCGTTTCTTCCGGGGTGAGACTCACCCCGCAGTCCCGGTGTCCGTCGTAATGATACTTTCCCTCTTCGGGAAAAAACTCGATGGTCCCGGAAAAACCCCTTTTGGTCTTGATCGCGTCCGTGATCGCAGCATAGGATATGTCCGTATCGAGGATGTTCGCTTCTCGCCCGAGCTTCGCCGCCGAGTGGGCGTCGGAATTCGAAATGAGCGTGACCCTGTCAAGGGCGGAGATCCTCCAGTTCATGAGCGGGTCGGACGACAACCCGGTCTCGATGGCGTGGATATGCGGGGTCAGCTCTTCGAAACATTCCTCCATGGAGTCGAAGCCCGACGCCGCGCCGAACACGGAGAAGTGGGGCGTCCAGGCATGGGCGGGAATGAGCAAGGCTTCCGGCGACACGTCGAGGGTGATCCGCAGAAGTTCCTTCGCATCAAGACCCAGGATCGGCCTGCCGTCTGAATGCAGGTTCCCGATCTTCGAAAGGGCGATATTCAGGCGCGCCGCGGCCGCAAGGTCCGGCGCAAGGATGATGGAATGGATTTTCCGGGTCTTCCCGTTCTTGCTGTAGATGCAGCTGATTTCGGCGGAGAGAATGAATGAGACATCCGCCCTGCAGGAGGTGGGAACATCGTCGGTCTGAAACTCTCTCCTGAGCGAGAACAGCCCGTTGCCCAGGGGCGCAAACTTTTCATCCAGTTCCTTGAGCCATTTCGGGTGGGTGAAATCGCCGGTCCCGATGACGGAAATGCCCTTGAGCTGCGCCCATTTCCAGATGCCCTCGGGGCACATGTCCCTGCTCGTGGCGCGGGAATAGTGGGAATGAACATGGAGGTCGGCGATGAAACGCATGAAGCGCACTATACCATGATCAACGCCTTTTTCCAGTGGAAAATTTCATGAATAATGCTTAAAGGAAATGTACCTCCCCCATCCTATCCATAATAATCATCATTACTCAAATCAAATTGGGGTCAAGTAACGCCGTTTACTGGGGTCATATAACCCAATGAAAAACCATAATTTTGCGTGATATGCCCCACCATTACCTTTAGTAACACGCCCTTTTTCTTGAATAACTTTATTAATCTTTTAGTTGCCTAAATTCTAATATTTATAATGACTTACGGCATATTAATTGCTTATAAACGTTGACTGGTTAAAATTATAATTTCAGTACTTCTAAACTTAAGGTTTTATCATGAGGTCTAATATCCGGGCTTGCTGCGGGTCTCAAATGATTCCATGAGGACGCAATAAGTCGAAATGAGAAAGGAGGTGGTTCTGAAAACGAGGTTTCTGAAAGAAACGAAGAAGAAAACCAGTAGATGCACAAAAATTAATAAGGAGGAACAGGAATGATGAAGAGGATTGTAATACTGCTTTGCGTTTTGGCTATAACATTGGCATTGGGCGTCTCAGCGAGTTTTGCCGCTAAACCAGTAACGTATTACACCTTGACCGTTGCTTCTTCCAATCCTGCCAGCGGTGTCGCCATTACCGTCAGTCCCAACGACAGGGACGGTCTGGGAAACGGCACGACCCAGTTCGTAAGGACCTATTTGAAAAACGCGGTCGTGACGCTTACCGCTCCCGCAACAGCGGGCGGCAACAACTTCGTGAAGTGGCAGAAAGGCGCTGCTGACTATGCCACAACCCCGGGCACGACCGTGACCATGACCGCCAACACCACCATGACTGCGGTATACGCATCCGGCTCCGTCCACAGCACCCTTACCTGGACGGGCTACACTATGTGCCAGTCCTGCCACATGGCACAGGTGACGGATATGTTCAATAGCGTACACTACCAGTGGCAGGGAAGCGGCGCGGAGATGGTAAACGGCGGCGCTGTTCAGGGCAAGATCGGCGCGGCAATGAATGCCTTCTGCATCAACGTCCTCGGAAACTTCGGCGCATGCGGCAGCTGCCATGTGGGCCTGGGCGCACTGCCCTCAGCCACACAGTCTCAGGCGCAGCTCGACAACATCGACTGCATGCTCTGCCATCAGAAAGATTACAAGAGGAAGAAGAACGCCACCACGGGCCTGTTTGAGCCCGATACCGCGAACATGACCATAACCATGAATGTGGCCGTCCAGACGATCCACAGGCCCGTCAGGGCAAACTGCCTCCAGTG
>JAXIPA010000230.1:0-14648 GCA_045403145.1 Nitrospirota bacterium | reverse complement strand
GGGAGGTTAGACATAATGGTTGACAGTTGAAAATCAAGTGACCTGCCCCTTGCAACGTGGGTTATACTTGGGAACCAGGTTCCCAAATACAGAGCCACAACCAAGGAGGCAGGTCATGAAACATTCTATCATTTTTGTCGGACTTGATGTACACAAAGATTCTATAGATATCGCCCTGGCCGATGACGGCAGAAACGGCGAGATCAGATTCTACGGCACCATCGGCGGCGATCTGGATTCGCTGGACAAGGCGATCCGTAAATTCCGTCGTTCCGGCGTTCAATTTCGCTTCGTCTATGAAGCAGGCCCCTGCGGCTATGAGATATACCGGCACCTGATCGCACAAGAGTTCCACTGCGATGTTATCGCACCGTCGATGACACCGAAGAAGAGCGGCGATCGTATTAAAACCGACCGACGAGATGCATTATCCCTCGCCCGGCTCTACCGGGCGGGCGAATTGACACCGGTTTACGTCCCCCGCGAGGACGATGAAGCAATGCGCGACCTGGTCCGGGGGCGGGAAGACGCCGTAAATGCAACAAAGAAGGCCCGACAACGCTTGAGCGCTTTTGTTCTCCGGCATGGATTCCGGTATTCGGGCAGAAACGCATGGAGCGTAGCCCATCTGCGGTGGCTTTCCGATATCAAGATGCCGCATCCGGCGCAGCAGATAACGTTTCAGGAGTACATTCACAGCGTCGAACAGTGCTCTGAGCGCATAGATCGCCTGACCGAGCAGATATTGAAACTGATCCCAACATGGCGTATGGCACCGGTCGTAGCTGCTTTTCAGGCCCTTCGCGGTGTGGCACCCATCGTTGCCTCAACCATGGTGGTTGAGATAGGCGACCTGAGGCGGTTTGAAAATCCCCGGCAGCTCATGGCTTATCTGGGGCTGGTACCGTCCGAGAACTCCAGTGGCGTGACCACCAAACGAGGTGGGATCACCAAAACAGGCAACGGCCATGCCCGGCGTGCTTTGATCGAGGCGGCTCAGGCGTATAGCTTTCCGGCCAGAATCAGCAGGGCGCTTCGGAAACGTCAAGAGGGCCTGTCATGCGAGATCAAGAAAATTTCATGGAAAGCCCAGGTGCGGCTCTGTGGCCGGTTCCGAAAGCTCATGGCCAGTGGAAAGAACCGAAACCGAACCGTGACCGCGATCGCCCGGGAGCTTTCTGGCTTCATGTGGGCCATTGCCAAGGAAGTGCCCATGCCAGCATAAGGCCAGAAACAACTTTCAAAGAACAAGACGGCTATTAAGGAGAGCAGCCAAGACCAAATACAACTATCCAGGGTATCATCAGAGACGCGACCACGATCAGGAGAACTCTCGGCCCACCTATGGAATAAGGCTCTTGCCGAACTTCCGCGGTTAGAGCGAGACAGCTCCGCGATGAAGACAAGTCATGCGGTCAAACCCGCGAATATCAGAGTGATCAATCGTCGCTCGATAGGTCCCGTCTCTGATCGTGCCCTGGAACAATAACTGATAATCATCCCTTTTGAACAAAGGGGCCGGGGAAAGTATTTTCTCCTTGACAACTGTCAACCATATCAGGTGGGGGATGGGTTTCATATATTCGGTAGCAGACCCAACCTCACCCAGCCCTCTCCTTGAAGGAGAGGGAGTGAGAAATTCATGACAACAGTTATCGTAAACGCGGGCGCGTGCGGGTTTACCGTCACGATCAGGGCAGAAACGGGCGCCGGCGGGAAGATCGCCGTATCCCTGGATACGGACTGTGAGATGGTGAAGAAGATGCTCGAGGACATCGCGGTCCTCGACCGGTTTGCGCCACTGAGCGGCTTCCTGAGCAATCCCGTCCATCGGTCCGCGTCAAAACATCTGCGGCATGTCGCTTGTATCGTGCCGTCGGGCATCCTGAAGGCGGTAGAAGTCGAGGCGGGCCTCAACGTCGCGAAGGACGCGAGCATCATATTCGTGAAGAACGATAATCCCAAAAAGGGCGGTTGACCCTCGCGCTCCTGCCGCCAACCTTCCGGCCCGAGCTCAATGAAAGAGACGGGTTTATTGCCCGATATGGTACAATAGTGGCACGAACATTAGACGGCGATAATGCATGGAAAAAATACTCATACTGGCCGCATACTGCGTGTTCGCGGCCTTCTGGCTGCGGTTTTTCGCGCATGTCCTGGTGTGGTGGAGGGCGGTCCAACGGCTGCAGGCGCCCGCTGACTCGCGATCAACGCTGAGGGCGTGCGCGCTCACGGCCCTGGATACGATGCTGCTCTTCAGGGTCCTGAACGCGAACCCCGCGCTCTGGATCGGCGAATGGGCCTTTCACACATCATTTCTGCTCGTGGTCCTGCGGCATCTGCGGTATGTCCTGGACCCCGTCCCGCTCTGGGTCTGGTGGCTGCAGACGCCGGGGCTGATCGGTGGATACATTCTGCCCTTTGCCCTGGCATACATCCTCGGCATACGGCTGCTCACCAAACATGAGAAGTACGCCGCACCGGCGAACATGTTCCTCATCACGCTCGTGCTGCTGATCAGCTCCATCGGAGTGGTCATGCACGCATGGTACAAGCCCGATCTCGTGGCCGTGAAACTGTTCTCCCTCGGCATCCTGAGCTTGCATCCGGCCGCGGCGCCGGAGAGCCTGCTGTTTCTGACGCACTTTACTCTCGCCCTAGTCCTGGTCCCCTTCCTGCCGACGCACATCTTCACCGCCCCGCTGGTGATGATGGAGGCGAGGAAGCGCGAGCAGGCCCTGCACCTGGTGATGCATGATGAATAAACGATCATTTACGGACGAACTAACGCCCCTGCAGGTCCTCGAGATCGACGCCTGCACCCAATGCGGTGAGTGCCTGAAGCACTGCCCGGTTCAGGACGTGACGGGCAGGCCCGCGGTTTCGCCGCCGGAGAAGATCCGCATGTTCCGCGAGTTCCTCCGCGCCACGGACGGTCTCAAGGCCAGGCTCTTCGGCCCGACGGAGGCAGACCGCAAACTGCTGGAGGATTTCACGAAGGCGGTGTATGAATGCACCACCTGCGGCGCCTGCGGCCAGAACTGTCCCGCCGGCATCTTTACCCAGCGGCTCTGGCCTGTGCTCAGGAAAGAGATGGTGAAGCGGGGCTTCGGCCCCATCGGCGTTCAGGCGAACCTGCCCAAGGCCATCTCGAAGACGGGAAACCCCTACGACAAGCCTGCGGGAGACCGGTATAAGCCGTGGTTCCCGGAACACGTGAAGCTCGCCGAGCGCGCGGACATCGCCTATTACGCCGGGTGCACCGGCGCCTGCGAGGCGCAGCCCATGGTCAGGGGCGACGTGCTCGTGCTGAACGCGGTGGGCGAGCCGTTCACGATGCTGCCGCCGGAAGAGGAGGTCTGTTGCGGCTTCCCCCTGTTCATCACGGGACAGCACGATCTCTTGAAGGACCTCGTCACGAGACTGGTGGATGGCTACAAGGCAAAAGGCGTAAAGACGCTTGTCTGCTCCTGTCCCTGCTGCGTGAACATCATGGCCCGGGACTGGCCCCTGTTCTACGGCGGGGCCCTGCCGTTCAAGATCCGGCACATCACCCAATACGTAGCGGCCGCCATCACCAGCGGCAAGCTGCGGCTGAACAGGGAATTGCGCGAATCCGTGATCTACCACGACCCCTGCTATCTCAGCCGGGGAGTCGGCGTGATAGAGGAACCGCGCGCAGTGCTCAAAAGCATCCCGGGGATCAGGGTCCTCGAGTTCGCGAGCAACGGCATGGAGTCGCGGTGCTGCGGTTCCGGCGGAGCGGCGAGGAAGGTCTTTCACGAAAATGCAACCGCCATCGGCAGGTTGACCATCGACGAGGCCGTGGCGAAGAAGGCCGACCGCCTCATCCTCGCCTGTCCCGCCTGCTATGCCAAGGTCAACGAGGCCATGCAGGGGCACAAGAACCAGATCAGGATCACGGACATCATGGAGCTGGTCAGCGGGTTGATTTAAAATCAAAAAAGGAACCACGGGAGCTGTGCTCACACGGGGCTTCGCCTCACGGATAAAAGCAATGCCCCTGGGCTTGAATTCTCACGTCTTATCCGTGCGTGCGGCAAAGCCGCACCCGCCTGCGCCCAGCGCTTACGAGTGCACAGCGCGAGTGCAGGGTGTGTTCATCCGTGGTTAAAAATCGTTTTTTATCGTAAGGTGGGTCCATGAGCCATTTCTCGATACGATGCAGACAGTGCGGGAAGGTCCTCGAAAACGCCTACTGCGCCTTCTGCGAGCACTGCAAGGATGCGCTGCTCGTGGCCGGTTATCACGATGCCCGCTTTGTCGAGAGCACAACAGCGAACGGTGTCTGGCGGTTCAACTGGCTCCCTGTCCATGAACCGCGGACTGCCCAGCCGGGTCCCGTCGTCTACCAATCCGACGGTCTCGCGGCGCTTTTCGGACTTACGAACCTCTATATCGCCTTTAACGGGTACTGGCCCGAAAAGGGCGCGTACCTTGAGACCTGCACGTTCAAGGAGTTCGAGGCGGCGGTGGTGCTTGAGAACGCGCGGGAGAACAGCGTCGAAGGTCTGATCGTCGCGTCTGCCGGGAATACTGCGCGTGCCTTCGCCCACCTGTCCGCGGTCACGGGCTTTCCCGCGGTCATCGTGGTGCCGAAGATGTGCCTCGGCGAGATGTGGTACCTCGAACACTCATCCGTAGTGCCGACGTTCGCAGTGGCTGACGGCGATTACGCGGATTCGATCGACGTGGCGAAAAAAATCGCCCTGGCCTCGGGGTTCCCCTTCGAAGGCGGCGTAAAGAACATCGCCAAGCGCGACGGCCTCGGCATCGTGATGCTCGAAGCGGTTTCAAAGATCGGAAGGCTGCCGGACCATTACGTGCAGGCGGTGGGAAGCGGCACTGGCGCAGTCGGCGCCTGGGAGATGGCCGAGCGGTTTGCGAAAGACGGCAGGTTCGGCCCCCATCTTCCGGTCCTGCACCTGGGGCAGAACCTGCCTTTCGCTCCGATGCTCCATGCCTGGGAACGGAAGAGCAGGGGCCTGTTCCCCGAAGACTTGAAGCCGGAGCTGATCTCTCAAATTACGACGCGGGTGCTCTCGACCCGCTATCCCGCCTACTCGCTCCTGGGAGGCGTGTACGACGCGCTCACGGCAACGGGCGGAAAGATGTACGGCATCAAAAACGACGCGGTGTACGCGGGCATGGAGACGTTCCTCAAGACCGAGGGGATTGACATCGTACCTGCATCCGGCGTCGCTGTTGCCGCGCTTGCGGAAGCCGTCAAAACCGGTGCGATCAATGGGAACGACACCATCCTCCTGAACATCACCGGCGGCGGAGAAGCACGATTGAGGAAGGACAGAAAAACCCACACGGTCGTGCCGAAGTACATATCCAAAAACATAACCGAGAAAGAAATCGAGGAGCTTCTGTGCCACGCCCTGAAGAAGAGCTCATAGCCCTGCTTAAAAAGCACGGGATCGACTTCACCGCCTCCCTGCCCTGCGAGAAGATCAAGACCCTGCTCGAACTGGTGGGCAGGGACTTCCCGCACGCGCCGCTAACCAGGGAGGAAGAAGGCGTCGGCATCTGCGCCGGAGCCGCACTCTCCGGCAAACGGCCGGCCATGTTCGTCCAGAGCTCCGGCATCGGGAACATGATCAACGCCCTGCTGTCCCTCACGGCGTTCTATGAACTGCCTCTTGCGCTTTTTATAAGCCGCAGGGGCATCTACAAGGAGAAGATCGAGGCGCAGTTGCCAATGGGCGAACGACTCCCTTCAATCCTGGCCGGCGCCGGGATCATGTTTTCAAAAATAAACAGCAAAAACGACATCAACAGGGTGGACCGGGAACTTCAGGAGATCTTCAGCAGGAATACCATACATGCGTTCCTGCTGAGCCCGGAAGTGTGGGAGAACTCGGAATGCGGAATTCCGGATACCGGATGCAGGATACCGGATAAGAATGAAGCCGTTCACCGTCCGTCATCCGTCGTCCTTCATCCATCGCCTCCGGTCTTCACCCGTTACGACATCATCAGAATCATCGCGCCGCACCTTGAGGGAAAGGTCGTGGTGAGCAATCTCGGCTGGCCGTCAAAAGAGCTATATGCGCTGAAACACCAGCCCTCGAACTTCTACATGCTCGGAAGCATGGGCATGGCCACTCCCATCGGGCTCGGCATCGCCATGACGTCATCGAAAGAAGTCGTCGTGATCGACGGCGACGGCAGCCTCTTGATGAATCCCGGCACGCTCGCAACAGCCGCCGCACTCGCGCCAAAAAATCTTACCATCATCGCGATAGACAACAGCGCCTACGGCTCCACGGGAAATCAGCCGACGCTCACGGGGTCATGCGTCGATCTTGAATCGGTTGCGCGGGGGTTCGGAATCAGGAATACAGTCAAAGCGGCGAAAGAAGAGCAGATTATCGAAGTGATGAAAAAACCGCGCGAGGGACTCACCTTCATCCACATTCCGGCAATTCCGGGGAACAGGGACGTGCCGAATATTCCGGTGCATCATCTGGAGATCAAGATGTCGGTACAAAAATTCCTGAGGACGTGACCGGCTTACGAACAGACCGGAGCACCTCCACGGGAGTGTAAAAACGAAGGGCCCGGGCTTTACCGAGGTCATGGCTCTCGCTCTTCTACCGGGTCATGCCGTGGCGTTCGAGGATCCCCGTAAACTCGGACGAACCGAAGGCATTGATCAACTTTTCTCTCGCATCGAGTTGATCAGGCGTCCAGTTGCCCTTAATCCGGATGACAAAATGGGGGCCTAAGCGGTTGCCGGGCAGCGGCTGTGGATTGTCGGCTGTCCCGCCGATCGGCACTATCTCGAACAGGTCCGGAAACAATCTGACCGCATCGAGAGCCACGTGATAGAAAATTACCGTGGCATCGGCCCGGCCGTATGCGACCGACCACGGGCTCTCCCGGTGGTGGATCCTTGCGCCGATCAGCCACTTGTCTTTGATCGCGTCGTTGTTGAATATGGAATTGAAGAGGCGTTCGGCGGTCCATCCCCGCGGGGCATTCGACTCGTCGTTCAAGGCGACGTCGAAGATGGTGTTGCTGTAATTGACGAAGGTGTCCTTCTCCAGTGTGGGGTGGGGGGTGATCACCCGTACTTCCGGCCTTGCGAGATCCCACACGGAACCTATATGCTTCGGGTTGCCCTTCTTGACGAGGATGACATTGCCCCTGTTCTTGAACAGCGGGATCTGGCTTCCCTCAGTCAAACCGGCCGACTGGAGCTGCAGGATGGTCGCCTGGGGCCCCACTACGGCTTGCGGGATGCACTTGAGCGACAAATTTCCGAAGGTCACATTTGCATTCTTGATCTGGTCCAATGCGACCGGCGGGCTCGTGGTGTAGTACCAGTTTTTAAGCTCCGGGGCATAGTTGGGCAGAAAAACGTCGTACCAGAACTCTTTCAGCGCCATATGATAGTTTCCCGCCGTCGAAAGCACCAGGTCGCAGTCTTCCGAGAACTGCCCGTGAAGATCGCTCAGTCTGTTGGCCGTCTCCTCGGTGAGGTCGGGAAGTCCGGCATTGGCGTCCTTCGGCCAGTTGAGAAGCTGCGGCGCGTCCACCGTGGGCACGCCGTTCACGGCCGGCGCAGCCGACGTCACGGGCGCCGCTGTATCGTTATAGTGCTGGTGGCGGGACCGACCTCGCATAAACAAGAAACTCCTTCGGAATGCCGCGCTCTGCCTTCAGGATTTTTTCGGACAGCATGCGAATAACTATGGAAAGAATATGTGAATATACATTTGTTGTCAAGTGGAAGACCGGGGGGGTAATTTAAGGGTAATTGGAAACAGGAGGAATATTTGGGGGCGCGTCTTGAAAAGGCGGTTTCTTCTATTTCCAGCCCTGTCCCCATATTCGCCCCCGTTCTGTCCGGAAGAAGGCTTGATCAACAAATCATGTATTCAGCGTACCTCATAGGTGAATGTCAGTTGCTGATCGTTCCGGTCCAGGTCGAGGGAGATGGTACGCCGGAGTCTCAATTCCTGGTAAAGCCTGAAAAACCCGGATGGATCGTCAAAATTCCGTGCATTAACCCGCATGATGACGTCTCCCTTTCGAAGCCCCATCTTTTCATACAGGCTACCCGGCGATATCCTGGTGAGCTTTACGCCGGCGGGCTTGCCCTGCTTCCTGAAAGGGACGGCGCGCGCCTGCTTCAACAGCCGGTTTAAATCTGCCGTGGTCGCGGGCAGAGCGTTCCTGTCCACAAGCCACCTGTTGTCGGACACCTTTTCAAAAACCGCGGCGCCGCGGCCATGATGAGGCGTTCCCTGCACCGCGCCCTTCGTGTTAACACCGCCGCTCGCGGCCGTGCCGTCCGATTCTCCGGCAAGAGTCCTTGCGCCCCGATCAAGATGGTCGCGGACCGCCTGCGTCGGGCTCTCTAAAGGAACAAGCAATTTCCTGCCGATAATCGCATCGACCGTGTAGGCAAGCGCATAGGCTGACGCTGTCAGGGTTGCCACGAGCATGAACATGCGAATTATCTTATCATGTTGCATTGGTTCAGCCTGCCGTGCGCCCGTCAAAAAGCTTCACGAAGTCGAGCCCCTTATAGATAAACACGCGGCTGACGCGTCGACTCTGGCGCGTCGCAGTCGAGCCGCAGGTTAATTACCTCGCTATTATTTCTTCAATTACGTTTAATATTGGAATCGCCCAATGCATTTGCGAGAGATTCCATTACATCAGATACATACGAACAGCTTCTTTCGATATTTCGGGATCCATACAAAATGATACTTCAGATCATAGACGCTATGCTTGCTTCTTCTCAATGGGCTCATGGCCCATATTTTACAGAATCTAATCCTGACTTCGTCAGGATGTCCTTTTCATCCCTGCAGCAGAGCTGCTGGGTATTTCAGGACGCCTTTATAAATGAGGACCCCAACAGTTCAGGAAGATATCCATCCCTGTATGTTTCAACTAAGTGCTATTCACTGCTGCCTTATCCCGGCCGGGACTCTTCCGTAATAGCACCGCAACGGATTGGCGGCCACGCCTATCAGGCAATATCCGCAATTGATGCACCGGGAGCTTTCCTGTCCCTGTTGAAAGCGGTTCACGATATCGGGTTCGATGATGAACGGCCGGGACAGGGACACGAAATCGATGCCCTTTTCCGATATGATGGTCGTGATATCCTGCAGGCTTCTGATGCCGCCCACGACAATTACCGGAATATCCACGTTCTGCTTGATCAATTCCGCGGCCCCAACGTTGTAATTAAAAATCGGCTTTCGGACCTTTGTAAGGAAGGGGGCAATAATCCTGAAAAGGCGTTTCTGATAAGACGGCATGTCCCGATAGGACGGCATGAGTCCAAGCACGGCGTCCACCGGCGCTTTGGGCATCCGTACCGTATGCATGAAGTCTCCGTAACCGCAGGACACTTCAATGGCATCGCAGGAGGCTTTCTGGAGCATCTGGGCGATCGTAACAACCTCGGCCTCGGTCAGTCCCCGCTTGTGCTCATCCTGAGCACTGATCTTTACGAGGATGGGGAACTTGCCGACTTCCCTTCGCGCTCCGGAGAGGATCTCGAGAACGATCCTCATACGGTTCTCCAGTGATCCGCCCCACCTGTCCTTGCGCCTGTTCAGCACGGGAGAAATGAATTCAGAAAGAAGATAGCCATGGGCAGCGTGGAGCTCCACTCCGTTGAACCCGGCCGCCTTCGCGCGAACGATCGCGGCCACGAATGCATCGATGATAGACTTGATCTCCGTGTCGCTTGCTTCTCTCACTCTGTCGCCGTAGTCGTTTTTCCTGCGAGGGCTCGCGCTCACCACTTCCCGGCCGGTGATCCTGGACATGGACCTACTGCCGCCGTGGGCGATCTGGAGGATCATTGGCGTGTTGTACTGCCGCAACTGGTCGTTGATGGATTTGTAGACATCGACATAAGCGTCGCCGTCGAACATGCGCATGTTCGGGAAGGTCCTGCCGTTCTGCTTCACGCTCACATAGCCGGTAATGATCGCGCCTGCGCCGCCTATTGAAAGGCTGCGGTAAGTCTTCAGCAGATCGTCCGTAGGGGCCCCGTCGGCATGCGCCATGCCCTCGTGCGTGGCAGAGCGGATGATCCGGTTTTTGAGGGTAAGGGTTCCGAGCGAACAAGGTTCAAAGACGTTTTTCATGTGATAACCCTCTGGTTACCGGACGTTTAAGAGATAGTCAAGATTGACAGATTCGTAAAAAGTCGTCATTCCCGCTTGTCGGGAATCGTATTGTCACATAATGCATAGAATAAGAAAGATTCCGGACAAGCCGGAATGACGTCAAAAGCGTAAAACAAGGCTTTTTACTAAACCATCAAAATTTGCTGCCATGCTTAATGAACGTGCCTTCCCGGTACTCTTCGAACGCCAGCTTCAATTCCTCTTCCGTGTTCATCACGATGGGGCCGTACCAGGCCACGGGCTCGCCTATGGGCTTGCCTGATATGAGCAGGAAGCGGACCGGTTCGCCCTGCGCCGAGACCGTCACCTGATCGCCGTCGCCGAAGAGGACCGCGGTCCCGTTGTGGATGTAGGGATCGCGCTCCATGTCGAAGTAGTTCTCGCCCAGGGCGTCGTAGGCAAAGGGGTTCTTCTCGTTGCAGAAGACGCCCTTGCCTTCGATCACGTAGGCGAAGACCGTGCGGCCCCGCTTGGTCTTGTGGACGAATTCAGTGCGGGCCGGCATTGTGACGTCGAGATATTCAGGATCGATGACGATGTCTTTGACCGGGCCCTGCTTTCCCTCCACAATCCCGCAGATGACCTTGACCTTTGCGCCACTCTTTGTCACGACCTCGGGTACCTCGGAGCTTTTGATGTCGCGGTACCGGGGGTCCATCATCTTGTGCGTCTTCGGGAGGTTGGCCCAGAGTTGAAACCCTTCCATCACGCCGTTATCGTCTCCCTGGGGCATTTCCTGGTGAATGATGCCGCTCCCCGCGGTCATCCATTGCATGTCGCCCGACGTGATGACACCCTTATTTCCCATGCTGTCGCCGTGCTCGACATCGCCGGTCAGGACATAGGTGATCGTCTCGATGCCGCGATGGGGGTGCCAGGGAAAGCCTTTGATGTATTGATAGGGATCGGTGTTGCGGAAATCATCGAGTAAGAGGAACGGGTCGAAGAGCGGGACCTCGCTGTTTCCGAACACCCGCCTGAGATGGACCCCCGCTCCTTCGAGCGTGGGCCTGCTTTTGAACACTTTCCGGATTTTTCTGTTTTCCGCCATCTGCGGCCTCCCTGTAATCGGGGCATGGGTATGGCCACGCCCATCGGGTCGGGCGTTGCCAGGATATCGTCAGTCAAGCCTTATCAATACGATCGTATCGTCGGTAGCGAATATTTTAAAAGGTCCATCCGGTTTTTTAGGCACCCTCTCGCCGTCCCATACCCTCACAATGTTGCCGTTTTTGAAGCGGACCTCGAATGCGTAGTTCGTGGTTTCGAAAATATAGACATGGGTGGTTGTTTCGCTTTCCCCTTCCATCCATGAGCTGGTCTGCTCGCCTTTTTTTAAAACAAACTCATAAACAAAGTTCCCCGGCTTAAGTATTTTCACTTCCGGCAACTCTTTGTCCACCACCTCATTGCCGAGGTATTCCCGGGCCAGCTTCTTGTGTTCATTGGTCGCCTCTTCCTGAGCCGGCATCTTTGCAGACTTCCTGGCCTCATCCAAATGGAAAAGGCCAAGCGAGCGCTCCGTATCCTGGCACAATCTGTAGACAAGGGAGAGGTATTCCCAGGTGCACTTCCTGCGTTCGTCAGTCGCTACTTCTTCGTCTGATTTCTTCGACCCTTTCTTGTCCGCATCCCGATGGATAAGATCCAGCGCCTGCCTGTTCTGCCGGCACAAGGTGCTGACACGGGACTCCTGTGTCGTATTCTGCAGAAAGGACTTCCAGTAATTCTCTATATCATCGAGAGACCGGCATTTTTTTTCCTCGGCCGCTGCGGCCGTGGCGATAAGAGCCGCAAACAAAACTGCTGTTGTTATGGTCTTATACAGCATATAGTTCCAACCCTCTGCTATAACTTCCCGGTCTTCCGGTGCTCCTGAATATAGACCTTGATCGCCCGCAGGATGATCCAGTCCGGGGTAACACTGTTATCCTTTGCGATCTGAACAAGGGCGTCGACAAGCTCCTTGTCAATGGCGGGTATGTCTTGCGTCTTTACCGGTTCCGCTGCAGCTGTTTCCGGTACTTCCTCCCCCGCTCCCGAACCTCGCTTCCTGTGCTCCCGCCTGAGCAGGTCCACCAGCCCCTTCGCATCACCGCTCAGAGCGGCCTTTCGAACATCCTCGGGAACCTCGCCTGCGCTCGTCTGCTCGGGTAACGCGCCTTCCGGTGTTCCCGCTGGCGCGCCCGCCACGGGCATCATCCCGGTCATGCCCATCATCATGGTCGCCAGATTCCTGGCATATTCGTTGTCGGGCATTTCCTGCTGGAGAAATTCGTCAAGCTTCCCTTCGGCCATGGCGGCTGCCATACGATCCGCCGTAAGCGGCTCCTGATCCTCTTCCCGGGCAAACGCCTTTTTCCCGCCGAAGGGCGTGGTCGACGGTTTTGGCAGCGGTTTATCCTTTTTCGTTTTTGTCATGAGTCCTCTCATCGGTATCGAGCTTTGACAGGCGCGATAATCGGCTTCTCCGGATTACCCCGCGCGTATGGACACAATATCGCATGGCCCGGCTTAAGTCAAGACCGTTCCAATTATGAAGAAACAGTTGCAGGAATCGGCAAGAAGGGGTAAATTGCTGCACTAATAATCGCGCTACCGGACCAGAACAAGCTTCCGGGCGTAAGACTTTAGACCTTCATCTATAAAAAGGAGAACACATGACTCAAGCCAAACAGGACGACACCGTGCGCATACATTATACGGGCAAGCTGGCGGACGGGACCGTCTTCGACACCTCCCTGAACCGTCATCCGCTGCAATTCACCATCGGCAAGGGGCAGGTCATTGCCGGGTTCGAGCAGGCGGTGATCGGCATGAACACCGGCGAATCCAGGACCGCCACGATCCCGGTGGACCAGGCCTACGGCCCGCGCCGTGAGGACAGGATCGTGACCGTGGAGCGCGGTACTCTTCCGCCGGACCTGAACCCGGAAGTCGGCCAGCGGCTCGAGATGACTCAGATGGACGACCAGACCTTGCTGGTCACGGTCACGGCCGTGAGCGATACGACCCTGACGCTCGATGCGAACCATCCGCTTGCCGGAAAAGACCTGACCTTCGACCTTCAGCTTATCGGCATCGTCTAACAGGCTGTTGAAAAGCAGTTTGCGCAGGCTAAAGCCTGCGGCTACCAGATTCTAATATTTTGATTTGTGTCAAGGTAGCCGCACCTTTAGGGTGCGTTGTTCATGGTATCGGCACTTTTTCAACAGCCTGCAGAACCCTTCACACCTTCTGGTCGCCATTCAAAAAAACCCCAAACCCCCTCCCGAGAGGGGGTTCTCTTTCATCAAACAAAGTGGTAAAATATTAAAAAAGGATGAAATACCGGCGCAACCTAGAGTGTGGTTATGCAAAAGATTAAACAATTCATCGGGCATCCGGTTTTTCGGATCACGCTTCTCTACCTCCTCTTCGGGGGCTTCTGGATCGCGGTTTCGGACCGCATTCTCGAAACGCTCGTCTCAGACACACACAGATTATCCGTGCTGCAAACCTATAAGGGGTGGGTATTTGTCGCAGCGAGCGCTCTCCTCCTTTATCTTCTTGCGCGGCGCGAATTCCGCATCCGCGAAAAAGCCGAGTCCGCCCTCTGCGCTACCGAGGATAAATACCACATGCTCATGCAGAGCGCGAACGACGGGATCGTCATCACCGATGCCGGGACCGGCAACATCCTCGAAGTGAACCGGAAAATCGAGGAGCTCACGGGCCTGCCGGCGTCCCGGCTCATCGGCAGCCATATCACGGCGCTCCATCCCGGAAACGACGCAGACCGGTGCCGGACGCTGCTGCAGGAATCTCTGGGAGCGGGAAGCGCAATGGCCGGCGATTTCTGTATCCTGCATCATGACGGCCGCAACATCCCGGTGGAAATCAGCGTCAGCGTCGTCACTGCGGGCGGGAAACAGATCGTGCAGGGCATCTTCCGGGATGTTTCCCGGCGTATGGCCGCCGAAAAGGCCTTGCAGCAGGAAAAAGCGCGCGCGGAGCAGTATCTTGACGTTGCCGGCGTCATCATCGTGGTCATCGACGCCGATAAGAGGGTGAGCCTCATCAACAAAAAGGGAAGCGAGATTCTGGGCTATGAGGAGGAGGAGATCATCGGGAAAAACTTTTTCGAGAGCTTCATACCGGAACGGACGCGAGCCGAGGCGCACTCCATCTTTACGCGGCTTTTATCGGGACAGGACGGCTCTCTTGAATACTTCGAGTTCCCGGTGATAACGAAATCCGGCGAGGAGCGGATCCTCGCCTGGTACAACACCCTGGTGAGAGACGAGCAGGGCAGAATCACGGGTTCCATGAGCTCCGGCGAGGACATCACCGCTCGAAAGAAAGCGGAGGGGCAGGCCCGAAGCCGTCTCGACCACCTCGCTGCGCTCCATGCCATCGACATGATCATCAACTCGAGCCTGGATCTCAGCGTGACCCTCAAGGAGTTTCTCG